>JAFGEY010000310.1 GCA_016931365.1 Anaerolineae bacterium
ATCCATTTTCATAGCGCACATTATAGCTGGCGTTTATTTGTTTTGCATTAGCGTTTCTTTAAATTTGTACTGTGGCTGAGCAGTTACCTGGATTTTTGATAAAAACCCGCTCTCCTTCTCAATCCCCCTCCCCACGCAAGTTGTAGCTCAAGCTGATAGCCGGTTGTTAGCCAACCGATAGGCAGTGCCGGCAGGCCTATGATATCATACACATAAATCACCGAATAGCATTGGTGAACATGAATGGTATCAATGGAAAGGGGTTGAAACAATGGACAAACGCAATTCTCTGATTGTGGGGGCGGTGCTGATTCTGATCGGGTTGATGTCATTGGGCGCGACGACGATCCTGCCCGCTTTTGGCATTCACATGCTGCACTGGGGTCTGCTGCGCCTGTGGCCGCTGATCGTGAGCGGTGTGGGCTGGTGCTTTATCATGCCGCCGCTGCTGAATCGCCGCAAGCGCGGGCTGGGCGGACTGTACATTCCCGGCATTCCCATCCTTACTACCGGCGCGATTTTGCTCTTTTGCAGCCTGACCGGCTGGTGGGGCGCGTGGAGCTGGCTGTGGCCGCTGGAAGTGCTGGGCGTGGCCGCCGGGTTTATCGCTGCGGCGCTCCACATGCAGGTGATCTGGCTGCTCATCCCGGCGACGGTCATCGGCGCGAACGGGCTGCTCTTTCAATTCTGCGCCATCACCGGGATGTGGGACGTGTGGGCGGTGATGTGGACGATCGAACCGCTGTCGGTGGGCGTATCTCTGCTCGGCATCGGCGCGTGGAAGCGCATCGGCGGGCTGATGCTGGCCGGGTTAATCCTCTGCTCCATCTCCGGCGTCGGCCTGATTGGGATGGCCGCCATCGTCTCAATGAGCGCCATGTGGGCCAGTTGGTGGCTGTTCAAGCTGGTTGGCCCCGGACTGCTCATCCTGACCGGCGTGTTGTTCCTGCTATGGAGCCTGTCCCGGCAGATCGCCGCGCCCAAATACCCGCTGCGATAACGAGTCACATCGCGTGGCCGGTTCACTCCTTTGATTTTCCCGGAAGCATGTAACCAGATGCTGCATAACTTCCGGGAAATGCCGTCTTTTGTCGTTGACAGGCGCGCGCCGGCATGCTATGCTGTACCCATCACACCACAAGGAGCGAACCATGAAGCTGAAAGGGAAAAAAATCGCCGTTCTGGTCGGGCCGGGCTTTGAAGAGCTGGAATTCTGGGTGCCGCTGATGCGCATGCAGGAAGAAGGCGCGCAAACGACAGTCATCGGCCTCAAGGCCGGAGAGACGTACCCCGGCAAATCAGGCGGACTGACCGCCACCGCCGACGTGGGCGCAAGTGAGATCAGCGCCGATCAGTTCGACGCCATCATTGTGCCCGGCGGCTGGGCGCCGGACAAAATCCGCCGCTATGAAGCGGTCAAGGCGCTGGTGCGTGACACGTACAAGCAGGGCAAGATCGTCGGCGCGATCTGCCACGGCGGGCAAGTGCTGATCTCGGCCGGGATCGTCAAGGGACACCGGGCGACCGGCTCGGAAGGGATCGCAGACGACCTGATCAATGCCGGCGCCACCTGGATTGAAGACAAAGCCGCTTTCCGCAGCGGCAACATTGTCTGGGGTCGCGTTGTGCCCGACATCCCCGACTTTTGCCGCGAACTGGTCGAAGCGATCAGCGCCGGGTGACTGCGCCCGCACTTTATGCCGCAAATGCAGCGTCTACCTTGATCAACATCGCTATCGCATCGGCGATATCGCCGTCCTGCCAGCCCTCGTTGAAATGGACGATGAAATGCCGGGCGATGGCCTCGCGCAGGTTGGGACACTCGAACTGGCGGTCGGGATCCCCCTTGTAATCGGGACTGGCCCACGGATAGCCGCTCGCGCCGAACACCCGCCGCTCGGTGAACCAGGGCATCCAGTGTGGCACCGCCGCGTCATAATCCACTGTGACCGGCAGACCTTCGGCCTGCAAGGCCCGGCAGTAGGTCGCCTTGTCGCACGCGGCGCGCTCGGGATGAAAGCGTAGCCGCCCAAACCAGTAGCTCGGCTCTGCACCGGGCAGCGCATCGGGCAGCGACACCGCGGACAGCCCGCCAACCCCCTCGACAATTTTGCGCACCATCTCGCGCCGCTTTTCGATCTGCGCGGGCAGCTTTTTCAACTGCACCCGGCCGATCGCCGCTGCCAGGTCGTTGAGGTTCAAGTTGAGCGCCGCCTCGACATTGAGCGTTCCTCCCGGCAAAAAGAAAGGCTTGCCGCGATCCGATGCCCGGCGAACCCGCTGGTACAATGCCTCATCGCGTGTTAACACCAATCCCCCCTGCCCGCCCGTGCTGTGATGCTTGCCAAACATGGTCGAAAAAACGGCCAGGTCGCCAAACGTGCCGACCAGCCGCCCGTCGAGCCGGGCCGCGTGCGCCTGTGAGCAATCCTCGATGATGGGGATGTTTCTCGTCCTGGCTACGCGAATAATTCCGGCAATATCGGCCGGTTCGCCGCCAATGTGCGGCGCGACGATGGCGCTGGTCAGCGGCGAGATCAGCGCCTCGACCTGGGCCGGGCCGGTGTTGAAACTGCCCGGCGCGACATCGGCCACGATCGGGATCAGGTTGAGCAGCGGGATCGGCATCATGCCGCCGGGGTCGGTGACAGCGCCAACGATGACTTCGCTGAACGGCGGGCAAGCCAATGCCTTGAGCGCGACGTAAATCCCCGCCGTGCCCGAACTCACCGCATCAGCATAGCCGCCGCCCATCCAGCGGGCAAATTCCTCGCAGTAGGCGGTTTCTTCCGGCCCGTTGTAGCCGGGCGCTGCACCGGTGGCGATGGCACGATCGAACAGCGCGTCGACGGCGGCCTTTTCCTCCTCGCCGATGTGCCCACGATTGGGAAATGGCGTTTCCCGCACCGGTGCGCCGCCATAAAAGGCCAATTGGTGTGTGTCCACGGTTTGCCTCCTGAAAAAAAAAAGGGCGCAGCAGTGCTGCGCCCCTACCAGTGCTGTCGGCACCAAGTTGCCGTGGCTACTTTGGCTACTTTTTGCCGAGCAGCCCGCCAAGCCCGCCAAGCGCGCCAGCCTGTGACAGAATTCCGTCAATCTGACCGGCTATCGGCTCCGGCAGTTTTTCCTTGAGGAACTTGATCACCGTCTCAACGGCTGTTTTGGCGGTGGCTTCGGGAATTTTGGCCTTTTGCGCAACCAGCTTGATTAATTCTTCCATTTTGTCTGTCTCCTTTCGAGAAAAAAAAAGATTTTTCGCTCAATGCAGAAAACAGCGCAAACCGGTCTGCATGAGCACCATACCATATTGATCGGCCGCGGCAGTCACCTCTTTGTCGCGCAGCGATCCGCCGGGATGGGCCACGTAGCGGATGTTGCTGCGGCTGGCCCGGTCGATGCTGTCGCGGAAGGGGAAAAAGGCGTCCGAGGTGAGGCACAGCCCGTCGAATTGAGCGATCCACGCGGCGCGCTCCTCGCGCATGAGCGGCTGAGGTGGCGTGTTGAACCCGTCCAGCGCGCGCGCGATCTCGGCGTCGGACAGTTGATCCCACAGCAGGTATTGATCGATCAGGTTGGTCTTGTCCAGCCGGCTCAGACCATCCTTGAAATCGAGTCCGAGCACGCGCGGGTGTAACTGGAGCATCCACTTGTCGGCCTTGTCGCAGGCCAGACGGGTGCAGTGGACGCGCGACTGCTGCCCCGCGCCCATGCCGATCACCTGCCCGTCATAGGCCACGCCGACCGAGTTGGACTGGGTGTACTTGAGCGCAAGCGTCCCCACCACCATCGTCCGCAAAACATCGTCGGGCAGCGTCTTGTTGGCCGAAACGATGTTTTTGAACAAAGCGGCCCCAATCGGCGCGGTGTTGCGCTGCTGCTCCAGGCGAAAGCCAAACAGGTCGCGGTATTCGATGTCCGGCGGCTCGTAATCGGGATCGATCTGCAAGACGCGATAGCCGCCGTTTTGCTTGGCCTTGAGCACCCGCAACGCCGCCGGCTCGTAGCCGGGGGCGATGATCAGGTCCGACACTTCGCGCTTGAGCAACTGCGCCAGTGTCTCGTCGACCACCTCGCTGACCGCCACGGCGTCGCC
>JAFGEY010000042.1 GCA_016931365.1 Anaerolineae bacterium
CCGTACAGCCCTAGCAAAGGTAACATCAGGAGCGCCATATTGAACGGGTCAACGGTCGGGGTAATGACAGCAGCGATCACAGAGATGACCACCACAGCGAGGCGCCAATTCTTGAACAAGAACCGAGGCGTCACCAGCCCCACCTTGGCCAGGATAAAAGTGACGAGCGGCATTTGAAAGCTCACGCCGACCCAAAAAGCGGCCGAAACGACAAACGAGATGTACTCGCGAGCCGTCCACTCGTTCAAGAACAGATCTGAACGAAAATTGGCCAAAAAGTCAATGGCGGCCGGCACCATCACGTACCAAGCAAAGGAGATACCTGCGAGAAATAACAGCGCCGTAAATGGCACGCTAAGGCGGATCCAGCGCTGCTCCTTAGCGGTCAAGCCCGGCATCACAAAGGCCAACAACTGGTAAACAATGACCGGCATTGCCAATGCGGCACCCGATAACAACGCTACGCGAAAATACGAGATGACATTCTCGGTCGGCCCCAGGGTCTGGAGTTTGCCCCCATAAGGTTTGAGCAAGAACTTTATGATCTCTCCCGCAAAGATACTGGTCAGGAGCGCGGCCACAGCCAACGCAACAGCAGCCTTGATCAGCCGTCCGCGCAACTCGCGGATATGGCTGAGAATGGGCATAGCGGCATCATTGTTCTCGCTCACTGCGCTTCCTCACCTGTCTCGGCCGCTGCGAGGGGAGCTGCTTGGTGACCGTCCGTTTTTGCCTCTCTCTGGCCCTCGCCATTTGGGGCATCCAGATCAATCTTTATCTTTTTCTTTTCGTCCACAAGCTCCTGTAACTCGGCCTGGGTCGTCTCGACTTCGCTCTCGGCCACCTGGCGAATCTCGTCCAGCTCTTGTTGCAAATCTGCGAGTTCTTTGCGAAGCTCGCGGGTCATCTCGTCCACGTCCTTTTTCCAACGATGTTGATATTGCGCATAGAGCCGTCCCAGCGTACGGCCAGCTTGAGCCATCCGCTCGGGGCCCAGCACAACCGTCGCGATGACGAGTATGAGGAGCAGTTCAAAGGGACCAACGCCTAGAAAATTCATTACTTGGATAAGGACAAGGTTTCCCCTGCCAAACTACCGAGGACACCATTAATAAATCGTGGCGCACTATCGCTACCGAACAGCTTGGCCAGTTCGACCGCCTCGTTAATCGCCACCTTGATCGGGGTTTGACTGTCGACGCTGAACTCAAATAGTGCCATACGTAAAATATTGCGCTCTATGGGCGCCATCTGCTCGATAGGCCACTCGGGAGCACAACGCTGGATCATAGCATCCAAATGCTGCCTATAGTCTAACACGCCCTCAACAAGATGATGCACAAAGGGAACCCCCTTTGACGGCAATTTCGCATCCGCGATGCGCGCCTCGATCACTCTGCTCACAGGGTGGCTGGTTAGATCGAGTTCATATAAAGCTTGAATAGCAATGATCCGCGCCCGTCGCCGGATTCGCACAAATTCCCCCTATGTGAACGAGGTTTGCAGTTGCTAAACTGTCACGATCGGACATGTTAGGCGCTGCGCTTATTATAAGCCACATCCTGAACGTGAATATTGACCGCGCTGACCTTCATCCCTACCATATCCTGAATGGCCCGCGTGACAGCCTTTTGAATCTTTTGGCTGATGTTACGCATACTCACGTCTGGATGGACAACGATGTACAGGTCCACACGCACCATGTCGTCTAGGACGGCAATCTGCACTCCGCCGCCACCCGCAGCCCGGCCCAATAACCGGTCCATATTGCCCGGTCCCATTTGGTGGCACATCTGGGCCACCCCTTCGATCGATTGGGTCGTCAACCGAGCGATGGTCACCAATACCTCGGGGGCGATGGTCACTCTGCCATAGCGCTCATTCATATTTGTCACTCTTTTTTGTTCGAGACACCAGACAAACCGGCAACCACAAACGCCGACTGTCCTCTTTAACTTCACAACCGAACACGAGCCCGGGTTCACGGGCCTCACTGCATCGCCAGCCCACCGTCCACCGAGAGCACCTGCCCGGTGATAAAAGCGGCCTCATCAGCAGCGAAAAAGGCCACCGCTGCAGCAATCTCTTCCGGCTTGCCAAACCGGCCCAGTGGCGTGTGGTCGATGGCCGCCTGTTGCAACGCTTCAGGCAGGTTGTTGGTCAGCGCGGTGGGCACGTAACCCGGCGCAACCGCGTTGACAGTGATGTGCCGCGCCCCCAATTCCTTGGCGAGCGACTTGGTAAAGCCGACAATGCCGGCCTTGCTAGCGGCGTAATTGGTCTGGCCGGGATTGCCCGCCAAGCCGGCCACGGAGGTAATGTTGATGATGCGCCCGCTCCGCTGGCGGACCATCCCCCGCGCCACAGCCTTGCAACAATTAAACACGCTTTTCAGATTGGTGTCAATGACCAA
Organism: Anaerolineae bacterium; assembly: GCA_016931365.1. The sequence continues at coordinate 2,414 of JAFGEY010000042.1, forward strand.
ATCCCAATCCGATTCTTTCATCATCATCAACAGCTTGTCGCGCGTCGTGCCAGCATTATTGACCAAAATATCGATCGTGCCCCAACGATCGGTCGCCGTCTGCATCAGCGCCTGGGCTTGTGCCCAATCGCTCACGTCCGCCTGGCACGCGACAGCCTCGCCACCCTGGGCCTCAATAGCCGCGACGACCTCGGCCGCCTGATCCGCGCTGTTTCGATAGTTAACGAGTACCCGCGCACCCTCAGCCGCTAGGCGTTCAGCGATGGCACGCCCGATGCCCCGCGACGCGCCCGTCACAATCGCAACCTTGCCTTCAAGTCTCATTTCCAAGCCTTTACTTCCACCCCGGCCAGGTCCTCCAACACGGTGACAATTGCCGAGTTGTCCAATGCTTGCCGACCAGCAGCCATCATAGCTGTATAAAGTTCACGTGTGGCCGCGGTCACTGGCAAAGCCACCTGTTCTGCCCGACCGGTGTCCAGAACGATGTTCAGGTCCTTGTATTGCATATACGCTTTAAAGCCGGCTTTTAAATCACGGCGCAGAATCTGTGGAGCACGCACTTCTAGCGCCCAGCATCGGGCCGCACCACTCTTGATCGCGTCGACGACCCGCGCCGGGTCAACACCGCTCTTGGTCGCCAACACTAACGCTTCGCCCATCGCCGCCATCGTCGCCGCCACCACGATCTGGTTGCAAGCTTTGGCCGTCTGCCCCGCCCCAATCTCGCCAATGTAGGTGATCTGCTTGCCCATCGCCTCAAAGATCGGCAGGCAGGCTTGAAAGGTTTCCTCTGCCCCTCCCACCATGATGGACAGGGTGCCCTCTTGCGCACCCACGTCACCACCGCTCACAGGGGCGTCCAGCATCGTCACGCCCATCTCTTCCAGACGCGCGGCAATGCGACGGGTGACCGGCGGCGAAATGGTGCTCATGTCAATGTAAATCAACCCGGGCCGTGCGCCCTCAATGATCCCGTCGGCGCCCAACGCCACCAGCTCTACGTCAGGCGAATCGGGCACACACGTGATCACCACATCGGAAGCCTGTGCCACTTTTTTGGGGCTGGCGGCTGGCATCGCGCCCTCGGCCGCCAACGTATCTACGATGGCTCGACTACGATTGTGAACGGTTAATGCATAGCCGGCACGCATCAAGTTGCGCGCCATAGGCGCGCCCATGAGCCCCAGCCCTATAAAGCCTATCCGTTCCATAACTGCCTCCTCGTGTGCTCGA
>JAFGEY010000311.1 GCA_016931365.1 Anaerolineae bacterium
AGAGTTTTGACGTTGTTCAAGAAAACCTGTGATATTTTAGTGTTCTCTGCGTCTCTGCGTTAAAATTGACTTCTTTCAGGGGAGTCACTTTTGTCTTCTCAAATGTCATTCCCACACACACAGGAATCTCCAAGCCATACAAAAAAACTGGATTCCCGCCAAAAACATGCGGGAATGACATGACAACCGTCATGCTTTTTTGGCAATGAACCTCAAAATGCATCACGCAGCCAGTCTAAATCGGCTTGCGCAAGGGCATCGTCGCTAACCACCAGTTTGTCCCGGCCCAGGTAGGCCAAAAAGCGAGCGAAACATTCGCCCAATGCGCACTGCATATCGGCGTCGGGCGTTACTCCCTCCTCCCACCACCAGTTGGCGATGGTCAGCGCGCCGTTCTTTTTCTCCCGCCCCGGCTCAAAGCGGGCCACAAAACGGTCGCCGTACAGCACGGGCAGCACGTAATAGCCGTATTCGCGCTGTGCGGCGGGTTTGTACACCTCCCAGGTGTAAGAAAAATCAAATAATGTCCCGATAAACTGCCGATCCCAGATCAGGTTATCCAGCGGCGCGATGATCGCGGCGCGGAGCGGCACATCGTCCTCGCACAGCACCCGGTCGAGAATTGCCCGATCCTCGCGCCTGATGTGGCAGGGATACGGCAGCCCTTCCGCGTCGAGTTGCAGCAGGTCGCCGCGCGCCAACAGCCGCTCGACGATCAGCGCGCGTTGGGGCGCCATGATCCCCGGCAATCCCAGCCAGGCCCCCGCCGATCCACCCCCGGCCCGCACCAGGCCGACGCTGCCCAACCGCCGCAGCACGTACCACTCGTGATACTGTTCGAGCGTTTCGTTCGGGTCCGGCGCGGACAAGACGGCTTGCAGAATGTGCCGGTGGGCAAAATCGTACACCTTGCGCGTGTTGATCTTGTGATGGACGATCAACTCGCCCCAGTCCCACAAGCTCTCCAGCGCCGCGCGGCCCACTCGCGTCACGCCCCAGGGCCAATCGACCCGTTTTTCGAAATCCAGGTCCAGCGACGACAGCGGTCCGCGCGCCTCGAGTTCCCGGCGCACTGCGGGCACCACCAAGTCGACCTCGTCGCGGCTTCGCCCGCGACCGTTTTTGGCTCCTTCGCGGCGACGGCGGAAATAGGGCCAGTCTTCAACCGGGTAAATCGACATCATTTTATCCCAGCCGTCAAGCAACCGGCGATCCCGGTACAGCAGTTCGTCGAGCATGGCCGGTTGGAAATCGACCACCCGAGATTGCAGCACCAGCTCGGGGTTGCGCCCGGCGATGTTCAGCGGATCGAACTGGATGCAGCGCACGCGGTGCATGTGTTCGAGGACGCCGGCCTTGCCGTGCAGCGCGCGCGGCGGCCACAGGTTTTGGTGAGCAAGCATAAAGCGGCGGGCTTGGGCCCGGGTGAGAGCCAGGTCTGACATAGATACGCCTCTGATAATATGGGATATTCCAACAAACTCAACAACAGTGGTTCACTTGGTTGCTTTTTCGAACAATTTGGCCGCCGGACAGCCCAACCGGCCCTGTTTGCAGTATTTACAGAGCAGGTTTCCACGGATCACCGCTGTTCCACCGAAGGCCAACGCCACCAAGAGGATCAGCAAAAAGACGCGAAACCAGCTAAAGCGCAGGAACGACAACACGATCCCGCCAAGGAGCGGAAGCAGCGAGACCAGGAAATCGGGCAGGACATCCTTCCAGGTGGCTTCTTTGGCGGCAAAGCGCCGGAGATCGCCTTGTTTGAACACCAGTGCGCACAATCGCCCTTTGCCGGCGCCGCAGTTCTTTCCATAGTAATAACAGTTGACGCAGCTTTTTTGCATCACCCGCACTTCCAGCCACAAGCAGAAGAGCAGGTAAACAGCGGAGACCTCAAGGCGGAATTCGGAAAGGATGGCCGCGCCGATGACATAGACGGACGCAGTAACCAGATTGCAGATGACAATAACCCCCGCCGGATAGCTCTCGTAACGTTTTTCCATCTTGACCTCCAAAACAACGATCACCAGCGTCTTTCCCAGATCATCGCCGGGTAGCTGCGATAAAACCCCGCCGCTTCCAGGATCGACCGTCCGGCGCTGTCCAGCACCGGCTCGCCGTTCCACGTCTCGACGGACACGCGGCGCTCGAAACGGCCCAGGTGATCGAGCAAGGCCTGCAACGCGCGCCGGATCAATCCTTCATCGGCCCCTTGGATGGCAGTCATGTGAGTGCCGCCGTTTCCGGCGACGAGCACCGGCAGCCCACGCTGTTGGACCAGCCAGGTCGAGGGCAGACGGGCAAAGGCCAGCAGCTCGCCCTGGCTGGCCAGTGGGTTCTCCTCAAGTGCCGGGCTATCCTCAGGCGACGGGGCGTCCTCACGCCCTACGCTGCCCTCACGGGCCAGGCCGAACAGGTTGGCCGAACCGTATAGGTTCGTCGAACCAAAGAGGTTCGTCGAACCAAAGAGGTTCGCGGGGTCGCATGCGTTCAACACGACCAGCGCAGAATCACCCACGTCATCGCGGATGGCCCGCAGCCGCTCGACCACTTCCGGCAGGGCGAACTGGAGGCCCGGCAGCCCTTGCACGAAATAGCCGCGCCGCACCTCGCCGCGCATTTCCAGGCGTTGAAGCTGGCTCAAGATCGACGGCCAATGCCACGCGCCGGCCTCGTTGGACAGGCACTCGCGCGTCACCACGCCGTAGCGGGCCAGCAACTGGCGCATCTGCAGGGCAGACTGCTCCTCGAGCGGCAGCGGCTTGCCCAAGACACCAAACCGGTGCACGGGCGACCAGCGTCCCACGCGGCGCGGCTCTTCCGGTACGGCGCCGGGCGGCTCCTGCTCGCGCACATCCCGGCCCGCGCTGCCCAGCCGCGCGCGCACCCGGCTCTTGGCCGCGCGGTACTGCGCCGGAGCGGGCTTGCGCATCATCTCCTGGCCGCGCGGGCCGATCCGCGCCCGGCGGCGGGCCAGTTCTTCTTCGAGCGAACTGAGCGGCTTGCGCTCCTTCGGCTGCGGCGTGCCCTCCTCGACCAACCTGCGCAGCGCCGCCAGGCTGTCGTTCGTCGCCAATCCGGCCATCACAAGATCAACCAATGCCGTTTCGACTTCTTGTTCGTTCATTTCCGTCGCCGCGCAGATGTCGTCCAAAAACGCCGCGCCTTCCGACTTGAGAAATCCATATACGGCCTGGACCGGCTCGCCCAATGCGCTCAGATCGTCCGGGGCTGGCTCCAAATAGACGATGCCTTCGCCGCGAAACATAAAGCGCACCCGCCCCCGCCGCGGATCGACGCCGCCGCAGCCGATCCACACCAGTTCGCCGCCCTGGCAAAGCGCGTCCAGTTCGGCCGGCTGGTACTGCGCCAGCCGCCCCGACAGCACGTCGCGCTCCCAGACGCGGCCGACTACCGGCAAGGCGCGGAGCTGCTGGAGTATTTTGACCAGCGCGCCCTCGCCCGACAGTCGCTCGGCGGGGTGAACGTGCTGCCAGCGGGCCAGGAAATCGGCATAGACGGTCAGTGGCACCGGCTGCACCTCACGCCGCAAAATGTGCAGCGTGCGGCGGTGAATCTGCTCCAGCGCACGCCGTTCGACGTATTCGGCCGCCGACTGCGTCTCAGGCTGACCTTCCAGTTCAGTCTGAGGCGTGAACCGCCCGTGAACGACCTGCCGCGCCTCGACCAGGCGATCTAGCTCGCCTTGCAGCCAGTCTGGGGGAAACGCATAGCGCGCGCGGATCGCTTCCAGCGTCACCGGCCCGGTGTGGTTCAGAAAACGCTCCAGGATACGGCGGCAAGCCGCGTCTTGCGCTTCCCCCTCAATCGCCCCCAATGGGGGGGAAGAAAGACCGGAAAACGCCGCCTCATACTCCGGCGCGTATTCGGCCATCACCCAGCGATACTGCGCACCGTGTGCAGTAACAAGTTCCATCCCAATCAGGCGACCCTCGCCGCTCAACCGGGCGATCCACCCGGCCGGATCGACCGATGCGCGTTGGGCGATCTCGGCCGAGGTGAGGTCGCCGACCTGCTGGAGCAGCACGGCCAACTCTTCGGCAGTGCGCGCCAGCGACGTGGGCGCTGTGTGCTCGAGCTGCCCGCGCACGGCCTCGATCGCTTCCGGGCGCAGCAGTTGATCCAGCGCCACGTCTTGGAGCAGGTCTTGCAGCAGGTCGCGGTTGACGGCCAGCATTTGAAGCTGTTGCTCGGCACGGGGCGCGTCCCACTCGTACATGTGGGCATTCACAAAGTCCCACAGCAGGCTTTGCGCCACCGGCGATGGGGTAGTCGACTCGACGAGCACCACCTCGATTTCGCCGCTTTGAATGTCGCCCAACACCTGTTCCAGATGCGGCAGATCGAGCACGTCTTGCAGGCAGTCGCGGTAGGTTTCGGCGACGATGGGGAAATCGTCAAACTGGCGCACCACTTGCAGCAAATCTCGGGCGCGCAGGCGTTGCAGCCAGAAAGGCGTGCGTTTACCTCTCGAATGGCTTCCATTCGCACGTCCCGGCAAGAGCAGCGCGCGCGCGGCGTTCTGCCTGAACCGCGCCCCAAAGACCGCCGAATCGGGCAGTTCGCTCAAAATGCGCTCGCGGGCCTCTTCCGGCCCCAACCCGGCGATGATGTCGAGCGGAAATTCTTGCTCGGAATCCAAAAGGCGCAACAGCACACCCTCGTCGTTGGTCTGCACTTCGACCTCAATACCGAAACGCTCGCGCAAGGCGTGGGCCAGGGCCAGCCCCCACGGGCCGTTGACGCGCCCGCCAAACGGCGAGTGGATCACCAGCCGCGCGTCGCCCAGGGCGTCCTCAAACACCTCGATCAAAATCGTCCGGTCGGAGGAAATGGCCCCGGTCTGATCGAGCTGGCTGGCCAGGTAATCGACGGTGTGCCAGGCTGAGCGCGCGTCGAGGGCGAAATTTTCGCCCAACCAGGCCAGCAGGTCTTGCACCGCCGGATCGTCGCGCTGCTCGCGGATCAATCTGCATTCCGACAGATTCAATGTTTGCTGCGCCGCTTCCAGCCGTTCAGCGACGGCGCGCCGAAACGCGCCCACCCGCTGGCCCAACTCGTAGGGCCGCCAGGGCAGGTCGCCGCGCCAAAAAGGCATGCGTGGCGTCGCGCCCGGCGCTTCGGCGACCACCACCCGGTCGTCGGTCATGTCGATCACCCGCCAGACCTGCGATCCCAGCATCATCGTATCGCCGATGCGCGTCTCAAAGACAAATTCCTCGTCCAGCTCGCCCAGCTTGGTCTTGCCATCGCTCAGGTACGCGCCGAACGCGCCGGTATCGGGGATGGTGCCGCCGTTGGTCAGGGCCAGCATGCGCGAGCCGGGCAGCGCGCTCAGCCGGTTGTTGACTCGATCCCAATCCAGCCGGGCGCGCAGTTCGCGGTAGGCCGCGCTGGGATAGCGCCCGGCCAGCATCTCCAGGGTGGTCAAAAAAGCGCGCCGGGACAGGTCGTTGTACGAGTATGCGCGGCGCACCAGGTCGAACAGCGCGTCGACCTCCCACGTTTCGACCGAGACCAGGGCCACGATCTGCTGGGCCAGCACGTCGAGCGGGTGACGCGGCGTGTGCGTCGGCTCGACCTCGCCGCGCAGCATCCCCCCGGCGATGGCCGCCGCCTCGACCACATCCTCGCGGTGGGTGGGGAAAATGCGCCCCTTGCTGGTCTGCCCGACCAGATGGCCGGAGCGGCCCACCCGCTGCAAAGCCTGGGCCACCGACTTGGGCGACTGCAATTGCACGACCAGGTCGATCTCGCCGATGTCGATGCCCAGTTCCAGCGACGAGGTGCCGACCAACGCAGGCAATTCGCCCGCCTTGAGCTGGCGTTCGATTTCCAGTCGGATCTCGCGGGCCACACTGCCGTGATGCACGCGGATCGGGCCGGTGCGGGTGCCGTCGCCGGTCGCCATCATGCCCCGCCCCGTCACCACTCCGCCCTTGATCAGCCCGGTCACCCGGCCCTCGGCCTGGGCGGCGATCTGCTCGTTGAGGTAATCGCCGGCCCGCTCGGCCAATCGACGGTTGTTAGTGAAAACCAGCGTTGTTTTGTGGCTCTCAATCAGTTCGAGCACCCGGGGAATGATCGAAGGCCAGACCGAGTCGCCGGGCAAACTGCGGAAATCGTCGACCACGCTGACCACCTGCACGTCGAGGTCTTTGCGGTAGGCGGCATCGACGATGGTCACTGGGCGAGGCTGCAACATTTGCGATTCGCGATTTGCGATTTGCGATTCGTCATCTGCTATTTGCAATTTGCTATTTGCTGTTTGCTTTTCGCCATTTGCCATTCGCCATTCGCTTCCGCCCAGGAACCGCGCCACCTCGTCCAATGGCTGGATCGTCGCCGAGAGGCCGATGCGCTGCACGGGCCGCTCGGTCAGGCAGGCGAGCCGTTCCAGGCTGAGCGAGAGGTGGACGCCGCGCTTGTTGCCGGCCAGGGTGTGAATCTCGTCGACGATGACCGTGCGCACGGTGCGAAACATCTCACGCGCCTTGGGGCTGGTCAGCAGCAGGTACAAGGACTCGGGCGTGGTGATCAGGATGTGCGGCGGCTGGCGCAGCATGGCCTGCCGCTCGCGCTGCGGGGTATCGCCAGAGCGCACGGCCACCCACAGCGGCGGTAGCGCCTGGCCCAGTTCGTCCGCCTTGACGCGGATGCCGGCCAATGGCACGCGCAGGTTGCGCTGGATGTCGTTGTTCAGCGCTTTCAGCGGCGAAACGTAGACCAGGCGCACGCCAGCGTCCTCAGTTTCCCCGGCGGTCAGCTCGTGAAAGAGCCGGTCGATGCCCCACAGGAAGGCGGCCAGCGTCTTGCCGGAACCGGTGGGGGCGAGAATCAGCGTGTGCTCGCCGCGCTGGATCGCCGGCCAGCCCTGCGACTGAGGCGGCGTAGGCCGGCCAAAGGTGTCCTCAAACCAGGCGCGAACCGGCGGTAAAAACAAATCAAGCCCGTTCTCGGTCACAGACACTCCTTCAGGATGCCGGGGCAACCGGCTGCCGGATGACCGTCTTGAGGTTCTCCGGTTGGGTCTTGTTCGGGTCGCCGAGGTAAATCTCGTGATGCTTGCCGCGCAGCGCATAGCCCTGCTCGTGGATGAATTGGTGCAGCGCGGCGATCGTCGGCGCTTCGGCCGCGTATGGGCCAATGTGCATGATCTGGGCCGACAGCCCCTCGTGGTAGGCTTCAAAACGGATTTGTGGCAGGGCCACCGGCGCGTCGCGCTTGCGGGCGACCTGGGCCAGCGCGGCCTGCACCAGGTCGGCGGTGATCCACTCCGGCTGGGCGATCATCATCGTCCACCGCCAGTCGCCGCGCCGATCCAGGCTGAATCCGGCCATATCGTCGGCCCACCACAGCCCCTCCAGCGGCAAGACGGCATAGTCCACGCCGCCCTCACCCTTTTTGAGCAAAAACTTGAGCGCGTAGGACAGCGAATAGAGTGCCTGAACCGCGTCGCGATATCCCTGGGCCGTCCTGGGATCGCCCGCGCCATCGATCATCAAGAAATTCATCGCGGGAACGTCAACGATTGCTGGCTGTTTAGCCGAAGGGTTGTACAGATGCTCGAGTTCCTTTTTCAAGTCGAGTGGCATTGGCTTGCTCCTTGGTCAATTCGTAGAGGGGCGCAGCATAGCAAACTCGACGCATTTGATGCGCCCCTACTTTGCCGCCCACGATGGCAGCTTGCCCGCCTCGACCATCATCTTGATCAGGTTGGGCATACTCTCGAACTGCCGTGCGCAGCACATATACTCTTCTTCGCTGACCTCGGCCATCCTGGCCCGCATAAAGACCAGCAGTCCTTCGCGGCTGGCCAGCAGGTGGCTCACCTTGTCGCAGATGAAATCGTCGCACAGCGCGCAGCTCGTCACGCCGCGCTCGATCGCACAGGGCCGCGCCTTGCACTGCTGGTCGGCAATCCGTCCATCGCTGCGGCAGCCGTCGCAGCGCACATTTTCGACGGTATAGTTTTGATGCCCAAAAATCTTGCGCCAGCCATCAACCAGCTTTTGCCGCTCCGCCGGGTCGTCCGATCGCGCCGCGCAGAGATGGCAGTTGTAGCCACAATAACCGATCATCTCGTCCATCAAACACCTCCTGGCATTCAAGCCAATAAACTCAACGCCGCTCTGATATCTTGGGCGATCATCTGGCGCTTGCTCTTTTCGATGCCAAAGCTCGGCCCGACCTGCAGGTAGGATGGGAAAGCGCGTTTGCCGCGAAAAAAGTAGGGCTGCCCGCGCAGCTTGTACGTCGAACCGGCGGGGATCGCACGGCCCTCGCCCGCGCGTTTGGCAATGGCGTTGACCGCCTTGATCGCCACGTCGCCCATCAACAGATAAACCTGCACGTTGGGGAACAAGTCCAATTCCTGCTCCAGGATGCGGGCGCAGGTCTGGATCGTCGCCGCCTGGATGCCATAGCCCGTCTTGGCGCACTTGACCGCCGGGGTCAGGTACACGCCCAGGTTAAGAATGTCTTGCAGCGAAACCACGTTGGCCCCGGCATCCTGAAAGGCCAGAACGGTGGTCTGTGCGAACAACGGATTGCCTTGCGATGCGCTCACATCGCCCGAGTAATAAAAATCGGCCGGGTTCATCGGGGTCGACTCGGAGATCATCACCATCGACACCCGCGCCGGGTCGATCTCCAAATTGGGGATCAGGTAGCCATCGCGATTGACATCACCACATGGAAACGTTTCACACCGTACACATTTAGAAACATTCATCGTTTACCTCCTTTTCCGGTCAATGAAACGAGTAGCACAGTACATGCCGGTCACAAACCGGCCAGCCTCGGAACACAGAAAAGCCACCCCTTCGGCAATGTCTTGTGGCGATACGTTGCCCCGATCCAGCCAACCTGTCCCATGCGCACACTGATCCAGCGCCTTTTCCAGGTTTTCGATGGCGGCAACCGGCCCGGGCGCGATCACATTGACGGTCACGCCATTCGCCCAGGCCTGGCTCTGGGCCAACAGCAGTGCCTGTAACCGGGCCGCTTTGCCCACATTGTAAGCATAGGCCGGCGACGGCTTGTCGGGGTGCATCGCAATGCCCATGATCCGGCCCCAACGCCGTTCGTACATCCCCGGCAGCACCAGGGGCAGCAGGTGAAACAGCGGCGCAAGTTCGTGCTGCACGTCTTCCAATGCCCCAACCGCGTCCATCTGTTCCACGGGTTCCGGATGCCAGCCGCCGCCCGGCCCGATCACGCACACGTCAATCCGGCCAAACTGCGCGAGCGCTGCGTCGACCAGGTGACGGCAGCCTTTGGCGGTGAACACGTCGGACTGGACAGCGATAGCCTGCCCGCCTTGCGCCGCGATCGCCTCGACGATGGCCTGGGCCTGTTCGCGGCTGGTGCGATAATTGACCGCCACGCTGGCTCCTTCGCGGGCTAAAGTCAAAGCGATGCTGCGCCCCATTCCTTTGCCCGCCGCGCCGGTGACCAAAGCCACCTTGCCGGCACATTTTATTGCTTCCATTCAACCCGTCTCCTTCATCTCGGCTCTGCTTCACGGCAGACCCGCACCTCATAGTGCTGCGAGCGCGCGTCGAATCGCGACAGCAGCGCCCGCGCCTTGGGCGGCACGACGGCTGCCTCGTAATCGTCGCCGGCAAAGGTGCGCACCGCATCGAGCGATTCGAACCACATCACGGTGACAAATTCCACCTCGTCGCCGGTGTTACGGTCGCCGAGGTTACGGCGAAAGAGTTGAATCCCCTTGTAGCCCTCGATCTGCCGCGCGCCAATGCCGACAAAAATCTCGCTCTTGAGCAGCGCCTCGTAAGCGTCGGCATTTTCGGGCGTTGTCCAGCCGTGCCAGATTCGACTGATCATCGTGTCTCCTGGTATTATAGATTTTGTAGGCAGTTGACACTGCCCCAATTCAAGCTACAGTATCTCTCTTCGATCCTTGAACAAGGCCGGA
>JAFGEY010000312.1 GCA_016931365.1 Anaerolineae bacterium
AACCCCGCCAGGACCGAGAGGTAGCAACGGTAAACGGTCACTTTTGGGTGACGCAGGGTTGCCTGGCCTGAGCCAAAAGATCGAGGTTGGAAAGGTAAGGCGGTTCGAGAGGGGGTGCACGACTATCCCGGCAAATATGGAGGGCGAGTATCTACTCGCCCTTTGACGTTTAAGGCCAATGCCCGTGAGCGAACCCAATTCGAACAGGATGAACAAGATTAACAGGATCAGTTCGAGCACATCTGTCATCGCTATTTCTCGGATGCTCTTGAATCCTGTTCATCCTGCCAATCCTGTCAAAATCCAGGCTTCATTCACGGGTACTGCGTAAGGCAGGATCAAACTCGATGAAACGGCATGTCATTGTCATCGGCGGGGGCGCGGCGGGGTTGATGGCCGCCGGGCAGGCGGCAGAGGTGGGCGCGCAGGTGCTGCTCCTTGAAAAAATGCCCCGCCCGGCGCGCAAGCTGCGCATCACCGGCAAAGGACGTGGCAACCTGACCAACCTTGCGCCGCTGACAGAATTTATCGAACGCTTTGGCCCCAATGGCCGATTCCTGCGTCAAGCTTTTGGACAGTTTTTTGCCCCGGAATTGCTGACCTTTTTCCAATCCATCGGCATCAACACCGTCACTGAGCGCGGCGGGCGCGTCTTTCCGGCCAGCGATCAAGCCCAGGACGTGGTTGACGCGTTGGTGCAGTGGGTTGAATCGCGTGGTGTCGATATACAAACCAACACGACGGTGCAGCGCATCCTGGTCGACGGCGGCCGCGTCCACGACGGCGGCCGCGTCATCGGCGTGCAGGGGCGCGATGGAAATCGCTATCTTGCCGATGCGATCATCATTGCCACAGGCGGGGCCTCTTACCCGGCTACCGGCTCCAACGGCGACGGCTACCGGATGGCCGAGCAGGTCGGGCACACAATCGTGCCGATTCGCCCCGCACTGGTGCCGCTGGAAACAGCGGGTGACGTCGCCGAACGGCTGCAAGGCTTAAGCCTGAAAAACGTCCGCCTTTCGGCATGGGCCGAGGGCAAAAAGCAAGTCGATGCATTTGGCGAGATGCTGTTCACCCACTTTGGCGTCTCCGGGCCGATCGTGCTCACCCTGAGCAGGCAGGTCGTAGACTTGATGTGCGAAGGAAAACACGTCACTCTCTCCATCGACCTCAAACCGGCCCTCGATGAGCGAACGCTCGACGCTCGCCTGTGCCACGATCTGGACAAGTTTGGCCGCAAGACCTTTCAGAACTGGCTCAAGGGCCTGCTGCCTGTCACGTTGATCCCGGTATGCGCCGACCTGGTAGGCATCCCAGAACACAAAGTGAGTCACCAAATCAACGCCGAAGAACGAAAGCGGCTGCGGGCCTGGCTGAAGGATTTTCGGCTGCACGTGACCGGACACCGTCCCTTTGAGGAGGCGATCATCACTGCCGGCGGCGTGGATACGCGCGAAATCTATCCCAAAACGATGGCTTCCCGCCTGATCGAGGGGCTGTATTTTGCCGGCGAGGTGATTGATGTCGACGCCGACACCGGAGGCTATAACCTGCAAGCGGCGTTCTCGACCGGCTGGGTAGCCGGTCGATCTGCCGCACAAGGGCTGAAATGAGCACATCATCGGATGTTCCCCACGTGCCCTTTTGGAGAGGCATTGCTAATCTGCTGATGGCGCTGGCACGCTGGCTGCCCGCGCCTGGATTGTGGATCGGTGCGGCACTGATCGCGCTGATTGCCTACGCGAGCATCAGCTATGCCGGCGAATTGGCCCCGCTTACCCTCATCGTCGATGGCGTCCCGACCCAAATGCGCACTCACTGCCCCACCATTGGCGAATTTCTGCAAGACGTCGGAATCGAACTGGCCGAATGGGACAGCGTTCAGCCCGAGCCGGGTACAGACATCCGGCCCAATATGATCGTCAACGTCGAACACGCGCGCGCAGTGAATTTTACTGTCCGCGATCCGGCAAATTCGCAAACGGCGACTGGCTCGCCGAGGAACTGGACGATCTACACTCACGCCCAAACGTTGGAAGCCTTGCTTTTGGAGGCTGATCTGTCACTCGGTCCTCAAGATAAGCTGTGGGTCGATGGTCAGCCGGTGATCCATACCAGCGATGAATCATCGACGCCGGTGCGCACGGCGTCAAGCCGGGGACGAGCTATTCCTTCCGCCGCCTCCATTTCACGCATCGAGATCGAGCGCGCGCTGCGCATCCAGGTACACGATGGGCCAATTGCGCAGACCCTTTACACGACTGCCGGCACTGTCGGGCGCGCGTTGCAAGAGGCAGGCATGCTGCTTTATCTGGGCGACCGGGTCTACCCGCCGCTTGACGCGCTGTTGGCCGCCGGGCGGCACGTCTACATCAAGCGTGGGCAACTGCTGCTGATCGATGTGGATGGGCGCACGCTGCGCACACGGACCCATGCTGATACTGTACACGAGGCGCTGGCCGAGGCCGGTGTGTCGCTGGTGGGCGCCGATTTCGTCGTCCCCACACCGGAGACGCCAATGCAAGACGGACTGCGTATGCGCGTGGTGCGCGTCATCGAAAAGACGATTGTCGAGCAGAACGAAATCCCTTTTCTCACCGAGTGGGCGCCTGACCATACCCTTGAATTGGACCAGAAGCGTGTTGACAACGCGGGCGCGAACGGCGTCACTCGCCGCCGTTACAAGGCTATCTATCACGATGGGCAAGAAGTCGAACGATACCTTGAGGACGAGTGGACGGCGGTGGAGCCGCAGACGCGGCAGATCGCTTATGGGACCAAAATCGTCATTCGCACGCTGGAGACGGAAGAGGGGGGCGCGATTGAATACTGGCGGCGGCTGCGCGTTTTTCTTACCTCCTACACCGAGGCAACCTGCGGCAAAACCCCTGACGATCCCTGGTACGGCAAAACCCGCATTGGCTGGCAGATGCGCCGCGGGATCATCGCTGTCGATCCTCTGGTCATTCCGATGCTGACCGAAATGTATGTGCCCGGCTATGGACCGGGCATCGCCGCCGACACGGGCGGCATGATCAAGGGAATGCACATCGACCTGGGCCACGAAGTCAACAATTTCACGATGTACTACTGGTGGGGCTATGTCTACCTGCGCACGCCAGTGCCGCCTGCCAGCAAAATCCGCTGGATTCTGCCCGATTTTCCCAGAGAGAGGTAGCCGTGTCTTCGATCAGCCGCACGCTGCGCGATTATGGCATCTACGGCAAAAAATGGTTGGGGCAGAACTTTTTGGTCGATCCATCGGCGGTGCAAAAAATCATCGCTGCCGCCGAGCTGACCCCAAACGACACAGTGCTCGAAATCGGCCCTGGGCCGGGCACGCTCACCGCGCAGATCGCCCGACGCGCAGGACGGGTGGTCGCCGTCGAAGTTGACGCCGACGTGCTGCCCGCGCTGCGCGAAACGCTGGCCTCCTTTGAGAACGTTACCCTCATCCACGGCGACATCCTCGAACAGGATATCGCCACGCTAATATCCCCACCCTACAAAGTGATCGCCAACCTGCCCTATTACATCACCTCGGCCGTGCTGCGCCACGTCCTGGAAACCCGCCCGCGCCCGACCACGCTGGTTATCACCGTACAGCGCGAAGTTGCGCAACGTATCACCGCCGCGCCAGGACAGATGAGCCTGCTCGGCGTGAGCGTGCAGTTTTACGGCCGGCCGCACATCGTCGCGCGCATCCCGCCGGGTGCATTCAGACCAATTCCAAAAGTTCATTCGGCAGCCGTGCGCATCGATTGTTTTGATCCACTGCCCTGGAATAACGTCGATAAGACTTTGTTTTTTCGCGTGGCGCGCGCGGGGTTTGGACAAAAGCGCAAGCAGATCAAAAACGCGCTGGCGCACGGCCTGTCGTTGCCCATCGATGTGGTGGAAGAGGCGCTGGCCCAATCAGGGATCAATGCTCATCGCCGGGCAGAGACGCTGTCGATGGACGAATGGGCGGCTTTGAGCCGCGCATTCAAGGATGTACAGGGCTGACCAAATCCTGTGGAATTTCAGGGAAGGCAACGACGATCACGCGATGCGAGTTGCTGGTGTACGGCCAGCAGGTAACCAGGGTCAAACGCTCGTCCGGAAAAGTCCCGATCCAGCGCGCGTTTTCCTGCCGCTGTTCGAGTGACACATCGCGGTCGGGCAAAACCAACTTTTCCCGGACGCGATAGCGATATACCTGCTCGCCGACGTACAAAACGACCTCATCTCCAACTTGCACATCAACCAGATCGCGAAAAACTTCACCACGAATGTTGTTATGTCCCGAAAGCACCGTATTCCCCACGTGTCCCGGATAGACCGATTCACTATGGAATCCGGCGGCATAATCCGCCACCGCCCAGGTTGACACATACTGGCCGTCCACCACCATCATCGTGCGCTCCACTTCGACCACCGTTGCGTCCAGATTGATGGAAGGAACCTGGATGCGATCTGGTGGGCGGCCAGCAGGTGGCCGGGCCGGAGTTGGTGTAGGGCTGGGCGTCGACGTTGACGTAGGGCTGGATGTCGGCATGGGTGTAGAGCCAGGCATCAGCGTCGGCGTCGCGGCAGATAGAAAAACTGTAGGTGTTGCCATCGGCAGAACGACAGCGGGCGTGGCTGAGAGCACAGGCATAGCTTGCACTTGCACTGTTGCGTGCCGGGTTTCCGCAGTCGGTGATGCGGTGGCAGTTCCGGTAGCTGGATCGACATTCACGACAGCATAAGGCCATTTGCTCACGGCAAGACTAAGGCTTAACAAAAAAAGAACCAGAACGGCCACCGCCGTAACAGATATGAGTGTGCCCCATGGCAGCCGGCGTGGCTCAACCGGCACGACTGATACGACAGGCGGGGTCAATCTGCTAACTGGCATTGGCGCAAGCGCGTAAAGCGGGCAACGATCGTGATCGGCGCACAGACAAAACTGCGCCTGAACGCGCGGGGCAACCGTCCGGACCTGACCGCCCATAACACAGCGATGCCTGTAACTCGGAAAAGCTTCAACGACACCCGCTGCACCCTGCTCCGATCCAAGATGCGGGCACACAACAATCGGCACCTGTGCTTTGCCTCCTTGACGGTAAAATACTCAGGACTTGCGCAGTAGAGCCCTTTGCGCAGGTTTGCCCCTACTCAATCAACCTTCGCAAGAGTTACAACCGGCAGTCGAACCAGCAGTGAATCGCCCCCCGAAATATCGCTCAACGGCCACCGAACCATCGAGTCCAGCCAATACGCACCGGTCAGCAGCCAAACCTCGTCACCTACTCCAGCCGCATCGAAACGATGTCGCTGCACCAGCAAGTCGCCCACCGACAGCGCGATCGGCGAAACGCCCAGGCCGTCAGCAACGCCTCGCGTCTGTCCGTCGGGTGCGAGCCAGTGGGCCATCACCGAAAAAGGGCGAGACACCGGGCCGTCCGTCGCCTGCCACCAAGTTTCAACCTCAAGCCGGTCCCCCGCGTAAGCGACAGCGCCCAGAAAGGTCAGCGGCCCATCCAACTCAACCGGCCCGGCTAACATAGTCGATGATCCAGCTTGCGCCGGCGTGGTCGCCGCATAGACTGCATGACCAGCAAACAAACCAATCAAATCATGCGAGGCCCGCCCGTACAACAACAGGTCATCAATCGACGACTCGAATGACAAACGCGCTTCGATCAAGCGCCGGGCAAGAAACGTGTCCTGAGGCTCTGCCGGACAACTCAACAGTGAAGGCCAGCATCGCTGCCGCAAGCCGATCACCTGTCGATCAAAGGCATAAATGCCCGCAGATATGCCGCCATCAGGGTACAACCAGGCCCGGGTGCAATCAAACTCTACCACACGCAAATCGTTTCGCCCCGTTCCCTGTGCGATCTCGGCCTCGTCCAACGGAGCGACAGGCTGGCTGCACTGTGCGAACCAGCGCGGGTCAAAAGCGGGCACATCGTACAACAACAAGCTAAAAGCTATCAAGTTCTGCGGTGTCTGTTGACGGAACCAGGCGTACGCATCGCGGTCGCTCAGACCGATGCCTTGCAAATAGGATGCGCTGACCAGGTAGCGCCCCGCCGGCGGGAGAAATCGCGCATCCGGAGGTTGCACCTGCACCTCCGGATGCGCACGCGTATAGGCATTCAGCAGAGCATCGGTCTGCCCCCAGCCCACGTTCGAGTCCGACAGGTAACGATACCCACCCTCAACGCCGCCGACCAGTTCGTTGAAAAAGGAAATCTCGTAGGGAAAAATGCGCAGTGTGCCCAGGATATACCACAATCCCAAAGCGAAAAATCCCCATCGCCATAACGACTTGGGCGCCTGCACAAACTGCGCGATCCCGCCGCCGATAATCAAGTATAAAAAGGGATGCACGGGCAGTATATGTCGATAACCCAGGTTCATTCGCTGCCAAACCGCCACCGCTGTGTACAGCAGGGGGAAAACCCCCAGCGAGAGCAAGCGTGATAGCGAGATTGGGCGGCGCAGCAAGGCAATCAGCCCGAAAACGAGACCGATCAGCAGCGGCAGCGGGTTCTTGATCGCAAAAGCGAGCGGGAAATACCACCACCACCCGCTGGTGCTCCACTCGCCCAGCGCAAAATAGACATCGGTATATTGATCCAGAAAACGCAGATTTTGCCAATGTGTCGGCGCGAACACAGACAGTGGAAAACCAGGCAGTCGCCCCACCTCGAACCCATACCCGGCCCACAGCACCACCAGGGCGACGATCAGCGCGAGTCCTCCCTGAACCAGATATGTATGGATGGCCTTTTCCCGGCCTTCAAGCATGATTGCGCCGGCGATCATCACCCCGGCGGTCACCACCCACAGCGGCCCAGACAGCTTGGCCAGCATCGTCAGCCCCAGGAGCACGCCCGCGCCAAACGCCCCATGCCAGGAAGGTTTTCGCGTCCAGCGCCAGACCGCATAGAGCGCCGCCGTGCCCAGGGCCGCGACGCCGGCATCAGAATGAGCCAGCCGGCCGTGGGCGAGCAGCAGCGGGTCGAAAATCATCATCCCCAGCGCGATCAGCCCGGCGCGCACGCCCCACAAGTCCCTGGCCCAACGAAACACCACCGCACCCATCAGTACCGTCAGCAGCACCAGGGGCATCCGCGCCGCCATTTTGGTGCGATCGAGCGGCTCCATATAGGGCTTGAACGCCGCAAGAAAGGTCGCATAATCGTCGGGCCAGCCGGCCAGATGATCGACGGGAATGGTGGGATTGGCCGCGTACAGCAGCGCCGCCTCGATCTCGATCAACAGCGGCGGGTATCCCCGCTGGATCAAGAGCGGAAACGCCTCCCGTCCTTGAGCCAGCAGCGCATACCCCCAGGCGATATAGGTCGGCTCGTCAGCGGTCAGCGAGGTCTGACGAGCACCCAGCGTGAGCAGAGCAAACAGAATCAACAGCCCGGCGGATGCCGCATAAATATCCCACCTAGGCCGCAATGTCCGGCTCCTGGCTCGACGGTCTGGGCGCAAGACCGAACGAAGCGCGGAAAAAAGCATCGACGCTGCCGGGGTGCGGCGGCATTGAGTAGACGAAAATGAGATTGCCGACGTCCATCGCCGACGGCTGCCAGCCTTCAAAGGGGAAATGCACGCTGATCACGCGCACGCCGGGACGCAATTTGAGGATCAAATGCGGGGCCAACTTGGGCAGCAATGCCGGAGCCAGGAAAAGAAAAATCACGTCGGCGTCGCCCCAATCGGCGTCAAAAAAGTTTTTTGGGCGGATCGAGACGCGGCCCAGCACACCACCAGACAGGACGCGCAGCCAGGCGACCAGACAGTGCAGCGGCTCCACTTCGATCCCGACGCCGCGCGCACCAAATTCGCGCGCTCCAAGTACGACCACGCGACCGTCACCCGCGCCCAGATCATAGATCGTTTCGCCGGGCTGGAGATCGGCCAATTTGAGCGCTTCGCGGATCAAATAGGGCCGCGACGGCGTGCCAGGGGTGCCGTGAACGCCCGGCACGATCATCCACAACCCGCCCAGCGCCAGCAGCACCAGCCCGACGTATGGCACAACCATCCACCAATCCAGCGTCACTCCGCTCATAGTTCTTCCCCCGGCGTTTCTTCGGACAAAGCAGCCATCCACAATAACTCCCAGCGATGCAGTGCCGCGTCCAGATCGTACCACTCGCACGCAAAGCGGAGTGCCGCCTCGGCCAGCCGTGCGCATCGAACGGGGTCGCGCAGGAGCATCACAACGGCATCGGCAAAAGCTTCAGGCGCATCGGCCAGCAAAAGGTGCTCGCCATCCGTCGCGCCGACGCCATGATTGCTCACCGAGGTCGCCACCACCGGCACACTCATCGCAAACGCGTCGAGCACCTTTTGCAGCAGTCCGCCGGCGACCAGCAGCGGCGATACCGTCACTATGGCCGCGCGATACCAGGGCGCGAGAGATTCGACAAAACCGACGACAAAGACATGCTCCCCATCATGCCGGGACACAACTTCGGGCGGTGGGTTGTAGCCGACTGTGTAAAAGCGCGCGTCAGACACCTGAGCCAGCACGCGCGGCCAGACCTGGTCGAGAAACCACAGTACCCCCTGGACATTGAACGCACGGTACATCGCGCCAACAAAAAGCACATTCGCTCCGGGCGGCGCGGCGGGCGGCACATCGCTTTCAGGGGCAAAAGAAGGCGCCAAGGGGAGGATGGTGATCGGCAGTGCGCCGCAATCGGGAGCCAGCAGGCGACGGTCTCCTTCTGAAATGGTGGCAATAAGATCATAGCGGTGGCAAACGAACGCCTCTACCCGGTGGAGAAGGCACGACGCGAAATGCAATAACGCCCGGCGCAGCCCCCTCGCTCGATCGGCTTGCTGACGTAGCAGAAACCAGTTCACATCCAGCGGTCGAAATGAGGTAAATGGCCGCCGCAAGCCGAGCACCGTCAACGCAGTTTGCGTCACCTCGACATGGACGAAATCAGGTTGCACCTCACGTAAGGCAAGCCGGGCAGCGCGACGCAAAGCCAGGTAACTGCGCACCCAGGCAAGCGGCCTGGAGCCGGGCAAAGCCGTGTGATGGGGCACGTCATACACGCGCTCATAAAGATACCGGGTCTGCTCAAGCAGCGGCCGCTCGGCTGCGCGCACGCGTGTGACCAGCGAAACCCGATGGCCCTGCCGGTGCAAGAACTCGATCGCGCGGAAAACCGCCTTGCCCCCAGCGTGCCTCACCGTCGACGCAGGAAATTCTTTGTAAATTACCAATACAGAGGCCATAAAAACGATTCCGGCGTTCGCAAACAGCACCGGCGCTCGTAGCCGAGCGCCGGTGCGTTTTCATCAATATCAGCCCAGGCTAGGGCGCGCCATAGATGGCTTGGTTCTGCAAGTGCTCTTCGTAGGTCTTGGCAAAAGCGTGACCACCGTCCCCTTTGGCGTAAAAGTACAGATACTCGTTCTCCTCGGGGTTCGCGACCGCTCTGAGCGATTCCAGGCTGGGGCTGCAAATCGGCCCGGGTGGCAGGCCCTTGTACAGAAAGGTGTTGTAGGGACTGTTCAGGGTAAGCACATCCTCCACCTGGAACCCCTCCCACCACCGACCGGTGACGCGGTCGCGCCCGCGCGCGTACTGGTAGGTCGGGTCGGCCTGCAAATAGCCGTGGGCCTCCGGCAGCTTTTCGGCAATACGGTTGAGATAGACCCGGGCGATGATCGGCCGTTCGGAATCGAGCAGCGCCTCACGCTCGACGATCGAGGCCAATGTCACCATCTCGTGCAGGCCAAGCCCCTGCGCCTGCGCGTCGAGCGTTATCTGCGAGGTCACGCGCTCTGAGAAATTGCGCAGCAGTAGGTCGATCAACCCTGTCGCGTCAACATCGGCGGGAATGCGATAGGTATCGGCGATCAGGTAACCTTCCAGCGTCGATCCCAGCGGCCGGCCGGCCAAAAAGGGATAGTTGAATGCGCCGGTCCTGGCGACGAGCAAGAATTCATCGGGATTGATCGCCGTCTCGGAAGCCAGCATCTCGGCGATTTGCTCCAGCCGCCAGCCAGGCAAAATGGTGATCTGGAGTTCGCGCAGCTCAGCGTGCAATAACATGGCGGCGACCTCTTCCATCGTCATCACCTTGTTAAGCGTGTGTTCGCCTGCCTCAAGGTTCTGATCCAGGTCGTGGAAACGCACATAAGTCTTGAACAGCGAAGCATCGTTGATCAATCCCTCGTCCTCCAGCCGCCGAGCGATGCCGCTGGCCGTCTCTCCCGGTTCGATGACAAATAGGATCGGCGTGTCATCGTCGCCCGCCGGAGTAATCAACTCTTTGTAGCGCATGCGCAGCACGGCGCTGAAATACAGATCGTCCGGCGATTCGAATGAAAGGTTGGGCCGACCTTCAGGCGACTGCTGCGGCTCGACATAGTGCGAAGAAAAATACCACCACGTCCCGCTGCCCAAACCCAAAATAGCCAGAATAGAGACAACAAAAACCGCAAACCGCCCGGCATTACGAACCTGGGTAGAAAGTCCCATCTACAGACAAACCTCACAGCTCATGATTCTCGGTCCAGATAACTCTGCAAAATCACTGCAGCAGCAGCGGCATCGATCTGCCCCTGCCGCCGCTCGACGCTGTGCCCACTCTCGGCCATCAGCGCGTCGGCGTGCTCGGTGCTCAGCCGCTCATCCCACAACACAACATCGACCGCGACGCCCATTTCTGACAGAGCTGCTTTCATCCGCTCGACGTAGCCAAGTGTGCGCTGGGCCTGAAACCCGCTCGAACCATCCATATTGAGCGGCAGCCCAACTACTACCACGTCAACCTCGCGCCGGCGGATGAGTTCGGCAATGGCCGCGAAATCTTGGACCCTGGAACGCCGTTTGAGCGTCGTCAAGGGATGGGCCAGAATCTCTCCCACCGCCACACCGATGCGCCGCTCGCCAAGATCAAGGGCCAGATAGCGCACGCGCGACCTCTTGCTGGTGTGGCTCGTAAACAACGTGAATGCGAAAAGACATCCAGGGCACGCGAATCATCCATTCCGGCTCGACCTGAAGCGTCGGCTCGAGTTCGACCGGCAACGTCTGGCGCAGATAGGCCAGCGCCTCATCGACAGGCCGCCCGGCAATCGCTTTGCGCATCAAGATTTGATCGATGTCTGCCTCCATCAAGCCAACCCCCTCAACTACAAAACGCACGGTCAATGTTTCATCGTTGACCTCGAGCACATTCCCGACCGTGAAATGGGTTGATTCCGGCAGCAGATGGAACCCGCCGCGCACCTGGCGCTCCAGCGCGCGCCGGGCAATTTCGAGTGCCACCTCTTCAGACATCGCCATGCCCCACACCGAGCCACGCATTTCCAGAGCGAGCGTGTCTGATTTGTCGTCAACGTGATGATCATAGTTGGTCTGCACCGACCAGGGATTGATTTGCAGTGTCTCCAAAGGCAAAAACTCGCCGTCGAGTCCGGGGACAATTTCGTTGTAAGCCTTGAGAACAAGTTTTTCCCACAACAGATCGGTCGCACGCTGTTTATCGCCGTGGGTCACGCGCCGCGACTGCGTGCTGGTACCACCACTGGTCCATCCTTCGTTGACCACACTCACCGATGCCGTCAACGCGCCGACGACGCGGTTGATCAACAGAGGTGCGACGTTGCCGCTCGGTCCCCCTTCGACGGCCTGGATGGATACCCGCGCCTGACTGCGTGGGCCTACAGCCACCGACCCGGTGGTGACGAACAGCACCGGCGTGCCTGCCGAGGTTGTCACCTGTGTGCCGGTGGGAACGACAATCTGGCGCTGCGTCTTGTTGACGAAAAGAACCGTGCCCACAGCCTTATCGGCGGCAACGTTGGCATAGCCGGTCGTTTCAACCTCGCCGCGCTCCACTACATCGACTTGCACAAAGCGCGCGGGCAAACGCAGCCGCTCCCAGTCAACGTAGCGCTGCATCGGGTCGGCCTCGACGATCAACGACACGCCAACCGGCTCGCGCGCGGGCACGACGCCGATCGTCGCGCTGGGCACGATCATCACCCCGCTCCAGACAATGGCCGCCATGACGAGGACAATGATCAGCGGCCCCAGCACCCAGTTCCACCAGCGCGGTTTTTGACTGGCCAACCGCACCAACAAACCATCTAATCCCGGCAGATGATAGGTGCTCCACTGCCGCCCCGTATGCGCCATCCGCTGCCCCAAGGACAGGCGCGTAAAGACAGTCAACCCTTCCGCAACAGCCATATCGCGCAATGCCGCGTCGCCGGAAATCAACGCGAGGTCCATTTGCAGCGCAGCCGCCTGGCGGCTCAACAGCCGGAAATCCAACTGACGGCGCAGCGCCTGACACCTGGGCGGCACAACCATCAGCACCTGTTTGGATTGTGCACGCCGCAATCGATCGCGGGTCGTAGTAATGTCGTCATCTATTTCGAGGTAAATGATCTGTTCCATATGATTTGACAAAATATTAGACAATTTCCAATGCTTTACGTAACATCCCATCCGGTGTGTTGGGGCCGCGCTCACGCACGCCCCAGGCAGCGACCGAAAGGGCGGTCACACCATCCAATGGCCAACGTGGCTCGGCCAGGTCGGCCAAAAGATCAAGGTTAGCCCCATCCCATGTGCGCACCTCGGGTGTGCGTCTAAAGGGCACCAAGTCGAGCCAGGGCGCTTTGGCAAGTCGCTCCCGTATATCGGGCGCAGCGCTCGCCCCGCCGCACAGATAAATCTCGGGCGTCCATTCCAGACGATCGACGTCCCAGCGTCGCATTTCGCCGGTCAAAGCCTCAAACCATTGATCCCACAACGGGCGCAGAGTCTGACCCACCGAATCCCGAACGCGCGCAGCTAATTTGCCGTCACAGTGGGCGCGCAAGAGTGCATCTGCTCGCTCCGGCGAGAGACGAAATACATCGATCAGCGCGCGGCTCCACAGCGAACTCCCGTGCGCAATGTGCCCTATTGCCAGTGGCGCGCTCTCGCGGGCAAGAACCACCTGAGTCGTACCCGCGCCAACCTGGACGAGCAGCCCGCTTCCCGGCAACGTCGCGGCCAGCGCCAGCGGTTCGACGACCAACTGCGGCGGCTCCAATTGCAGCGCATCGGCAATCTTGGGCAAAACGGCCATCTGATCGCCGCGCGCCGCGGCCACAAATACAGCCGCCTGCAACTCGCGGCCGCGAAACCCAACTGGCTCCGTGACCGGATTGCCGTTGACGCTGAACGTGATCAATGTCGCATCGATCAACTGCCATGTTCCCTCAGAAGTCAGGCGACCCAGATTGCGCAGCGCGCGCCGGCCGGCGCGCGCCAACGGTTCGGCACATTCATCGAGCGAAATCGGCGTTTCAAACATCGCGCGCTCTATGCCGCCGACGCCCATCGCGCCGCACGTCCACGCCGTCGGCACGGCGATCAGCGCCACATCAGGGACGATCTTGATCTCGCGCACGCGCTCCGTGGCATCTTCGGCGTCACGCAGGGCTTCTTCACAGGCCTGGATCAAGGCATCCAAATCGCCGACATACCCCTGATCGTTCAGGCCGTTGCAATGCTGGACACGCCCCCGGCCCAACACCGTCGCCCGACCCTTATGCACCTCGACTATCAGCGCCTTGACGGCCGACGCACCCAGGTCGAGCACGCTGAACTGGCGTGCAGCATCGGCCTTGTGGCGCGCGCGACCTAACCTCAAACGAGGCATCAACCCTCACTCGAGGGCAACAAAGCCTGCTCAACCAGGCCGGGCACCAATGCCAGCGCATCGGATAACCGGCTGGGATCGCGCCCGCCAGCCTGCGCCATCGTCGCGCGGCCGCCGCCGCCACCACCGACGACCTGGGCCACGTCGCGGATCACATTTCCGGCGTGCAGCCCCTTCTGTACCAGGTCTTGGGTCACCGCTGCGACCAGCATTGGCTTGTCGTCGATGATCGCACCCAGCACGACCACCCCCGAGCCTATCTGATCGCGAAAACGGTCACACATCTCGCGGAGAATGGAGACATTGTCGGCCTCCACCCGCGTCGAGAGCACCGACACGCCATTTACCTGGCGCACCTGTCGCAAAATGCCCTCGAAACGACTCAGTGCATTGCGACGATTAAGTGTGTCAATCTCTTTGCGCAGCGCTTTTTGCTCGTCGAGCAGGGCCAGCACTTTACGATCGACCTCTTCGGGACGACAGCCCAGGTAAACAGCCGCCTGGCCGAGTGCGTTCATCTGGTTTTGGGCCAATTCTTGCGCGGCGTGCCCGGTCACAGCCTCGATGCGCCGTACTCCGGCCGCCACACTGCTCTCGGACACGATTCTGAACAGCCCAATCTGACTGGTGTGATTGACATGCGTACCGCCACACAACTCCTTGCTGAACTCTTCTCCTTCATAACCAACCGTAATTACGCGAACCTCGTCGCCATATTTTTCACCAAAGAGGGCCATCGCCCCTTCTGCAACTGCATCCTGATAGCCTTCGACATACACCTCGACCGGATAGTCGGCGAGGATGGCCGCATTGACCAGGTATTCCACCTCGTCAAGCTGATCCTGGGTCAGCATCGAGCCGTGCGAAAAGTCAAAGCGCAGACGGTCCGGGGCAACCAGAGATCCGGCCTGCTGAACGTGTTCGCCCAGCACGTAGCGCAGCTCGCTATGTAGCAAGTGTGTGGCCGTGTGATTGCGCGCAATGTCGGCGCGGCGCTCATAATCGACCATCGCCCACGCCAAATCGCCGACCTCCGGCTCGCCCAATTGAACCGTGCCCGCGTGGACGATCAACCCGGCCACTGGACGGCGTGCCTCCTCGATAGCAATCACCCACTGCGCAGCGGCCTTGACCTCGTCCGCCGTCAAATCGTCCGGTACATGCTCGTATCTGACCAAAACACCGCTGTCCGTCATCTGACCGCCGCTCTCGACGTAAAAGGGTGTCTCGGCCAGAACAACCTCAACGCGGTCGCCGGGCTGCGCGCATTTGACCGGCGTGAGCGTCCTGGCACCGTCCTTATTTTCTTCGACCCGGAGCATCGCCAGCACTTTGCCCTCTACCTCGACGCTCTCTTCGTAAAGGTGCTCAACTCCTCCGTCAGGCAGACTGCCTTCAGCCTGAAGCGATCCCAACAACCGGCTGTACACGCTTAACACACCCACGTCGATCTCGCCAATCACACCCTTGCCACTGACAATGCGGTGTTCGTCCATCGCCACATCAAATCCGGCACGGTCGACGAGCAGGTTGCGCTCTTGAGCAATGTCGCGGATCAGGTCATAAGGAAAGCCGTCCTGCGTCCAGAGCACAAAAGCATCGCGCCCAGAAATGACCGTCTTGCCCGCCGCCAGCGTCGTCTCGACGATCTCGTTGATGCGAGTCAGGCCGTGGTCGAGGGTGCGCAAAAAGCGTTCCTCTTCCTGGGTAATCGTGTTAAGGATAAAACTGCGTCGTGCGACCAGTTCCTGAAACTGCGCACCCATCAGATCGATAACCACCTGGGCAATCTCGGCCAGGAATGGGCCCTCAAAGCCGATCTTGCGGCCAAAGCGCGCCGCGCGGCGCAGGATCATGCGTAGCACGTACTCACGCCCCTCATTGCCAGGCATCACCCCGTCGCCGATCAGGAACGTGATTGCTCGCCCGTGGTCGGCGATGACGCGATAAGCGATCTGATTGGTCTGGCGTTCGACATCGGTGTGACCCAAAAGCGACTGAATGCGATCCAGGAGCGGGACAAACAGGTCAGTATCATAGTTCGAATGGACATTTTGCAGAATAGACACCATTCGCTCGAAACCCATTCCCGTATCGACGTGCCTGGCGGGAAGCGGCTCCAGTGTATTTGCATCTTGGCGATTATATTGGATAAAAACCAGGTTCCAGAACTCGACGATGCGCTGGCAGTCACCGTTGACCTGGCAAATGTGCCCGGGCACACCCTGTTTGTCGCAGAACTCGGGGCCGCGATCGATGTGGATTTCACTGCACGGCCCGCAAGGGCCGGTTTCGCCCATCTCCCAGAAATTGTCCTTGCGGCCAAAGGGTATGATGTGAACCGGATCAATGTCGGTTTCGGTGCGCCAGTAATGGATGGCTTCTTCATCTGCGCCCAGATCGCCATAATCATCCTCAAAGATCGAGGCATAGAGCTTTTCCTTGGGCATTCCCCACACCTTGGTCAACAGCTCCCAGGCCCAGGCGATGGCTTCTTTTTTATAGTAATCACCGAACGACCAGTTGCCCAGCATCTCGAAAAAAGTGTGATGACGGTTGGAATGTCCAACCTCTTCCAGGTCGTTGTGCTTGCCGGAGACGCGCATCACCTTTTGCGTATCGGCGGCACGGGTATAATCGCGTTTGGCCAAGCCGAGGAAAATATCTTTGAACTGGTTCATCCCAGCATTGATAAAAAGCAGCGTCGGATCATCGACGGGAATCAGCGATGCGCTGGGCACAATTGTATGCCCACGCTCGCGGAAAAAGTTTAAAAAGCTCTGGCGAATTTCTGCGCTGGTCCAAGTTTCCATTGTTTACACCTCGCTGTTTACCGGGTCGGCAAGCGATTCTACCACACTAGACGCAAAAAGACAATATTCGGGCAATTCACACCACCCACACGTCATCCACTTGACGAAATAGGCATTTGGGTGTATCTTGGTTCTGGGAGTGAAACGCGTCCGGTGGCGCGCGCGGTCTTCAAAACCGTCTGAAGGGGCGTAGACCGTTCCTTGGTGAGTTCGACTCTCAT
>JAFGEY010000313.1 GCA_016931365.1 Anaerolineae bacterium
CCAGCGGACAAAAATCCTGTCCATCTTGATCATCCTGTCCAAAAATCGGCTGACAAGCCCACACGCTTTTGAGAACTGAACAGCCCTTCACTATCCGCGCTCTTCGCGCACATAGGGCACGCCGAGGGCCGCCGGCGCGCCGAGCCGGCGGCGCATCGCCTCGCGCGAGCCGATGATCAACACGACGATGGTGAACGCATAGGGCGCCATCTGCAGGAAAAAGCCCAGGTAGGGGTTGTAAAAGAAAGGGTTGCGCAGGCCGAGCAGCATGGTCGGCCCCTGCAGGTCGAGGATCAGGCGGCGCAGCGCGCCAAAGATGTACGAACCAAACGCCGCGCGCAGCGGGTTCCACTGGCTAAAGATGACCAGCCCAACGGCAATCCAGCCTTGCCCGGAGGTGGTCATCTCGCTGAACCAACCGGGCGACACAGCCAGGCTGATCGTCGCCCCGGCCAGCCCGGCCAACAAGCCGCCAACAAAAACGTAAAAATAGCGCAGCCGGTACACATTGATCCCCAGCGCGTCGGCGGCGGCCGGGTACTCACCCACCGCGCGCAGGTGCAGGCCGGGCCGGGTGTGGTTGATGTAATACCAGGCCAGTGGAACAAGCAGATAGCCAATGTAGACGAAAATAGTATGCCCGCTAAAAAAGATCGGCCCCAGCAGCGGAATCGTCCCCAGCGCGCCGGTGTCGATGGACGGCAGCCGCGAGACGGTGCCGGCCTTGCTCAACCCTTCGCCAAAGATCAGGCTCAGGCCGGTACCGAGCATGGTCAAAGACAGGCCGCTGACCACCTGATCGGCCTGCAAGTGAATCGAGACAAAGCCGTGCAGCAGGCTGATCAGCCCGGCGACGAGCATCGCCGCCAACACGCTCAACCAGAGATTGCCGGTGGACGCGGCGACGCTGAACGCGCTCATCGCGCCCATCAGCATCATGCCTTCCACGCCCAGGTTGAGCACGCCGGCGCGCTCGGCAAAAATCTCGCCCAGGGTGGCAAAAAGCAGCACCGTGCCGGTGGACACGCCCGATTGCAAGATGACGATCAAGTCCATAGAGATGCCTCAAGAAGGAATAAGGAGTAAGAAATAAAGGATAAGGAAATTTATGATCGAATAATGCGAATCCGGTAGCGCAGCAGCACGTCGCTGGCGATCAGGGTGAACAACATGATCCCTTGCAGCAGCTTGGGGATGCCCGAAGGCTGGATTTCACGCCCGGCCAGGAGCAGCGCTCCAAAGAGCAGCGAAACCAGGATCACGGTCAGCGGATTGAGTTTGGCCAGCCAGGCGACAATGATGCCGGTAAAGCCATAGCCGGGCGAGATGTTGGCCTGCAAGCGGCGCACCACGCCGGCAATCTCGGACATCCCGGCCAGTCCGGCCAGCGCGCCGGAGAGCATCATCACCAGCACCGTGTTGCGCACGATGGGAATGCCGGCGTATTGAGCCGCTTTGGGGTTGTCGCCGACGAGGCGAATCTCGTAACCCCATTTGCTGCGCGCCATAATGTACCAGACGATCCCGGCGGCGATCAGGCCCAAAACCAGGCCCAGGTGCGTGGTCAGGCCGCGAAAGAGCGGGACGGCTTCGGCATAGTCGGACAGTCGCGGCAGCCAGGCCGTTTTGGGAAAAACCTTGCTCATCTCGAAACCGCCTTCGCTCCACACGCCAAAGATGAAAAAGCGCACCAGCGAAACGGCGATATAGTTCATCATCAAGGTGGTAATGATCTCGTTGACCTTGAGTTTGGCTTTGAGATAGCCGGGGATAAACCCCCACAGCGCGCCGGCGAGCGCGCCAAACAGCATCATGGTGGGGATCATCAGCCAGCGCGGCGTCTCCGCCGGCAGCACGGGCAGCAGCACCACCGCACTGGCCCCCAGCGCGCCGGCGAAAAACTGCCCTTCCGCGCCAATGTTCCACAGTTTCATCCGAAAAGCCAGCGAACAGGCCAGGCCGATCAGGATCAACGGCGTGGCCTTGACCAATGTATCCGAGAACACGCCCAGACTGCCGAACGATGCCCTGGCAATGTGCGCGTAAGCAGCAAAGGGGTTGCCGCCGGCGATGGCCAAAACGATCCCGCCGAGGATCAAGGCAACCGCGATGGCCCCCACGGAGATCAGCGGCGGCATCCAGCGTGGAACAACCTCCAGGCGGGGCTCCATCACCAGGCGGTATGGGAAAAACGAACGCCGTTTTTCTTCAATCTGCATCTAGAAACTCCAAGTACAAGTAGACAAGGAACAGGTGGACAAGGAACCACCCAACTACCCAACCACCCAACCACCCAACTACCTAACCACCCACCAACCTCTTTTGCCCGGTCATCATCAGGCCGATGGTTTCGCGATCCTCCTCAAACAACTCGCCGACGATCTCGCCCTCATAGATGACAACCACACGGTCGCAAAGCGAAAACAATTCGTCAAGCTCTTCCGAGATGAGCAGAATCGCCGCGCCTTCCTCGCGCTGGCGCAGCAACAGCCGCTGCACGCCCTCGATGGCGCCCACGTCCAGGCCGCGCGTCGGCTGGACGGCGACCATCAGCCTGGGCGCAGACGAAATTTCGCGCGCCAGGATCAGGCGCTGTAAATTGCCGCCGGAGAGCAAGCGAGCGGGCGTCTCCACCGATGGAGCGATGATATCGTAGGCGTCCTTGAGCTCTGTGGTGTGCTGGTAAGCCGCTGGCCGGTTGATGCTCCAGCCGTTGCCGATCGGCGACGCGTCGTAGCTTTTCATGATCGCATTGTCGACCAGATTGAGGTTGGGCGCGCTGCCCATGCCGGTGCGATCCTCCGGCACGTGCGCCACGCCCTGCTGGATCGCCTTGACCGTCGATCCGCCGCCGACCTCGACGTCCTGCACCAGCACCCGGCCAGACGCGCAAGGACGCAAGCCGGTGATCACCTCGGCCAGCTCGCGTTGCCCGTTGCCGGCCACCCCGGCCACGCCGAGAATCTCACCCGCGCAGATGCGCAAAGAGAGGCCGCGCAATGCGGGAAGGCCCTTGTCGTTGTCGGCGTAGACGTTTTCAACGGCCAACACTTCTTTGCCCAACTTGCACTCGGACTTGTCGACGCGAAAGAGCACTTCGCGCCCCACCATCAGGCGAGCCAGTTCGGCAGTCGTCGTCGCACGGACGTCAATGCCGGCCGCCGTTACCTGTCCCTTGCGCAGCACCGTGACCCGGTCGGCGATCTGGATCACTTCGCCCAGCTTGTGGCTGATAAAGACGATTGATTTGCCCTGCGCCGTCATCGAACGGAGCACTGCAAACAACTCTTCGATCTCTTGCGGAGCCAACACGGCGGTCGGTTCGTCCAAGATCAGCACATCGGCGCCGCGATAAAGCATCTTGAGAATTTCAACGCGCTGCTGCTCGCCGACTGAAAGCTGCCATATCTTGGCTTTGGGATCGACGCGCAGGCCAAAGCGCTCGCCCAGTTCGGCCACAAGCCGATCATACCGCAAGAGGCGCATCAAAAAGCGTGGATCGTCCAGCCCAAGCAGAATATTTTCGGTGACGGTCTGGGTGGGAACGAGCATAAAATGCTGGTGCACCATTCCGATGCCCTGCGCGATAGCATCGCGGGGCGAACGCAGCTCGACTTGTTTGCCGTGGATGGCAATCGTGCCCGCGTCGGGACGATAGAGGCCGGTAAGCACGTTCATCAGCGTGCTTTTGCCCGCACCATTCTCGCCCAGCAGAGCGTGGATTTCGCCCGCGTGCAGGTCAAAATCGACGCGATCGACGGCCAGCACGCCGGGAAAGTGCTTGACGACGCCCTGCATCTGTACGGCGAGTTTGGGGGGCTGTCCCATACGGTGACTCCAATGACGTGCCACGTTTCACGTGCCACGTTTCACGGGGAAAGAAACCAGGTTTTGGCGCGCAAGCTCGCTTGCAAAAACCTGGTTTCTCCTCAGTCTATTGACAAGATACGTGCGATTTATTGTTCCGGCAGTTCGGCGGTGATGCCGTCGGCCCACCAGTACATACAATACTTGCACTCCAGGCCGGGCGCGCCGGGCGGGAACTGATCGATGTCGCTCTGCTCAAACTTTTCACCGGCAGGCACCACGGTGTTGCCCTGGTTGTCGATGATTGGGCCGGAGAACACATCAAAACGGTTGACCTTGCCGCTCAACATCTCGGCCAGGATTTCCTTGACCAGTTCGACATCCTCGGCGGGCAAGCTGGCAACGCCGGGCTGGAGGCTCTGGCCCTCCATAAAGCCATAGAGGCCCAGCGCGCCGCCGTCGGCGTCAAAATAGTGCCAGCCGACCTCATAAGTGCCGGCCTGGACGCCCTTGGCGATCTCGGCATAGACGGAGCCCCAGTTCCAGTATGGCGCGGTCAGGCAGGCATCGACCTTGCATGAGCCATACCAGTCATAGGTCACGCCCCACTTGCCCTTTTCCTGCGCCACGTCGGCCACGGCAGGCGTGTCGGCGCCGGTGAACACCACCTGCGCGCCGGCGTCAAAGAGCGATGCGGCGGCCTCTTTTTCGATCACCGGATCGTGCCAGGTGTTGATCCAACGCACGTCCAGCGTGCACTCGGGGCAGGTCACTTTCATCCCCAGGGCGATGGCGTTGCCCAGGCGAATCTCTTCGGGGATGGGAAAGGTGGCCATATAGCCGAGCTTGGGGTTGCCGTCCATCTTGGCGCGCGAACCGGCGAGCATGCCGGCCAGGAACTTCATGTTTTCCATCGCGCCAAAGAGGTTGCCAAAGTTTTTCATATTCGACTTGTACCCGCTGATGTGGATGTAGGTGATGTCGGGGAACTCGTTGGCGACAGCTTCCATCGGATCCATATAGCCGAACGAGGTGCCCAGGATCAGGTTAAACCCTTTGCGGGACAGGCTGCGGAAAATCTGTTCCGAGTCGGCGCCTTCGGGCACGTTCTCGACGTAGGCCGTATGGACATTGGCGACGTTTTCCTTGACGTACTCGAGGCCTTCGTAATGGGCCTGGCTCCAGCCGCCATCGTCGTGCGGGCCAATCAACACCATGGCCACGTTGAATTTGCCCTTTTCGGTGGCCGGAATCTCAAACCCGCCGACTACTTCGGGCTTTTTCTGGCACGCGGGGAGGGCCAGCGCAAGGAGCGCAACCACGACAAGCACGATGCTCATCTTTTTAAGCATTGTTTTCTTCCTCCTGAGAGTGTTCAAAATAAGGAAATTGAAACCATTTAGACAAACCAGATGCGCGAGAGAGCTATAAACACCTCCTTTCGTTCATTTGGATGCAAGTTGATTATAGCACCAGATCGAACAGGTCGCAAAGCATTCCCGCTATCCAACCGGCTCCTTCCGCCACACAAAGCGCACATAGACCCGCGCGCCGCTGCGCAGTTCACCCTGGATCGACCGCATGCCTTCCATCGCCGCGAATTGGTGAAAAATTGGACACCTGATCAACGTTCTCCATCACTTTGCGGATGCCTTGCGCCAGCAGGCGAGCGACCTCAGGCCCGTTCGGCGCGCGCAAGGCCATCACCAGGCAGGCGTGCGTGTCGCAATGCTTTTGGGCGACCGGGTAGCGATCCAACGGATAGTCCACCTCCTGCCCGTAGGGACACGTCCACGGGCAGCCCTGACCGTAGCCGTTCTTGGCCTGAAACACGGTCATCGCCGGCAAGATGAACTGCTGCCACACCGTCAGCGGCACACCTTCAGCATTGATCGCCTTGACCAACGCATCGCGAAATGCGCGAGGATCGCGGGCGTGGCCCAGCGCATCCACATCAAAGCGAATCACATAATTGTACCAATTATGCTTGAATCCCTCGAACTCGCCGGGTTTGCCCGGCACGGCGGGTAAAATCAGCCCCGGCGTGCCCTGCAACGCCTGGTGCAACACCCCGGCATTTTCGATCTGCTGCGCCAGATAGCCGTCCAGCCTGGTGAGCTGCGCGCGGCCAAATGCCGCGGTCAGATCGTTGTTGCGATACATCCAGCCCATCGCATAGACGTGATAGTCGCGCGACTCGACCGGCGTGCGTGTCTCGCCGAACGACCACAGCATCTTGGCCCGCTCGAACAGCGCCTCGTCATCGGTGACAAACATCCCGCCTTCGCCCGAGCAGAGGCTCTTGTTCTGATTAAAGCTAAACGTGGCGCAGTCGCCCCACGTGCCCACCTTGCGCCCGCGATACTCGGCCCCATGCGCCTGGCAGGCATCCTCGATCACTTTGAGGCCATGCCGGCGCGCGATGTCGAGTACCGCATCCATGTCGACGGACAGCCCATGCAGGTGGACGACGAGGACCGCTTTGGTCTTGGGCGTGATCGCGGCTTCGATCTGCGTCACGTCAATGTTCATCGTTTTCCAGTCGATATCGACGAACACCGGCACGGCATTGTGCTGCAGAACGCACGTCGCCGACGAGGACCAGGAATAGGCCGGCGCGATCACCTGATCGCCCGCGCCGCAGCCGCAGGCATAAACGGCCATGTGCAGCGCCGCCGTGCCCGAGTTGGTGGTGATCGCGTAGCGGTTGCCGTTCCAGGCCGCAAATTCCCGCTCAAAAGCCACACAGTTCGGCCCAAAGGTATGTTGGCGGCTCTCTAGCGAGGCGAGCACCATCTGCCGGTCGACCTCGTCGATCGGCGGCCAGGGCTGGATCGTCCCCGGCCGAATGACCGGCTCGCCGCCGCGAATCGCCAACATGTGTCGTTGATTCATCTCAATATCCTCTCCTCAAGCCGTTGTCAGTTTTCGACGGTAGCGCCAGCGCCCTCGCGCACGCCGCGCAAACTGATTGCGCTCAACAGAAAAAGCGCCCCGTATCCGCCAAAGAGCACCAGGTACCCCAGGCCTGGCTGGCGCGCGTTCAAATAATCGGCGATCGGCCCGCCGATCCCCGTGCCGATCATGCCCGCCCCGGCTCCGGCCAGGTTGGAAACGCCCAGGTAGCGTCCGGCCTCGGCTTCGGGGGCCAGGCGCGTGCCCAAAGACCAGTTGGTAGCCATAAACAGCCCGGTGGCCAGCCCCAGCACGCCCCCGGCGACGTAGAGAATCCACAACTGCGGCGACA
>JAFGEY010000314.1 GCA_016931365.1 Anaerolineae bacterium
AACCCGGCGCGGGCATGCGCACCTCGCCCCAGGACATGGAGTTTCATTACGACGAAAGCCTGCTGCCCGACGCCTACGAGCGGCTGCTGCTCGACGCGCTGCAAGGCGACGCTTCGCTCTTTAGCCGCAGCGACGAGATCGAGCACGCATGGCGGCTGATCGACGCGCTGGCCGGCATCGAACAGACGCCGGTGACGTACGAGCCGGGCACAGCGGGGCCGCGCGAAGCGGCAGAACTGCTGGAGCAGCTCGATCACCGCTGGCTGTCGGGGTGCTGCCGCCAATTATGCTAAAATCGACGACTGACGGCTGACCACAACCGGCGGTCAGCGAATGGTTGTCAGTGGTCGAGGTAAACCAGCGCCTCGGCCACGCACAGCGCCAGGTCACGCCCCGTGTCGAGCACCAATTTTTCGCCTTTGATCGGCTCAAACTGCGCCTTGACCTTGAGATAGAGATCATAGGTGCGGTTTCGGGCCACATGCCGCCCCTCGGCCACGTCGCGCGCAAGGCGCTCCCGCACCACATCATCCGCGCACACGCACTCGATCAACCGGATCGCCACCCCCCGCTCCCGCGCGAACGCGCGCACCCGCTCTACCTGATAGCGTCGCCCAAAGGTACGCCCGTCGAGGATGACGTGACGCTCGCGGTCCCGATCGAACAGATACGCCGCCGCCTGGAGCATCACTTCCATACAAAAATCATCCTGCTCTGTCGAATACTCGATCACATCAGGCCCGAACAGCGCCGCGCGAATCCGATCTTTGTCGAGAATCACGGCGGGCAGTCGAGCGGCCAACTCGCGCGCGAGGGCGCTTTTACCTGTGCCGGGCAGCCCGGCCAGCACGATCAGCATGGATTGCTCCTTCAACGCACAAAAAGAAACCAGGTTTTTGATAAAAACCTGGTTTCTCCTGTCTGCAGGGCGCGACAGTGTCTCCGTGACGTATCGCGCCCTTGAAAATCACAAACGATAAAAACCTAGACCATTGCCAGCGCGTTTAGCGCCCCGTAAGCGGCCTGGCGCACGTTTGGCTCGAGCGTTGCTTCGGCCAACACCTGCTGGAAACCCTGGATGACCTCTTCGTGTCCCACCGCACAGCACCCCAGCGCAATCGATGCAGTCTCACGCAGGTTATCGGCAATGTTGATGTCGGTCACCAGTTCCAACAGCGACTCGATGGCATCCCCGGCCATCCCGTACTCGATCAGCACCATTGCCGCGTCGTGGCGAGCTTGAGCCATATAGGACTCTTGGGTGACAGCCTTGAGATAGGTCTCTGCCGGCTCTTCCTCGACGTAGCGAAGCAGTGAGCGGCTGACCTCAGTACGGAACACATCGCTCGTTTCTTCTTTGTCATATAGGGCCGTGCGCAGCCCCTCGCAGATCGGCTCGGCCCACTGCTCAGACAGACGCCCCAGCGCCCAGGCCGCTTTCTGCCGCACGCGGCGATACTCGCGCTTGTTCTGGAGCACGGCGATCAGGTCCTGTACGTAACCCTGTTCATCGGCGCCGAGAATGTGCAGCGATTCGATAGCCCGCTCGCGGATATCCTCGGTGGTGTTTTCCTCTTTGGCCCAGATGCGCAAGATGGCGATCGCTGCCTCATCGAGCGCTTCGATGCCGGAATGCCCCATCTCGCCAACGATGCGGAAGGCATCGTGCCGCGTGGAGCGATAGATGCTCTTGTCGGCAACCAGCCCAAGCACCAACTGCATCGACAGGGCCGGCTCACCAAGCGTCGAAAGGGCATTAGCAGCGGCCAAACGCACAAAGTCTTTGAAGGCTCGGTCGGTCGACTGGGCCACCTGCTTGCATGCCTCAACCACTTCGGGCGTGGCATAGCCCAGCCGCCGCAGGGCATCAAAGGCATCACGTTGATCGACGTAACGCATCTTGGTGTTCAGCGCAATCTCTTTGAGCACCGAAACCACGTCTGCTGCACGCCCGTATGCGCCTAGCGCTTCGGCCAACTCGATGCGAACACTGGCATCGATCCTGTCATCGACGACGATCTCGATCAGCTGCTCGATCAACGGCTGATTGTCCGGGTTCTGATCAAGCATCGCTCGCAAAACGCGCGCCGCCGCGATCTGGATGGTAAAGGCGACCTTGTTCTCTTCAGACGCGCGCATCCAGAGTAAGAACTGTTCGAGCAGATCGGTTTGCTCACTCTGGATCATCAAACTGCCCAGCGTCTCGACAGCCACACCGCGCACATCGATCGGCAGCTCGTCGCCTTGAATCCACGCCAATAGTTGCGCCTGCATCGAAACGCGATATTCATCGGCAGGACCGAGGGTGCGAAGCAGAGCGCCCAGCGAGAGCAGCGCAGCCTTGCGGGTCAACTCGGACGTTTCCTTGTTTTCGACCAACGCCTGCGCGGCCGCGACGGCCTCATTGGGCCGGGCAACACCCACTTTACCAAGCAATTGCGCAGCCGCCTGCTGCGTCCATGCATCCAGTCCGGTATCGCCAACCAGTGCCAGAGTCCGCTCGACCACAGCGGGCACGTTGCCGAGTTCAAAAAGCACGTTCAAGGCATCATGCCGGCCGGCGGCCTGAGCATCGCTCAGCCAGGCGACCAGCCCATCGACCACACGACATTGCGCGGCTCGATCCAGCCCGGCGCCTCCGACCAGGGCTTGCGCGGCCAGTAACAAGTGACGGTGCAGGGTCGGCTCCAGCGCATCCGCGCCACCCGCATCGAGCAGACGTCCTATCAACTCAGCCCACGCCGCAGGCTTTTCAACGGACAGGGCGCGAAAAGCCTGCAAGATCGGCTCGCGCCAGGCAATCTCCCACAGATGAGGCTCCAGCACGGCCCACGTCAATTCGACGCCGGCCGTCGCAGCGCGATCCACAATTGCCTGCGCAGTAAGGGCCTCTTGCAAACGCCGGGAGGCGAACCCAAACCCGGCTTCAGTCTTGTCCAGCAGAGTGAGCTGTGGCACGCTGCCCTGGATCAAGGCTTCTGCGGCCTGATGCGCGCGGCGCTTGTTCAGTTTGAGCGCGCCATCCCGCTCGGCGGCCTCGGCCAGCCACGCGATCGCTTGTGCCTCGTCGACGACGCAGACCTTGTTCTCAAGCATTGCCAATGCCAGATGCTGCCAAAGCCGCTGGCGCTCAGTATAGTAAACCTCCTTGGCATCACGCCCTTCGACCGTCCAGGCATCCAGCGCATCGCGCCAGGCCTGAGCCGGGTCGGCGGCAACAGCCCCTTCCCACGGTGACAGAACGACGTGGGCAAACAGGTTCTGGTTCAATTGAGGCGCATAGACATTGGCACGAGAAGTAACGACAAAGCGGGCCAGCGGGTACTCTTGGGCCCACAATTCAAGCCGGTTTACCATTTTGCCGCGCGCTTTAGCATCGGCGATGGCATCCAGGGCGTCGAAACACACCATCATCTTGCCCGATCTGAGCGCATCGAGGAAAAAGCCAGGCGGCACATCCTGCTCAAACTCGCTCCGCGCCCGGTCGGCCAGGTATTCGGGCAACCCGCCTTCGATCATAGCCAGATCGGCCAGATCGACCAGCATCACGTCCGCGTCTGCATTCACGACGAGATCGAGCAGCGCCGTCGTCTTGCCCGCACCGGCGCCGGCCAGGAGCACCATCCGCGGCGACGTGCGTGCCAACTGGCGAACCGGGCGCAGGGTGCCAAAGGGTGATTCGCTGGCCAGGCGCGCCAATGCGATCTGCCCCAGGCGTTCCTTGATCCGCTCCTCGATGGCTCGTCCTCGGTCACGAACGAGCTCTTCTTGCAGGCGTTCCACCTCGCGAATGCCATAGCGCGGCCCCAGCCGCACCATCGGCACAGCAAAACTTTTGGGCAACAGACTTGAATATCGGGATTTGATTTGATCACTAAACGTACTCATGGGGTTTCTCTCTCCTTTTTGTTTGAGAAATTGGGCTGGTGGCCCAGATTGTTGAACAAGCTAACCCGGAAGAACGAGGGGCAGCAGGCAGTTCAATCGGTGAAAAGAACAATTGTACTAATAATATAAGGTATGCATTAGATTCGCATTAGATTCGCATTAGAGTTTCGTTAGAGAGAACATTGTACTATAATTCGGCATGAGTAACTGCCCAGCCTGCACCGGTTGAGTGCGGCAAATGTGGCAGACTCGAAGAGTTTGACTCGGCGTTCGCTTATTTTCTGGCGAGTTTCCGAAATTGTCATTCCGATGGGAGGTAACCATGTCCAAGATCACGATTATTGGCGGTGGGAGCAGCACCTTTGTCCCGCAGTTGATGCGCCTCTTTCTCACCTCGACCGTGCTCAAGGGCAGCACGATCACACTGATGGATATCGACGCGCAACGATTGGAAGTGATGGATCGCCTATGCCGCATCCTCGTCGACCGCGAAG
This sequence comes from Anaerolineae bacterium, assembly GCA_016931365.1. The sequence continues at coordinate 4,383 of JAFGEY010000314.1, forward strand.
AGGCCGACTTGACCATCGAGAGCACGACCAATCAAAAAGAATCGCTGATCGACACAGATTTCGTCATCGCTGCTATTTCAGTCGGTGGGATGGATGCCTGGGAAAAGGACATCGAGATCCCGGCCCAATATGGCGTCCACATGGCCATCGGCGACTCGATCGGGCCGGGCGGGATCATGCGCGCGCTGCGGCACATCCCTGTATTAGCCGGTGTGGCCGACGACCTGGCCGATGTCGCACCCAAGGCCTGGCTGTTCAACTATTCCAATCCCGTCTCGTCGATTACCACCGCGCTCAAAACGCATCGCCCGGATATCCGGTCAGTCGGGCTCTGCTCCTGCCCGTCGATCACCCGCAACCCGCGCTACCTGGCTGAATGGGCAGGCGTCGATCCACAAGCATTGATCTTGCCCGCCCCGGCAGCGGGGATCAATCACTGCGCCTTTATGCTCGACGTACGCCTGGCCGACGGTTCAAGCGCGTTTGGGCGCATTGCTGAACGCACCGAGTCACCCTTGCAGCGCTGGATGCTGCAAACCTACGGCGTCTTGCCCTACTGCTGGAGCCACGTCACCGAGTTCTTTCCGATGTTCAGCCATCTCAAAGAACCATACCAGGGCAAACTGCAAGGGCTGGAAATGAGCTATGGCCTGCACGTACACGACATGGCCCGCGAGCGCGCGCGAATCCAACATTGGGCAGACCTGGCTGATCAATGGAGCAGTGGAGAGGTGGAGGGGGTCTCGCTGAACGTGCTGCCGGCCGCCGAGGCGATCGAAGTGGTCGAGATCATCGAGGCTCTGCTGACCAACCGGAAAACCCTGTTCGGGCTGAACGTGCTCAACCAGGGCGCGATTCCCAACCTGCCCGACCGGGCGGTGGTCGAAGTGACCACCCTGGTCGACGGCTATGGCGCGCGGCCGGTACACGTCGGCCCGCTGCCGGAGCCGATCGCGGCAACGCTGCGCAACCATATTGTGGCCCAGCAACTCACCGCACAGGCGGCACTGAGCGGGGATCGGAAAATCGCGCTCCGGGCCTTTGTCCAAGACCCACAAACACAGGCCCGGCTTGAACTAGAAGAAATCGAGCATATGATGGCCGAACTATTTGAGGCCCATCGCGCCTATCTGCCACAATTTGCCTGAATGAAAACGGTTGATTACGACGCTGCTGTCTCTTCTTTGCGGCAATAATCCTGCACCGGCTGCTCCGGCGGCAGTCGGGACAGCCGCGTCTGGGCCGTCTGCGCGCCCTCGACCATCTGGGCGTGGACGCCGTCCAGGCCCAGGCTGTCCAGGCATGCCTGGGTCGGCCAGCCAGTTGACACGTCCCAGCCGCGCAGGCGATAATAATCTTCCAGTATGGGCAAGAATTTCTCGCGTTCCAGGCGCATAGGTTTGCCCACCAGCGGGTTGGTCCAGTTCTCCTCATATTCAAAATAAGGGATCACCCGTTCGTCCATCGACCGGTCACGGCCCCAATGGCGCACCATGTTCGCCCGCTCCAGGTTGAGCACGCGCTCGCAGGCGCGGGTAAACTCAACGGTATCCCAATCGAGACCCGTTCCAGCACGCAGGATCGCCGCGTCGACGTCCGGCCCGTCGATGCCATCCACCCGGCAGAATCGATCTGCGGTGTTGTGGCTGTAGATCAGTGGAAAGACCTGATCATCGGTGGGCAGGCAGTCCTTCATCACCGAGCGCACGCCGTGATAGGCGGCCGGGATGGCTTTTCCTTCGTAACCGCTGACCGGGTCGAGCGTGTCAGCGCGGCCATATATCCGCTCGCCAATAGCCATCATCTGTTCCCAGGTGATCGGCGGCTGATCGAGGTTGTGTCTGTGCAGCCGCCCGCCGCCGAACGGCCCCCAGGTCATCACGTTTTGCACATAGTCATGGGTGCTGCTCGCCGGATCGCGCGTATCGACCGCCCAGTGCAATGCGCCGACGATCCAGAACGGATAGACGATAGTGTTGACAAATGCGCCATGCCCATCCCAGTGCCCGGAATAGCCCCAGCCGGTGTAGTGACGGCGCATCAGCTCGACGCCCAAATCAAGCTTGAGCGCGGCGTGCCAGCCCCCCTCGGCCAGCGCATCGCCGATGCCCCGTCGATAGGCAATCGCCTCCAGCAGGTGAACCCAGAAATCGACCGAGTTCAGATCAAATTTCACTCCATTGATCTCGCCCAGCAGCCCTTCCCGATTGCACGCCCGCAGCCAGGGAATCATCCCCACTAACAGGTCCCAGTGGTTGAGGCCGAGACGGTTGGCATACATGTTGAGTTCCTGTGCTCCGCGCAGGCCGACATCCCAGTCGTAAATCCCTTCACGCCCCTGGCCGCGAAAATTGCCGCTGACGCAGGTCATCGCGCCGGTCCATTTGCGGTCAAAATGGCAGCCAGGCACGTCGGAATAGATGATATGGCAAGGCGTGGGGCAGGATGCGGTGCAGGCAAACACTCGCGCGCGGCCTATGCCTTCGGCCTGCATCCGTTCATCGATCGCCTTGACCCGCTCGCGAGGATTGCGCCGCGAGCCCACCTCGTCGCCGACGGCCCTGAACAACGTGCGCAGACGATCGTGATCGGCAACAGCGACGTGCCCGGTGCCAATCACGGTGATCGCTTTGAGCTTTTTCGATCCCATCACTGCGCCAAAACCGCCCTGCCCCGCCACCGACGAGGTCGCGGTCTGGATGGTGGCGATGCGCGACAGGTTCTCGCCGGCCGGGCCGATCGCCAGCGTGCGCGCCTCCTTGCCCAGTTCCGTTTGAAGAACCTCCTGGGTCTCGATCGTATCCAGTCCCCACAGATCGTCGGCGGGCAGGATGCTCACCTCGTCATCCTGGATCAGGATACGCACCGGCGCGTCGCTCGCGCCGGTGATGACCAGGCCGTCATAGCCCGCACGTTTGAGCCGCGCGCCCCAGTCCATCCCGATGCTGGAGCGGGTGAACCAGGGATAAGGCCAGCCTTGCGGGCCGAACCCGCAGACGTTGGTGCGCCCCGAATAAGGCGCAATGGTGCCGGTGAGAATGCCGGGAAAGACCATCAACGGGCTGCGCGGGTCAAAAGGATCGACCGGCGCGGGATACTCGTCCCACAGTAGCCTGGCAGCGAGTCCGCGCGCGCCCAAAAAGTCGGGTGCGTAAGGCGCAGTTTCCTGCGCCCAGATGCGCCCTGCCGACAGATCGATGCGCAGGACGCGGTTGGTCCAGCCATACATTGATTCGAATTGGGAAAGCGTTGTTTTGATCATATTCAGATCCGACGAGAATACAGCGCCTGCTCTCTGCCCCGCTGAACGGTAGCTGTATTTACTCTAAAGCTTGGCGGTCTTGGCGCGAACTGTCTGTTGAACAATCACAAAGCCCGAAACTCGAACCGCTTGCCAAAGCGACGCAGCAATTTGAGCACCGGTGCACCGAACAAAGCCAGCAGCAAGGCATTGCCGCCGGCACGCGCGGCGTCCCACCACGACGATGTCAGCGCATAAAACACCACGTAACGCTTGAACGTCTCCCACGGGCCGATGCCGGGCTGCCAGTACAACCCGGCTTGCGCGGCGTCAAAGACAAAGGGCCAAAACCAGATATTCATCACAAAACCAAACACTAACCCCCAAAGAAAGCCCCAGACACAAAGCACAACCACCTCAAGCGCCGGTCGGCGCACCTTGGGCAACCACGCCGAGGTCAATCCCACCCAGCCCAGCGCAAACATCTGATAGGGCAGCCAAGGGCCGATGCCCGCGCCCAGTAGCGCCGACACCGCCAGCGACAGCGTGCCAAGCAAAAAGCCAAAGGTCGGGCCGTAGCAATAGCCGGTGAGAATCGGCAGCACAAACATCGCCGAAAAGCC
>JAFGEY010000315.1 GCA_016931365.1 Anaerolineae bacterium
GTGGCGCTGAACATGGTGCTCACCGAGGCGCGCTGCCGGGTGCAGATTATCCACGAGCACCGCAACCCGCTCTTTGGCGGGCGCTCTCCGGCCCCCAGCATCGACGCGCTGCGCATGCTCAGCACCTACATCAAAGACGAGGGCTATGACCTGGGCCTGGCCACCGACGGCGACGCGGATCGCATTGCCATCCTGGACGAAACCGGCGAATACGTGGACGTCAATGACATCCTGCTGATCCTGTACCACTATATGCACGAGGTGCGCGGCGAAGCGGGCGGCGTCGTGCGCAACGTCGCCACCACCCACCTGCTCGACCGGATGGCGGCGCAGTTTGGCGAGCCGTGCGTCGAAGTGCCGGTGGGATTCAAGTGGATCGCCAAGGGGATGGTTGAAAGCCAGGCCCTGATCGGCGGCGAAAGCAGCGGCGGGCTGACCATTCGCGGGCACATCCTGGGCAAAGATGGCATCCTGGCTGCCGCGCTGATCGCCGAGATGATGGCCCGCACGGGCAAGAAAATCTCCCGGCTGCGCCAGCAGGTGTACGATCTGGTTGGGCGGCTGTACACGGTGGAGGAAAACGTGTCCGCGACGCCGGAAATGAAGATCATCGTCCCGCGCTATTTGCAGCAGGCCAACGTCGCCGAGATCGCCGGGTATCCGGTGCGGCGCATTTCTCACCTCGACGGCACCAAGTTTTACCTCGACAACGACAACTGGCTGATGCTCCGCTTTTCCGGCACCGAGGCGCTGCTGCGCATCTTTGCCGAGGCCGACACGCCGGAAAAAACCCGGCGGTTGGTCGAGTGGGGCAAAAGCCTGGTGCATATTCAATGACCGCTGGCTACTGACGGTCGGCCGTCGGCAGTTATGTATCAAGACGATCATTTTGGAGGAAGCCATGTCCCTTGCCGCACAAATCCAGGCCGAACTTGAGGCGCGCACCCTGCCGCACCTCGACGGCGCCTACCCGCCCGGCGAATTCGTGATGCCTCACTATGACGGGCTGGGCATCGCCAATCTGCCGGCGACTATCGCCCAGACGCTAGGAGCCAAACTCTCCGCCGCCTGCTCGCCGCTGCGATCCGACCTGTGCGCCGGGTGGAGTCAAATTCGCCGCAACGTACCCGTTCGCCGGGTCGTGCTGGTCGTCTTTGACGCGCTGGGCTACCTGCAACTGCTCGAGGCGATGCAGGCCGACCCCAGCCTGGTCTTTCACCGTCTGGCCGCGGCGGGCAGCCTGCTGCCGCTGACCTCCACCTTTCTATCGACCACCTGCACCGCGCTGACCACACTGTGGACGGGCTGCGCCCCCGCCGCGCACGGCAGCCTGGCCTTTGAGGTCTTTTTGCGCGAGTTCGGCGCGGCGGCGAGCATCCTCTTTTTCTGGCCGGTGCACCATCACCACCGCGATGCGCTGACCGGCTGGGGCCTCAACCCGGAGACGTTCATCCCCCTGCCCGGCCTGGCCCAGCAGTTGGCCGCGCAGGGCGTCGTCACCCACAGCCTGATCGACAAGAGCTATGCCTCCTCGGCCTTTACCCGTATGACGCAGCGCGGGGTCAAGGCGACCGACGGGTTCATCTCGGCCGGCGATATGTGGCTCGGCCTCCAGCGTGCGCTGGCCCAATACAGGGACAAAAAGTTGTTCCTGACCCTCTACTGCGGCACCGTCGATGGCATCACCCACCAGTACAGCCCCGCCGACCCGAGTTGGACGCTCGAACTGCGCAGCATGGCGCGCATGCTGGAGGAGGGCTTTCTGGCCCAACTGACGCCGGAACAACGCCGGGGCACGCTGCTGCTCATCACTGCCGACCACGGCGGGGTCGACACGCCGCTCAAGGACGCCATCCAGCTCAAGCACCACCCCGACCTGCGCGACGCGCTGCGCGTCCAGCCGTTGGGCGAAAGCCGGGCGCCTTTCCTGTACGCGCGCCCCGACACGCTCGATCTGGTGCAGCGTTACATGCAGGAACGTCTGGGCCGCTCTTTTGTCACCTGGACGCGCCAGCAGGTGCTCGACAGCGGGCTGCTCGGCCCCGGGCCGCTCTACCGGGAGACCCCGCACCGGTTGGGCGATCTGGTCGCCGTGGCGCGGGGCAGCCACTTCCTGGCCCAGAGCGACTATCACTTGCAGATGAAGGGCCGCCACGGTGGGCTGTCGGCGCGCGAGATGCTCGTCCCGCTGCTCGCCGTGCGCCTGGATGCACTGTAGGGGCGAAGCATTCCCTGAAATCGGGAGATCGGCAGGTTATGCACCATGATAACAAACGACGATACTGAGCAATTGAGTTTGGGAATGCTTCGCCCCTACCTGCAGATCATCCGCGAGGCCGACCCCGGCAGCGGCGAGCGCGTGCTGGTGGGGGTGATGAACGATCCGCGCGACTGGCAGATCGCCCAGACGTCGGGCTGGTATCGCATCCCGGTCGAGCGCGCGCCCAAGCGGGTCGGCGCCGATTACCTGGCCTTTTATTTCACTGCCGCCTTTGCGCCGGACTTGCGCTTTACGGTGGCCTGGTACGCGCCGATCCTGGCCTACCGCCTGCTCACCCGCGCCGAGTTGCTCCCCGGCGAAGCCGCTCACCCCCGCGCGCAGGCGCGTTATTTCAAGCTCGAAATCGGCCCGCTGGTCAGGCTGGAGCGCCCCATCCCCAGCCGCCGCCTGCGGCGGATCGCCTTTATCGCCACCACGCTGGAGCGGCTGCTGCACGCGGAGGAGATCAACGACTTGTGGGACAAGGGCACAGGCCAGGACGCGCTGTGGGCGGCGCTGAAAGGTGCGGGCCTCGACGCCGAGCGGCAGGTCGAGGTGAACGAAGCGGGCGTCGAGTACGTGGCCGATTTCGTGGTCGGCTCGCTGCGCGTGGTGTGCGGGGAGATGCAAGACGGCGCGCTGTACCTGCCGGAGACGGCGCTGGAGGATACAGCGGGGTGCGTGAGGCGGATTCGAGAGGCTTTGACAGGGACTTGACTTTGTGTTATGCTTGATATCGTGCTGATATTCAGTTCACATTCTGGCGAACAGGATGGGGTCAGGGTGCTCTACCGTGGGGCTATGCAGTTTATCAGAAATCCTCCTATGCATAAACTGATCGAGTATCCTGAAAACACAGCACGATTGCTCATTCGTCTGGTTGACTCCCTTCTTCAACTGTTGTCAGAAGCTAAACTACGGCAGTCTGATTGAGACCTGCGATTTGTGAACACAGCGCGGTGACTGACAACAGCATTAATCTGGCGTTTTGACTGCAGATAAATGAGTTACCTGAAAAAAGCCAATTTTAACGCAAAGACGCATCCAACTTCCAGTTGGCGATGCAAGGACGCAAAGAATTAAGAAAGATTGCTAATACATCTTATTATCAGTCAAAACCTTGCGGCTTGGCGACGCAAACCTCCGGTTTGATGCGCCTTTGCGTTGAGTTTTTTCAGTGGACTCATAAATTTCACAACAAAATAAGGAGGAGCAAATGGCTGACTATCGACTGGTGACGGGCCCGGACGGAACGGCCGAGGGCGTATGGCTCCGCGACGCCGCGCTGGCGCAGGATCGCCTGAGCCTGGTGTTTCTGTTGACAAAGGAAGGCCTCCCGGAAGACCTGCGGGTAGCGGCCGCGGCCGGCGACTACCGCGTGGTCGCCAACAGCTATGACAGCTCGGGCGGCTGCTTTGTGATGTGGGGGTCGCTGCCCGTGCCCGGCGAGCAGGCAGCGCCGGCGCAGCGGCCGGTTGAACCGGTGGCCGCGGCTCGTCCCCAGCCCGCGCCGGTACCCGCCCCGACGCCGGAGCGAGTACCGGAACCACCCCAGCCCCCCGCGCCCTTTCGGGGTGGGAAAACACTGCTCGTAGGCAGCGCGATGACGGTCATCGGCTTTCTTTTGAGCCTGCCATGCGCTTTCCTGGGAGGTATATTCGTCGGCGCGCTTGCGGCGTGGCTGTGGATGCGTTGGGAAAAGACCGCGCCCCGATATGCAGCCGGTCGAGGCGCTCTGGCCGGTTTTTTTGCCGGGATAGGGAGTTTTTGTGCCATTGTGGTCTCCTCGTTGACGATTGGAGCACTGGGTGAGGTCGATCTCTACCAGGTTTTGACGGCGTTGGCGCTCGGCCTGATTCTCGGTCTGTTTTCGGCGGTCGCAATCGGCACATTGACCGGGTTTTTGATCGGCCGAGGCGCTAAAGCCAAGCAAACGGAACCGGCGCGAGAGAGAATGGCACCCAGTCCTGTGCTGCCGCGCCCGATCTCCACGCTGGCAGAAACGAAACCGGCCGCCAGGGCGGCTCCCCAGCCGGCGGTCAGGCTGGCAGCGGTCCCCGTTCCGGGGATCTGTTTCCAATGCCACAAGCCTCTGCCCGGAATGTTCGAGGGCGCTTCTGGTGGTGTAGCGGTCATGTCGGGGGACGCTCTGATGACCGCCATGGCCCGGGCGCCCTACCCGTGCAAATCCTGCGGAACCCACTTTTGTGTGGACTGTATGGCCAAGATAAAGAAGGAAAACAATCATATTTGCCCGTATTGCAAGCAAGATAATGGATGGTGATGTTGGGCGAATTTTCTCATCACACCACATTGGGCGATCCACGCCCGAACCGACTCGCTGCGCATGCGGCGGTCATTCTGTGGTATAATGAGTTCTGCTAAAACATGTTGGAAAGGCATGGATTGCGCTATGTTACACCGTCATCTTACCCATCAGCAGTTCACCCTGGCGGCCATTGATGACGTGATCGCCTGCGGCAAACGCCAGGATTGGATCGAACTGCGCCGGGCCGTGCTCCAAGATCGGGTCGTGCTGGAAAAGATACTGCGGGTGTGCCAGGCGCACATCGCCGATCCCTATGCCCAGCGTTATCATTTCTGGAGGCAATATGCCGAACGATACCTGGCCTGATTGGGAGCGGGTGCTTGCCGCCGCCGCCCACTTGCAGCGTATTCTGCCCCAAGCCGTCCTGGTGGGTGGCACTGCGGCGGCGGTGTATGCAGGGCATCGCCTATCCACGGACGCCGATCATATCCTGACCGATCTTGATCGGCGCTTCAACCAGGTGCTTGCTGAACTGGAATCGGTGGCTGGCTGGATGACTGCCCGCGTCAAGCGTCCGGTGCAGATTCTCGGCAATCTGGACGGCATCGAAACCGGAGTGCGGCAGTTGATTCGGGATGAGCCGTTGGAAACTGTCCAGATTGAGTATTTGGGAACCAAGATCACTATCCCGACAGAAGCCGAAATTCTGCGGATCAAGAGTGTGTTGATTCTCAAGCGGAACGCGACCCGTGACTATCTCGATTTCATTGCGCTGGCCGATCACCTGGGCGTTGAGAAAATGATCGAGGCTCTGCGGCCTTTCGACCGTCTTTACCCGCAGCCCAACGAAGAATCGGCCTTGCAGCAGGTGCAGATTCAGCTTGCCAATCCGCTGCCTTACGACCTCGAAACGCTCAATCTGGCCGAATACAAGAACCTCGATCCGCGTTGGCATAACTGGCCGGCCGTTCAGTCAGCATGCGCCGATTGCGCTACCATCATCTTTGATCAAATAGTTGGGCAGGATGATTGAACCCTCGTGATGCCATTTTTCCTCATCGCGCCGCACCAGGTGCTCCACGCCCGAACCGCTCATCAAAACCCACGTGCCCGTCACTTGAAGCGAACCGCAGGTTCGCCAGTGACGGGCACATCATTTGCTCCTATATCTGAGTGAGAGTAAAATATGGCCCAAACACTCAAGGAGCAAACCCATGATCGACGGCGTAGAAATCAAAGAACTGACCCTCCGTCCCGACGACCGGGGCATGTTTACTGAAGTGCTCAAATCGACCGACTCGTTCGTCGACGCACACCCCTTTGCCCAAATCTCGCACACCGTCACCTATCCGGGCGTGGTCAAGGCCTTTCACTGGCATAGAATCCAGAGCGACTATTGGTACTGCGTGACGGGCAACATCCGCATCGGGCTGGTCGACATCCGTCCCGGATCGCCAACCGAGGGTGAGAAAATGTCGATCTGTATCGGTGAGTGGGGGCGCAAGGTGGTTAAAATCCCGCCCGGCGTGGCCCACGGCTACCAGGTGCTGGGCCAGGAGCCGGCCCAGTTGATCTATTACACCACCGAACCCTACAACCCGCAGCAGCCGGACGAGGAGCGCATCGACTGGGACGATCCGGCGTTGGGTTTTGATTGGACGATCCGGAATCGATAGGGGTTGAGGGAGATATAATCTTTGTGTGTTTTTTCGCGCGCAAAGCGCGCGAAAAAACACACAAAGTCCAATTTCTAGGTCTAGGCCTGGCCTTGACAGGCCGAATTTTTGCGCTTTACTTGGTGTAAAAAATACACCAAGTGGAGGCAGCTCGTATGAGTCGATTCAACGGCAAGCGATTGAACAACCACACCTTCGCACCTCTGGTACCCCAACTGGCACGGAATGCAAAAATCGTCTATAATCGACGTTGGCTAATGTAAAACCACTGTCCGATTCCGGCTCTGGCCGAGTTAGGAGCACAACCTTGACCATCTACACCCTGACCGACATTCTCAAGGGCAGCGACTATGCGCTGACTATCTTTTCTCAGGAAGAAATTGCGGCGCTGGCAATTTTTGACCGCAAGGGCAAGCCCTACCTCAAGGATTTTGCCGATGGCACTGAGCGCCCGGCCAAGCCGGAAGAGATCGTGCGTCAACTGTTTCTCTGGCGCTTGTTCCACACCTATCATTACCCGCCCGGACGCATCATCGTGGAAAAGCCGGTGCAGTTTGGCTCCACCATCGGCCAAAAGCGCGCCGACATTGCCATTATGGATAAGGACGACTCCCGCAGCGTTTACATCATCGTCGAGGTAAAAAAGCCCAGGCGCAAGGACGGCATCGAGCAACTCAAATCCTACTGCAACGCCGAGGGCGCGCCGATTGCGGTATGGACGAACGGCGGCGAACTGGTCATCCTGCACCGCGAAGACCCCAATCTCTATCGCAACATCTCGCACCTGCCCGCCGCCGCCCAAACACTGGCCGAGGTGATCAACGAACAGGTGACGATTGACGCGCTGCGCCAGCACAACCGCCTGGTGACGGAGAACCTGACCCTCAAAGAAATTATCATGGATTTGGAAGACCTGGTGCTGGCAAACGCCGGGGTGGATGCTTTTGAAGAAGTCTTCAAGCTCATCTTTGCCAAGCTCTACGACGAGTGGGCCGCCGAAAACGACCCCACGCGCAAGCGCCTGGTGCAATTCCGCGCCGCCGGGGACACCCACAGCCAGCTTTACGAGAAAATCAACGTGCTGCTCCGGCAAGCCGACAAGCAATGGCCCGGCGTCTTCCACAGCGACGACAGGATTGACCTGACCCCGGCGCACCTGGCTGTGTGCGTCTCCTTTTTGCAAGACATTGTGCTGTTCAACTCTAACCTCCAGGTGATTGACGAGGCATTCGAATACCTGGCCTCCAAAGTTTCCAAAGGCGAAAAGGGGCAGTATTTCACCCCGCGCCCGGTGATTGACATGGCCGTGCGCATGCTCAACCCCAAGTGGGGCGAGTATGTGGTAGACCCGGCGGCGGGCAGTTGCGGCTTTACGTTGCACGCCATCTTTCACGTCTGGGGCGGCGAGTTGACCGCCCGCCGGCCCGAAGACTGGCAGCGCGCATACGCCTCCGAAAAGGTCTACGCGCTGGATTTTGACCCGCGCAGCATCAAGATTGCCAAAGCCATCAACCTGATCGCCGGCGATGGGCGCACCCACGTTTTCCGCGTCAACTCGTTGGACGCGACGCTGTGGGACGCCGAAGCCCGCGTGGGCCTACGCGACCGGCTGCACCACTACCCCGACGCAGCCCAGGAACAAGAAA
>JAFGEY010000316.1 GCA_016931365.1 Anaerolineae bacterium
ATCGAAAACCGCGTGGAAGGGCTGGAAAGCGGGGCCGACGATTACCTGGTCAAGCCCTTTGCGCCGATCGAGTTGGTAGCCCGGGTTCATGCCCTGCTGCGCCGCGTCGAGTCGACGCAGGGCGAAACCGCGCTCGCCTTTGCCGACCTGGCCCTCGATCCGGCGTCGCGCCAGGCCCGTCGCGGCAGCCGCGCTTTTGAGCTGACCCCGACCGAATTTGACCTGCTCGAATTCTTGATCCGCCATCCCCGGCAGGTGCTGGAGCGCGAACAGATTCTGACCCAGGTGTGGGGTTATGATTTCGGCGGCGATGACAACGTGCTCGAAGTCTATGTGGGCTATCTGCGCAAGAAAACCGAGGCTGGCGGCGAATCGCGGCTCATCCAAACCGTGCGCGGCATCGGTTATGTGCTGAGAGAGGAATAGCGTGTCCATCCGATTGCGTCTGACTCTGGTCTACAGCACCATCCTGGCCCTGACACTGATCCTGTTCAGCATCGTCTTGTATGCCATACAATGGCAATATACGCTCAATATCCTCAAAAATGACCTGGTGATGAATGCCCAACGGCTGACCAGCATCATCGCCCGCCCCTACATGCGTTCAGATTCGCCCCGTTTCCCGCGCGAGCTTCCGATGCCGCTTGATCGCCCCGATGGAGGGGCCGACGATCAAGAACTCCAGAACCTTCGCATGCGCGACATGATCCGTCTGCTCGACGCTGAAGGCAATGTGATCGAATATCCCATTGGCGGCCCCGAATTTTTACTGCCCCTGAACGAACTCGACTTGCAGAAAATGTCCGCGCAAGAACCATGGTGGGAGATTAGATCGCTGGAAGGGGAGCGCTGGCTGGTTTACCACCACCCGATCGTGGTCGAAAATAGTGTGATCGGCCTGCTGCAGACCGCCCGTCCGCTGGCCGACCGCGACCGTTCGCTGCAAGGACTCAGTGTGACCTTGATCACTGGCAGCCTGCTGACCACCTTGATCGCGTTTGGCATCGGCTGGGGGCTGTCGGGGCTGACGCTGCACCCGATCCACCGTGTCACACAGACGGCGCAGGCGATCGGCGAGGCGCGCGACTTTGGGCAGCGCGTGCAGTACAGCGGTCCCAACGACGAGGTCGGCCAGCTTGCCACCACCTTTAACGCGATGTTGAGCCGCCTGCAAGAGGCTTTTCAGCGCATAGCCGACGCCCTCGACATGCAGCGCGCTTTTGTCGCCGACGTGTCGCACGAACTGCGCACCCCGCTGACCACCATTCGCGGCAACCTGGCCCTGCTGGGCCGCGAGCCACCGATCCCTGCCGAGGAGCAGGCCGACATCTTGACCGACTCGGTCGGCGAAACTGATCGCCTGATCCGCCTGGTCAACGATCTGCTCACTCTTGCCCACGCCGACGCCGGGCGCAAGCTCCGGCGCGAGTCCGTCGAGGTCAAGCCGCTGATCGAAGACCTCTGCCGCCAGACGCGGGCGCTCGATCCAGACCGCGCCATCCTGCACATCACGCCGCCAGACGCAGCGGCGCTGGCCGATCTGGACGCTCTCCGCCAGGTGCTGTTGATCCTGCTCGACAACGCGCTCAAACATACTACGGGGAATATTACGATAAAAACAGAAATACAAGAACGGTTTGTGAAAATCAGCGTGCGCGATAGCGGCCCCGGAATGGACACTGAAACACTGGCCTGCGCCTTTGACCGCTTTTATCGCGGGCACGACCAGGTCCCCGGCTTTGGCCTGGGGCTGTCGATCGCCAGGACGCTCGTCGAGGCGATGGACGGGCAGATCGCCGTCGAAAGTGACCGGGAAACCGGCAGCGTGTTTACGGTCACGCTGCCATCGTAATGCGGCGAGCCCTTATTCAGGCAGTCATCATGCGTCTGACGCACCACCGAGCATGAAAATGGTGGGCTGGTTGAGTGCGTTCGGTAGAACGCCGTCGAAACCAGCCGCCGTTGGTTTCGACGGCGTTGAGTACAACGCACTCAACCAACGGCGTATTTTTTAGATCAGGAGATGTCCGATGGATATTGCCAATATCTGCTGGATTCGTTCCGGCGATCAACTCACCGACGAAGTGCTGGCCTACGCCGCGCGTGAACTGACCGGATACGTCAAGCGGTTGTGCGGGGAATCCTGGCCCGTCCATCCCCAGGCGTCGTTTGCGCCGGCGCCGGGCACCGCCTGGCTGGGACTGTGCGATCAGTTTACGGATGGTTCTCCCCTCACCCCTGCGCCGTGGGATGACGGTTTTGCCCTGTGGGCCGACGGCGGGGGTCTGTTCATTGCCGGGCGCAACGCGCGCAGCGTGCTCTTTGGCGTTTACGCCTTTTTAGAGATGCAGGGCGTGCGCTTTGTCTTCCCCCGCGTCGACGGCGAAGTTGTGCCGAACATCGAGGGAGTTGCGCTGCCCGAGACACCGATCGTCGAGTTGGCGCACTATCGCCATCGCGGCGTGTGTATCGAGGGCGCTACGTCGCTGGAACACGCGTTGGGGATGATCGATTGGTGCGCCAAAAAACGGATGAACACCGTCTTTTTGCAGTTCTTGTCCAGCCGCTATTTTTACAACCAGTGGTATGAGCGGCGCTACAATCCTGGCTACGCCGCTGAATCGCTGGACGAGCAAGAGGCGCTGGTGTTGGACGATCAGGTTATCGCAGCGATGAAAAAGCGGGGCTTGATCTTTCATCGCGTCGGCCACGGCTGGACCGGCGCGGCGGTCGGCCTGCCGCGCTCCGGCTGGGTGATCGCGGATGAGCCGGTGCCGTCCGACAAGGTGCGCTGGCTGGCTGAAGTCGATGGCCGGCGCGACCTCTTTCGCGGCATCCCGATCAACACCGAGTTGTGCTACAGCTATGGGCCGGCTTTTGCGGCTTTTGTTGAGACGATTGTTTCGTACTGCGAGCAGCACCCCGAGCTCGATGTCGTCCACGTCTGGCTTTCCGACGCGACGAACAACAAGTGCGAGTGCGCTGAGTGCCGCCGGTTGAGCATCTCGGACTGGTACGCCAAACTCATCAATGCGCTGGCCCGAGAACTCGCGCGGCGTGTCCCCAAGATGCGTTTTGTATTCCTCTGTTACATCGAATTACTCTGGTCGCCGGAGCAGGTCGAGATCGAAGCCGATAATGCGATCCTGATGTTTGCGCCCATCGCGCGCTGTTACGGGCACGGTTTCGCCAACGCAGCCTGCGACGACGGTCACCCCTGGCCCCGCCCGCCGTTGAACCAGTTTTCGGCTTCGCGGCATAATGCCTTTTACCTGGACGCGCTGCGCGGCTGGCGGGCGCGCTTTGGCGGCGACAGCTTTGATTTCGATTACCACCTGATGTGGGACAACTGGCGCCAGCTCACTGACACGGTGCAGGCGCGGATCATTCACCAGGACTTGCAGCATCTCCACGACCTCGGGCTGGATGGCATCGTGAGTTGCCAGTCTTTCCGCGCCTTTTATCCCTCCGGCCTGGCGATGACCGTGCTGGCCGAGGCCTTATGGAACCCGGCCCCGTCCTTCGAAACGCTGCGCGGGCATTACCTGGAAGCCGCCTTTGGGCTGAACGCTCGCTTTGCCGGCGAATACCTGGATCAGGTTGAAGCGCTGATCGACACGGGCGATCCGCACTGGCGCACGCCGCCCTTCTCAAACGCCGATGAATCCAGGCTGAACCGCGCCGACGCCGTTTTGCACAGGGCCGCTGCCGAGATCAATGCCCTTCGGGCCTCGACGGTCGAGCCCACGCACTGCCGGGCGCTGGACCTGCTGGCCCACCACGTCCGGCTGCTCCAATTCATCGTCGGCGCCTATCAATCCCGGCTGCGGGGCGGCGATGGCGCGGCCGAGTTGGATCGCGCTGCCGAATTCTTGCGCAACACTGAAGAGCAGTACAGCCATTACATCGACACTATGCTGGCCCTGCGCTTGTGCGTAGATCGGCATCGCGGCTAAAAATTCACCTGGCGTATTGTGTGCGTGTTTGCTCGTTTCCACGCTTCTGTGTAGAAACGAGCAAATTGTGATCTTTTTTCCGCTTTTCGGCTACGTTTTGCACTAAAAAATGTATATTGGATATACAAAACCGTGTTCAGCGTAGACCCAGGTTATTTTTCATCCTCTGGATTTTCACTGCCCTTGATGGTATAATCTCCCCTATCCGAGCTTGACGTTTCACGGTTCACGCGACACGTTTCACGCAGCACATGTTTTTCCGCTCTTTCAGGAGCTGTTATGTCCCAGTTCGTCCACCTACACGTCCACAGCGAATACTCTTTGCTCGACGGCTTGAGTCGAGTCAAGGATCTGGCCCGGCGAGCCAAAGAGCTGCACATGCCGGCCATCGCCCTCACCGACCACGGCGTGATGTTTGGCGCAATCGAATTTGCGCGTGCCTGCCGCGGGGCCGGGGTCAAGCCGATCATCGGGGTAGAGATATACATCGCGCCGCGCGGAATGGCCGACCGCGATCCGCAAAAAGATCGCACCCCCTTCCACCTGGTGTTGCTGGCCGAAAATCAGGCCGGCTACCGCAACCTGCTCCAAATCGCTACCTCGTCCCAGTTGGACGGCTTTTACTACAAGCCGCGCGTCGACAAGCCCTTTTTGCAGGCGCATGCCGAGGGGATCATTGCCCTTTCGTCCTGCATGGCCGGCGAGGTGCCCACCCTGTTGATGCAGGGCCAGCGCGAGCAGGCCGTCCAGGCCGCGCGGTGGTACCGCGACGCTTTTGGCGCGGACAATTTTTTCCTCGAAATTCAAAAACACGAGGGCATTCCCGAATCGGATGACTTGAACGAGAAAATGGTCGCCCTGGCCCGCGAACTGGACATTCCCATCGTCGCCACCAACGACGCGCATTACGTCCGCGCCAACGACGCCGATGCGCAAGACATCCTGCTCTGCATCCAGACCGGCAAGGTGCGCGCCGATCCTGACCGCATGCGCATGACCGATAACGGTTATTATATCAAGAGCTACGAAGAAATGGCTGCTCTGTTCCCCCAGTGGCCCGAAGCATTGGAAAATACCGTGCACATTGCCGAGCGCTGTCATGTCAACGTAGAGAGCGAGGGCTATCATCTGCCCATTTTCCCCGTGCCAGAAGGCTATACGCCGGACACCTATCTGCGCGAACTGACTGAGGCTGGATTTCGCAGGCGCTACCAAGATCCGCAACAAGACAAATGGGATCGGCTCAACTATGAGTTGGACGTGATCCACAACATGGGCTTTGACACGTATTTCCTGATCTTGTGGGATCTGTGCAACTATGCCGTCGAGCAGGACATCTGGTGGAACGTGCGCGGCTCCGGGGCCGGCTCGATCGTCGCCTACAGCCTGGGCATCACCCACCTCGACCCGCTGCCCAACAACCTGATTTTCGAGCGCTTTCTCAACCCTGAGCGCGTGACCATGCCCGACGTTGACCTCGACTACCCGGATAACCGCCGCCAGGAAATGATTGAATACACCAAGCGCAAATACGGCGTCGACAAGGTGGCCTACATCATCACCTTTGGGACGCTTGGCGCGCGCGCCGCCGTGCGTGACGTGGGCCGCGCGCTCGATGTGCCATTGAGCGAGGTGGACACCCTGGCCAAGATGGTGCCCAGCGGCCCCAAGGTCAAGCTCAAAGACGCCTTTGACAACCCCGAATTCAAGCAGCTTTACGAATCAGAAGGATACGTTAAAGAATTGATCGATACTGCGCTCAAGGTCGAAGGCGTTGCACGTCACGCCAGCGTCCACGCGGCGGGCGTCGTTATCACCGACAAGCCGATGGTCGAATACATCCCCCTGGCCCGCGCCCCCAAGGGGGAGTCGGATATGGCCGTCACCCAGTTTCCGATGAAAATCGTCGATAGCATCGGCCTGCTCAAACTCGACTTTTTGGGCCTGGCCACGCTGACGCAGATGCGCAAGGCCGCCGAGCTGATCGAGGCGCGGCACGGTGTCTCGCTGCACTTTACCAACATTCCCACCGGCGACCCGTGCGTCTTTGACCTGCTCACGCGTGGCGAGGTGGTTGGCGTGTTCCAGGTCGAAAGCGAGGGCATGAAAAAGACGCTGGCCCAGATGCGCCCGACCTGCCTGGAAGACATCAT
>JAFGEY010000317.1 GCA_016931365.1 Anaerolineae bacterium
CAGCCAGAGACAAGATGAACCGGCATTATGTCGATGTTAACGTTGCAAACGAAAAATTTAAAGAAACTTAGTTTCCGGTGTACTCAGTTACTATCACAACAAACTATACAGGAAATCAGCAAGTCTTTAGCCGGACTGGCAAACGGTTCTGTACAGTCAGGACGCACGATTGAATTTCTCAGCGATCAGTTTACAAAGCGATACCGTCGGCCGTCAAACTTCTCGATAAACAAGAGTAATCCCATCAAGGAAATTCGACATGATTGTGGAGGTGCATCGGCGGTAGCTTGGCTTGCGATGACAATCTCACATTTAGGTACATCTTCTTCTTGGGAGATTTATGAGGAATATTCACGCTATACAGGGGTAATCTCAACAATATCCTCATGTATTGACGCATCGGGAGTGTACTCACTTTCCAACTATCTTTATCGATTACTTTTAGAAAATTTGTATATATTGCGTACACCTCCCCAAGAAGGTAGTGTTGTGTCTCCGGTTTTTGAAAAACAATCATCACTTCAAGAAATTGCTCCTATTGCTGCTAGTGGACCTGTCAATGAAACATCCTCATCTGTTGAAGGCGACCTTTCTCAAAAGGAAATGGAGCATTATAGAGAACCATCTGCGAGTAGAACTCCTCCTACATTTTCATCTGAAAACGCCCCACAAAAACACTCAAGGTCGTTTCCTCTCCCTGAAAATCAAAAAGTGTATCCACCCGATAGCCATATCGTAAGTATAGATGGTCTTTATGGAAATGAGTTATCCTTAATAGAAATAAAGCAAGGTTATCAGTATAGGATTAGTAGCAAGAATTTGATTTCACTCGTAGACTGTTCAAATTACTATGAATTTATCATTATTCAATGGTTGTTTTGGCTTTTTGAGAAAAAAATCAGATTGGTTCTTCCTAAAAATGGCTTAATGGAACGGCAGGTAAAAGATATAAATCAATTCTACAGTATTGTCACTTCTTCCAGTGATCGCTTCATGCGATAGTAAAGCTGAGAGAAACTGCCCAACAAGCGCGTGCAGCCGAATGCCTACCACCGCGTTTTTCAAAGGTTACGCGCCCACAACCCCACTTTTAATTGAGGGTGGTCTTGCTGGCCCGGCAGCGGGTGAACCGCTGGCGTTATGGCGGCGGCTTCGCTCGCCGCCATAACGGTGCCGCGAATAAGGCTTCGCCTTCATCCGCCTGTCATCGCGGCTGCGTTCCGCTTCGCCGCATAACAAGCGGATGAACCCGTCCGGTCGCCTGTCGTTGTGCTATCCCGGCCGGCAGCGCAACGATCAAGCGCCTATCCGATCGGATAGGCGCTTGTTTATACACTGTTGATCCCCCGCTCAACCAACCCCCGAAATCGCTCGGACGCCGGGGGTGAATTAACCGGCCGCGTTCCGCCGGCCCTTGTACGCCGCTTTGCCCAGCCACACGGCCGTCCGGCCCAATTCCGCCTCGATCGCCAGCAGGCGGTTGTGCTCGCCCGCCCGCGCCTGCCCGGCGTTCAGCCCGACGGCAAAATCGCCCACGCTGTGCTGATCGCCGCGGCTGCCACAGGGGTGGACGTTGTAGCCGTTGCTCAAAGCCAGGCGGCAGGCGGCCAGCGCCTCGCTCACCGTGCCGACCTGGGTGATCTTGAGCACCATCGAGTTGGCCGCGCCCGCCGCGATGCCCTGTCGCAGCCGCGCGGCGTTGGTGGTGAACAGGTCGTCGCCCACCACCTCGATGCCCAGTTCCCGCGTCGCCAGGGCGTGCCCCTCAAAGTCCTCTTCGTGCAGCGGGTCTTCGAGCGAGACGATGGGATAGCTGGTCACCCAATCTTTGAGCAGCGCGATCAGTTCGTCGCGCGTCTTTTCGCCCGGTGAAAACAGGCCCACGTAGCGGTCGATGTCCGGCTCGTAGTAGCAGTCGGCGGCGCAGTCGAAATAAATGCCCATCCGGCCTTCGTAGCCGCAGCGGACGATGCTCTCGGTCATTGTTTCGAGCAGTTCGCGGTCGTCGCCGATCACCCCGGCCAG
Source organism: Anaerolineae bacterium (assembly GCA_016931365.1). The sequence goes on from JAFGEY010000317.1 coordinate 2,026, forward strand.
TCCCCGGCCGTGATAGGCGGGGAAATAGGTGTCCGGGTAGCGCTCGCGCAGCAGCCGTTTGACCTCCTCTGAGCAGCGCCAGCTCCAGTGCAATGCCTCCGCGTAGCCGCCTGCACCGTAAGCGGCGAACTCGTAGCTGGGCTTGAACCAGCGCGAGTTGCCCGGATCGCGGTAGCGCCCGCCGGCGCCGATGCCGACGATGGGGATGGGCAGCGTGCAGGCATTGGCCCCGCCGATGTATCGATAGAGCGGCAGTCCCACGCTGGCCGCGGCAGCCTTGAGGGCAGCCAGCGATACGCCGACAATGGCGTTCGCGCCGAGTTTGGATTTCTCCGGCGTGCCATCCAATTCGATCATCAACCGGTCGATCTCGCCCTGGGCGGTCACGTCCATCCCGATCAGCGCCGGGGCAATGACCTCGGTGATTTGGGCGACTGCCTTGCGCACGCCAAGCCCTTTGTAACGGTCACCGCCGTCGAGCAGGAATTTGGCTTCGTGCGTGCCGGTCGACACGCCCGATTCGGGCGTCGATGTGCCGGTCGCACCGCAATCTGTCGTCACGGTGACTTCCAGAGCCAGCAATCCGCGCTGGGCCATAATTTCACGCGCAGTGATGCTTTGAATTGTCGATCCCATTTTTTTCTCCTTTTTGCTAGCGAACGAGGGTCACGCGCAGGTCGCCCAGGCACGCGCCAGTGTTGCCGGTGTGAATCGCGCTGTCGAGCTCGATCAGGGCGATCGTTGAATTGTGGTTTCCAAGTTCGGCGGTCACGTCGACGCCGCGTTCTGCGGCCAGGGCCATCGTATAGCCATCGACGATGCCGCCGGCCATACAGATCGTCTCCCCGGCGCCGGCGTGCTGCGTGCCGGGGCCGTCGGTGCCGTCGGAATCCATCGCCGCCACCACCACCCGCGTGCTCGCCAGCCGCCCGCTGCCGAGCGTTTGGGCCCAGCGCAGGGCAAATTCCTGGTTTCTCCCGCCGATGCCGGTTGCATCGCCGACCGGCACGTCGAGGTGCCCGCCGGTGATCAAGGCCACCGGCGGCGCGAAGGGACGGCCGTAACGCTCGCATTCGCAGGCGATTTGCGCCAGGACATTGGCTGCCTCGGCCGATTGTGCCGTCAGGTGCGAGGACAAAATCACCCCTTTGAATCCCAACGCTTCGGCCCTGGCGCGCGCCCCTTCAACCATCTGGTACAGGTCGATCGGTTGCCAATAGCTGGCGCGCATCCCGGCGAACAGTGTGCGATCTGGCACCTCATAGCACGCCTCTCCGCTTTCCAGCGCCGCGCGCAATGTGGGGGACAACGCGAACCACCAGGGCCTGGTTTTTAACTCGCACACCGCCTGGGACAATTTCCGTTCCGGCGGTGGCCAGCTCGGCGACCAGGAACCGCTTTCGGGCAGAGGGCCGTGCCAACGCGGGAACAAACCCACCTGCATGATCAGGTTGACCATGCGGGCGGGATGGATTGCCGCAGTGATCCGCCCACACTTGACTGCTGAGGCGTAGGGCATCACTGCGTGGATCAGCGCTTGCGAACCGTGCCTGATCGCCAGGAAATAGACCTGACGGATGTCGTCGAGGGTCAGACCGGGTGCAGGAAGCTCGCAGAGCGACGACGCGCCGTCGGAAAAAAGGGTGAAGACGAGGTCGCGCTCGCCCGCCTGTTGGGCAATGTCCATCATCTTGTGCGCGCCGATCACGCTTTGTTCGTCGGGGACAGGATGCGCGGCTTCTGTCACCTCGATGCGGCGCAACTGGCGGCCTTCGCCCTGTTTGACCGTGATTGCGCCGGTAGTAAGCCGGTCGCCGAGCAGGTCTTCAAGCGCCTGGGCCTGACGCTGCACGGCTTTGCCCGCGCCGACCACATAGATGTGGTCAATCCCGCGCAGATCGATGACCTCGTCGCCAAAGCCAGAGACGTCCATCTCTGGATGTCCGCCGACCAGCAGCGTGTCGCCCTCGATGCGGATCAGATTCAGCGTGTTTTGGTAGGGATCGGCGGCAGTTAAGCCGCCTTCGAGGATATCCAGGGCCAGCGACCGCCCTTCGCGGTCGCTGTGTGAGGTGAGTTCGGCTCGATTTTTGATCCACATCGAGTGCCTCCTTGAGCCAAGATGCGACGCCATTGTACCACCAAGCCGGTACGCCGCCAAACCTGGCCCACTCGATTGGACAAATGCGCTGACCAAGAGTATCATTCTGGACGATAGAAAATACTTTCGCCGGAGAGTCCCAATGAGTGCTCAATCTTTTCCTGTGCTGCACACGGAACGATTGACTTTGCGCCAGGCCGGCGTGGCCGATGTGCTGCCTTTGTTGCGGATTATGCAAGACCCGGAAGTGCTTTGCTACTATGGGATGCCGTCCCTGGAAACCGAGCAACAGGCCCTTGCCGAGATATTCTGGTTCAATCAGGTCTTTGCCCAGGGCGCCGGCATTCGCTGGGTCATCGCCCGTCAGGACGCAAGTGATTACATCGGCGACGTTGGCTTTTTCAAACACGAAAAACAGCATGCCCGCGCCGAAGTCGGCTACCGGCTGGTCCGCTCCTGTTGGGGGCAAGGGCTGATGACCGAAGCGCTGGCTGCTGCCGTCGAATATGGGTTTGCGCAGATGGCACTGAACCGCATCGAGGCGCTGGCCGATCCGCGCAACGGGGCGACGCTGCGCGTATTGAGCAAGGTGGGCTTTATCCAGGAGGGCCTTCTCCGCGAATACGAGATCGAACAGAGCCGGCCCGTCGATCTGGTCATGCTGTCGCTGCTCAAGCGAGAATGGAGACAGAGCACAGCAAGTTGATTGCTCTTCAAGGTCAAATATGATACCGTAAGATCGATTTCTGCGTAGATTGTGCAAACCGTCCCAAGGAGCTGTTGCCGGATGCATCTGCGTATTGCAATGTGGAGCAATTTTTTCAAGCCGATCATCAGCGGCGTGGTCACGTCGGTTTCGTTGTTTCGCCAGGGGTTGCTCGAACAGGGGCACGACGTGCACATATTCACCACCGAGGCCGAGAATTACGAAGACCCAGATCCCTACATCTATCGTCTCCCGGCGCTGCTCGATCTCACCGAGTCGTTCGAGTTTTCGTTGGCGTTGCCCGTGCGCTGGCCAATGCTTTACGCAATGAAAGGGATCAAGCCGCACGTCATTCACAGCCAGCACCCGGTTTTGCTCGGCGACCTGGCCGCGCGTTATGCCCAGGAATTTGGCCTGCCCCTCGTGTTTACCTTCCATACTCGCTATGATGAGTTTATGAAATCCAACTTTCCGCTCATCTCCGGGGTGGCAGTGCAGTTGGCCCACGAGGTGCTTCGGGATTATCTGGCTCAATGCACGCACATCATCGCACCGACGCCGAGCGTCCAGGAAATGATCTATGCCGACTATGATGTCGATGTGCCGGTGACGGTGCTGCCCACACCGATCGATCTGGCCCAATACAACGCACTGGAACCGGATTCGATCCGGGCGCAGTATGGCCTGCAAGACAAACACGTTTTACTCTACCTGGGACGGATTTCGCAGGAAAAAAGCATCGATCTGCTCTTGCATATGCTCTCTCACCTCGTCGAGCGGCGATCGGACGTCGTGTTGATGATTGTGGGGCGGGGTCCACAGAGCGAAGAGCTTGAAGAATTGGCCCAGGAATTGCACATCGACGAGCGGGTGGTGTTTACCGGTGCTGTTTCCCACGAACAGGTGCCGCATTATATGGCGGCAGCCGATCTGTTTACCTTTCCATCGATTTTTGAAACGCAAGGGCTGGTCCTGATCGAAGCGCTGGCTGCTGGGACGCCGGTTGTGGCTGTGCGCGCTATGGGCGCCACTGACGTTCTGGTTGACACTGATGTCGGGGTTCTGGTCGATCACAATGCACTGGCCCTGGCGGCAGCCGTGGATGATCTGCTCGATCGGCCCGAACGATTGGCGGAGATGCGGCGGGCGGCCCTCGATTTCGCGCGCGCCTATTCGATCTCTGCCGCGACCGAGCGCCTGGTCGGCGTCTACGAGCAGGCGATGGCCGACGGCCCGCATGTGCTCAAGCGGCATGTGTTCAGCCGCAACTGATCGACTCGATTTTTTTCTTTGTCAAGCCGCCTGCTTTCAGGTATAATCAGACCCGGTTTCAAATTCAACGCAAGGGAGACGCCCACTATGTCCGATCGCCTGGATGACCGTGAAGAAACGACCGAGCAAATGCCGGAAGAAACGCCTTTGAACGAGGAAGAGCAGTCGTCTTTGTCCGAGGACGAGATCGAGGCTCAAGAGACTGCGACGCCAGAGCAAGATGCCGCTCAAGCACCACATCTCACGCCGATCCCCGACCCTCCGCCCGTCACCAGGGTGCGATTGTGGCTCAGTGTCCTCTATGGCCTGATCGCCGCGCTGGGCGGTGCCTTGTTGTGGAATTTGGCCACCGGGCGAACCGACAATGATATGCGTCTGCTGGCGCTGATCTTGGGCATCGTCTCCGGCGCGATGGTCAGCCTGTTCAGCGGCGGCAGTGGGGCGCTGCCGTATGGGCTGATTGGCGGCGCAAGCACGCTGTTGACCCTGGTTTTGGGTGGTTATCTGGCCTATGGCGACCGTGGTTGGCCCGAGTTCAGCCGTCCACTGGTCGATGTAATCCTGGGTGCGATGATCGTCCTTGGCGGCTACGCGCTGCCCCGCTCCGCGCCGGTCGTGTTCCGTCGCTGGCACAGACTGGCTGCGCCGCCCAACGCGCGCTGGTTGGTTGTGGTGGGCGGCGTCATAGCTATGGCGCTGATCGTTTTGGCCGTTTACCAGTCGCCCTCTTTCGTCGATTGGACGGTCAATCGCTACGTCGCCCAGGCGCAGGCGGCGCTCGATGCGGGCGATCTGGCGCAGGCCAATCAATGGGTCGATCGCGCGCTGGCCCGCAGCGGCCGCGCAGCGAGCGCGTATGTGCTGCGTGGTCGCATCCTGGAAGCCGAAGGCTCGCCCGAACAGGCCGCCGGCGCGTACCGTGATGCGATCGCTGCCGTCCCCGACGACGTTGAGGCAAACGAGCGTTTGGGGAGTCTGCTCCTGAACTACAACGATGCGGAGGGCGCGTATCCCTACCTGCAAAAAGTCGTTCAGGTCAGGCCCGACGATGTGGAGGCGCACTATTTGCTGGGCAAAGCGGCCCTGGCGCGCGGCGACGCGAACACCGCGCATGCTGAATACCAGAAAGCGATCGAGCTTGACCCGCAATATGCGCCAGCGTTTGCCGGTTTGGGTCTGCTCTACGCACAGATGGGACAGATTGAGGCATCTCTGAGCGCGCTGGAATCGGCGATTGCCCTAAACACCGACGATCCCGAAACGTATCTGTTGGCCGGCTCGGCCTACCTGCAAACTGAGCAATTTGATCGCGCGGCAGAACTGCTGGAAAAAGCCCTGTCGCTGACCGGCGAAGAGGCAGAAACGCTTTACCTGCTTGGTTTTGCCTACGCCGGCGTCAAGTTGAATGACCAGGCGAAACAAAGCCTGGAGCGCGCGGTTGAACTGTCGCCGGACACGGCGCGCTACCATGTGGGGTTGAGCTATTTTTATCGTACGCTAGAAATGATGCCTAAAGCTTTGTCAGAAATTCAGACGGCGATCCAACTCAATCCGAGCGATCCCGGGCTAAAGCAGTTTCTTGCCGAAACCTACCTGGAGTCCGGACAGTTGGAAGCGGCCCTGACTGAATACCTCGCCCTTGATGCTCAGTATCCAAATCTTGCTATGCTGCAAAGCGCTTTGGCCTATACCTACTTTTTCCTGGGACGCCAGCAAGAGGCTGAAGCGGCGGCCCGGTATACGATCGAACTCGATCCCGGCCTGGCGCAGGGATACAAAAACCTGGCTTTGACGTTGCACGCGCAAGGGCGCGTTGACGAGGCGTTTGAGAATGCCCAAAAAGCCGTCGAGTTGGGACCGGACCTCGCACTTGCAAACTATATTTTGGGCGCCTGCTACAAAGAACTGGGCCAGGATACTGAGGCGATCGCGGCTCTGAAAAAAGTATTGGAGCTGGGCTTGATCAATTTTGAGCGACAGATGTTTCAGGATCAGGTCGAGGCCTGGCTTGTAGAACTCGAGGCTGAATAATTTATCGGGGGCTACGGGCACCTATTGAACGCTTCCTGTCGACCAAAGTCGGCGAATGAGATTGAAATCGGGGGTTATGGAAACAGGATTCGTCTTCGTCTGGGCAATTTCCTTGGCGGCGATCGCGGTCTTGTTGGTCTTGCTGGGGATCGCGCTGCGCCGGCAGTCGGCGCGCGCACAGCAGGACGACGATGTCGCGCGCGGCTATGTGCCTGCGCGGGACACGCTGATCTTTTACCATGAAAACGAGTGCGTCCGCAGCACACTGGATGGTCGACTCTGGCTGCGCATTCCCGGCATTGCCTGGGACGCCAGTTGGCGGAGCGATCTGCTTCGTGTCGAGGTGCGCGCTCAAGACCCTGATCAGATTGTCCCTGGCGATCCGTATGCCGATGCTCAAGTCATCGCCGCGTATGATTTTCTGGCTTTTCGAATGACCGAGACGGGCGGCGATCTCGATGTGCGACAGTTTGTCAAGCCGGTTGGGGTGGCTTTTCTGGTGGATGGCGTTGATCCGGCCCTGGTCGATGTGCTGGCGCGGCGCGGCGGCGAGTGGCAGCTTGTGCCATGTGTGCAGGTCGAGCCAGAGACGCTGGGCATCAAAAGGCTGGTCAAAATGCAACATTTGGCGGCTGTTTCGGTCGGCAGGCTCGATCCATTGTGCGTGGTTCGTCGTCCTCCATCTGCGGCAAGTGGGGAGTTGGGCTAGAAATAAAAAAAGAAGGGCCGGTCAGGTCCTTCTTTTTTGTCATCAATTGTGAGCGACGTTTACAGGTCGAGTTCACCTTCGACGCCACGCACATTGGCTTCTTTGCTGCGCGTGATCAATTCCAACGTCAACCGGTCGAAAAAGCTGTTGGCGGGTAGCGTACCCGTTCCATAAACAGCCTCGGTGACCATCACGTCGATGCGCAGGGTCAGTGTCTCGATGGTGATCGGCTTGCCGGGGACGATCAGGGCGGGTTCGCCCTTGGTGGCAAGACGGGCGCGCAACTCTTGATCGTTGAAAGCGTACTCACTCATCAGCACCCGGGTCACGGTGCGGATATCGTTCTTGTCGAACAGCCAGACCTCAAAGGCGGTCACTTTGTCCGGATCGCCCACATCGATCGTTTCCGAAATGCCCACGCCACATTCGCCCATAAAGTCCCCGCCCGGCGACTCGATGCTGAAAGATTCATCATAGACGTCGTTGCCCAGTGCATAACTGGTGACAAAGTGCGCCAACGGCGGCGTCTGTGGGGCTTCTCCTTCCGTAGGCATCGTGGTAGACCAATCGGTAAATTCTTCTTCTTTGGGCGGCGCCTGTTTCTTGGACTTGCGCAGGCGCAAGAACAAAAAGACAACGATGACGATGAAAACCAGGATGAGCAAGAGTCCCAACCCGACGGTGCGCAGCAGACTGCCGAGGCCACCCGTCGCCGCAGGTTCTTCGCCTGTCGGTTGTGCGGGCGTTGGCTGCGCCGTCGAAGGGGTGGGCATCGCAGTCGTCGCGCCAATCGCTTTTTCTTCCAGCGATTGCAGCTTCATCTGCATTTCAGGGCTGGCTTCGACGTAAGCGAATTCAAGCGCTGCTTTGCGCCGGGCTTCATCATCCCACACGCCCAGTTGCTTTTGGGCCAGCGTCAGATCGCCGTGTTTGTCGTAAGACTCTGTAACCAGCGCCCAATAGTATGCGCCATAATCTGTGCGCAATTCCTGTGGGCTGACGTCGGTCCACTGTACCGGAGCGATGACATAGCCAAACAGCAGGCCGATGCCCAGCCCCAAAATCACGCCGACGACTAATCCAATCAGCAGCCGTGTCATTCCACTGTTTTGATTCATGCTCCCCACCTCGTCTTTGGTTTCATCATTCTAGCTTGACATATTATTTTCAATTTTACCATAATCTACCAGATAAGGCAAGAGCCAATTTCACATAAAATTTATTCGTCGTCCAGGCGCAGCACGGCCATAAAGGCTTCCTGCGGGATCGACACGCGGCCGATCATTTTGAGGCGTTTTTTGCCCGCTTTTTGCTTTTCCAGCAGTTTGCGCTTGCGGGTCACGTCGCCGCCGTAGCACTTGGCCGTGACATCTTTGCGCACTGCCTTGACATTGGCGCGCGAGATGACTTTTTTGCCTATCGCAGCCTGGATCGGCACCTGGAATTGCTGCCTGGGAATGGCCTCTTTGAGTTTGGATACAAGCCGCTGTCCCTTTTGATAAGCCTGATTGCGGTGGACGATGATCGATAAAGCGTCGACCGCTTGCTCGTTGACCAGCACATCCAGTTTAACCAGGTCGGCGGCTTCATAGCGCACAAAGACGTAATCCATCGAGGCATAGCCGCGCGTCGATGATTTGAGCCGGTCAAAGTAATCGACCAGAATTTCGATCAGCGGGATGTGAAAGATGATCAAGACCCGTTTCGGGTCAAGATACTCCATTTTTTGATACAGGCCTCGGCGGGTGGTGGTCAGGTCCATCACCTGGCCAATGTACTCGGCGGGCGAAAAGACGCTCAATTCGACCCACGGCTCGGAAATCTCGGCGATTTCGGTCTCCGGCGGCAGGTCAGCGGGGTTGGAGATGCGAATCTCGCCGCTGTCGGTCTTGATGATGTGATATTCGACGCTTGGGGCGGTTGCTATCAGGTCGAGGTTGTATTCGCGTTCCAGCCGTTCCTGGATGATCTCCATATGAAAGAGGCCCAGGAATCCGCAGCGAAAGCCAAAGCCCAGTGCGGGCGACGTTTCCGGCTCGTAAAAGAGGGCGGCGTCGTTCAGTTGCAGTTTTTCCAGCGCTTCGCCGAGCAGTTCATAGTCCTCGCCTTCGGCGGGATAGAACCCGGCAAAGACCATCGACTTGGCGGGGCGATAGCCGGGCAGCGCTTCGCCGGCGGGACGGTCGCGCCCGGTGAACGTATCGCCGACAGCGCAATCCTGAAGCTCTTTCAGCCCGGTGGCGATATAGCCTACTTCGCCGGCGCTCAATCCGTCGATGGGGGTCATTTTGGGCGAGAACGTGCCCACTTCGATCGGATCGACCGGGATGTTGTTGGACATCAGTTTGAGCGGCGTGCTTTTGCTGACCTGACCATCGACCACGCGGACGTAGGCCACGACGCCCTTGTAAGGGTCATAGTGCGAGTCAAAGATCAGCGCGCGCAGCGGGCTTGCGGCGTCGCCTTGCGGCAAGGGAACGCGCTCGATGACGGCTTGCAGCACACCGTCGATGTTGGTGCCCTCTTTGGCCGAGATGCGCAGAATTTCTTGCGGCAAAAAGCCAAACAGGTCGCCCAGTTCTTGCTCTACCTCGTCCGGACGTGCAGAAACCAGGTCGATCTTGTTGATCACCGGAATGATGGTCAGGTCGTGGTCGAGGGCCAGGTAGAGGTTGGCAAGTGTCTGCGCTTCGATGCCCTGCGATGCGTCGACTATGAGCAGGGCGCCCTCACAGGCGTTCAGCGCGCGCGACACCTCATAGTTGAAATCAACGTGGCCCGGCGTGTCGATCAGGTTCAGTTCGTAGGTCTGGCCGTCTTGCGTATAGTTCATGCGCACGGCAGAGGCCTTGATCGTCACCCCTTTTTCGCGTTCCAGGTCCATTGTGTCGAGCACTTGCTCGGTCATCTCACGCGCAGTCAGCGTGCCGGTGCGCTCTAACAGACGATCGGCCAGGGTTGATTTGCCGTGATCGATGTGGGCGATAATGCAAAAGTTGCGGATCAGCGTTCGGTCTTGCATTCCTTTTACTCTCGAACGAATCTCAAGCGGAAAATATCGATGCCTTGCTCAAGGTAGTACTGCTCTTCGCGGGTGCGGATGCCGGTCGTGCTGGTGGGACAAAACTGCCCCATACCACAGGCGTTCTTATAGCCGCCGTGTGCTTCAAACAGGGCCAGCATCTCTGCGCCGACAACCTGTTTGTCGGTCATCAGGTGGACCTCGCCGCCCGGCTTGAGCAGAGTGTGCAGTGTCGAGACGAGGGTTTCATCGACCATGCGCCGCTTGTGGTGCTTTTTGCGCTGCGTCCACGGGTCGGGAAAATGAATGTATACCCGGCTCAACATGCCCGGATCGAACAGGGTGGGCAAGTGTATCTTGACGTTGGCGAACATAATGTGTATGTTGGCAACGCCTGCCAGTTCGAGGTATTCTTGCATCTTGTCGATCAGGTATTGGCGGATTTCCAGGCCTACCAACTGTGCGTGCGGGGCCTGTCTGGCGCGTTCGATCAGAAACTCGCCGCGCCCAAAGCCTAGATCGACCTCGAACGGCCTGTCGATGCCTTCGGCATCGGTGCCGCCGGTGATGGCGTTCCAATCGGGCCGCGCCACGTCAATGCGGATGCGAAAGGGGTTGATGCTTTTGCGATGCCGGATGCGGGCCATAAGTCATTCAACTACAGACAGTACAGAGAAACCCGGTTTGGGTCAAAAACCGGGTTTTTTGTCTATTCAACCAGTCCCAACACATCAAACGGCCAGTATGAAACCCAGGCGCGGCCGACTATCTGGTCGATGCGCACCGGGCCAAAGGAGCGTGAGTCATTGCTCGCGCCTCGATTGTCTCCCATCACAAAGACACTATCAACTGGTACGGTCAGCGGCCCATAGTTGCCGTATGTTTCGATGTCCAGGTATGGCTCGGCCAACCGCTCGCCGTTGATGTACACGCCGCCCTCTTTGACCTCGATCGTCTCACCGGGCAGGGCGATAACCCGTTTGATCAGCAGTTCGCGGCTTTGATTGGGCAGGTGCAGCACCACCACGTCGCTGCGCTGTGGGATGTGCAGCTTGTAGCTCACCTTTTCCACCACCAGGCGTTGGTCGGTGTGCAGCGTCGGCTCCATGCTGTGCCCGTAGACGCGTGTTGCCTGGGCCAGGAACAGGTTGATCAACACGGCAATGACGATCGCCGGCAGCACCGTCTCGCTGATCTCGATCAGCCAGGCCCAGAACATATTGGAACCCGGTTCGGACGGCCCTTGAGGGCCGTCTTGCCGGACCGGGTTGTGGTTATCGTTTGAAACGCCGTCTGATGAGGGCTGTTCCATCGTGCTCCCGTGTTTTACCTGCGATCTCGGCGATCGCCAGAGCGCCCGCCGCCGCCGCCGCCACCCGGACGGCGACCACCGCCATCGCGCTCGCGCGCTTCTTCGGCGGTCCAGCCTTCGAGGACGGCCTGGCGTGAGAGCCGGATTTTGCCCTCTGGGCTGACGTCAGTGACCATGACCATCACTTCGTCGCCCACCTGGACTACCGATTCGACGCTGGGCACGCGCTCGCTGGCGAGTTGGGAGATGTGTACCATGCCATCTTTGCCGGGCAAGATTTCCACAAACGCGCCAAAGTCGGTGGTGCGCACCACTTTGCCGGTATAGATTCTGCCGATCTCGGCATCTTCAGTGAGGGCCAGGATGCGCTGCCGGGCCGCTTCAGCAGCGACGCCATCGACGGCAGCAATAGTTACCGTGCCGTCATCCGCGATGTCGATCTGGACGCCGGTTTCATCCTGGATGCTGCGGATGGTCTTGCCGCCCGAGCCGATCACCGCGCCGATCTTGTCGGGATTGATTTTGATCGTGGTCAGGCGCGGCGCATAGGGCGACATTTCCTCGCGCGGCGCGGCGATGCAGGCCTGGATCACGTCGAGGATTTGGTAGCGCGCTTTTTGGGCCTGATCCAACGCCTGGGCCATGATCTCGCGGCTGATGCCCTTGACCTTGATGTCCATCTGCAAGGCAGTAATGCCCTGGCGCGTGCCGGCGACTTTGAAATCCATATCGCCGAGGTGATCTTCGATGCCCTGGATGTCGGTGAGGGTCTTGTACTTGCCGGTCGCCTCGTCGATCACCAGCCCCATGGCGATGCCTGCCACCGGAGCCTTGATTGGCACGCCAGCGTCCATCAGCGCCAGGGTGCTGCCGCAGATGCTGGCCTGCGAGGTGGAGCCGTTGCTGCTGAGCACTTCGCTGACCACGCGGATGGTGTAGGGAAACACCTCTTGCGGGGGGAGCACGGCAATCAGCGCGCGCTCGCCCAATGCACCGTGACCGATCTCACGCCGTCCGGTGCCGCCCAGTCGGCCGGTCTCGCCGGTGCTGAAGGGCGGAAAGTTGTAATGGTGCATGTAGCGCTTGCTCTCTTCGGG
>JAFGEY010000318.1 GCA_016931365.1 Anaerolineae bacterium
GGCGGCGGCCGATCTGGAACAACACCGGTGACACGGCGAATCTGCAAGACCAGAATGGCAACCCGATCAACACGTATAGCTATTAGCCGAGGTTGATCTCGAGTTGTACAAATAATGGTAGGGTGCAAGAATCGAGGGGAAACATCCAGCAAGGTGTTTCCCCTCGGAATTGATGGAGGCAATAAACTGTGGAAAGCGTAAGCCCAACAATCAAGTTCAAAGATGTCGTTGCCTATGCAGTTGCTTATGGACTGTGGATGATTTGCGCGGCAGTGGGGATGGTGGCCTTTTTTCAGGTGCGCAATACCCTGAACTTTGTTTGGCCGCTGCTGGGCAGCAGCAACCAATGGCGTTGGACGCTGCGGCCCGTTAACAATTTTGGACTGGTCTTTGTCGGCCTGCTCTGGCTGGTGTATGTGATTTTTATCGAACAGCACCTTCGCACCGGTGTGACCGTCCTGCGCGCCAAACGCGATGGACTGAATGTGATTACCCCTATTCCCGATGCATCCCAGAATGCTTTCTGGCGTTTTCTGCGCCGGTTATACCTTGATATCGTGGTCCGCAGATTTGCAGTCTCTTTTGTGGTACCGGTTGTCATTCTGGTCATTGCCTGGGCACTCCAGAACGGACTGCCCTACCTGTTCGACTGGCTTAACATTGGTATTTTCTAGCCGGGTTGGTTGGCGATTGAAAGAAAGGGAACGTCGGCGGTGGAAACGCGCAATTCTTTCCAAATCGGCGAGCGGGCCAGCTACAGCAAGGTTATTTCACAGCAAGCGGTGGAAACGTTTGCTGCGCTGACCGGCGATTTGAACCCCTTGCATATGGACGATGAATACGCCGGCCAGTCGCGTTTTGGCCGACGCATTGCCCACGGGATGCTCACTGCCGGGCTGATCTCCACCGTGCTGGGCATGTACCTGCCCGGCCCCGGCGCGGTCTATCTCAGCCAGACGCTCAAATTTCTCGCGCCGGTTTATTTTGGCGACGAGATCACGGCCACGGTTCAAGTGACTGGCTGGCAAGAGGACAAGCGCATTGTCACCCTCAAAACGACGTGTACCAACCAGGAGAACAAGAGTGTCCTCGTTGGCGAGGCTGTGCTGATGGTGTGTTGAACGTCAAATACGTACGAGGGCGAGACCCCCAGGTCTCGCCCTCGTTTTTTTTCGCAATATTTACACAACGGCGGTTGACAAGGGATTTCTAGTATGGTATTCTGAGTTTTGGTGCGCTATGTTTCTATCTGAACCCATCTGCTGGTCGATATGCTGTCGAACCTGATTCGTCCTAAAATTCTCTACATTGACGATACGCCTGCTGCGCGGATGCTCGTCAGGCGTTTGCTTGTCCAAGACTATGACCTCGAAGAAGCTAGCGACGGCCTCGGGGGCATCGAACTGGCGCGCCAAGTCCGGCCCGACCTGGTTCTGGTCGACCTGCACATGCCGCAGCTTAACGGCTACGAGGTCGCCACACGGATCAAGTCGCTGCTGCCCAATACTCCGGTCATTGCCCTCACCGCCGACGTTACCGCGCACGTCCGCGAGCGCGTACTGGCCTCCGGCTGCGATGGCTATATCTCCAAGCCCCTCAATCCCGACACCTTTGTCGAACAGGTGCAGTGCTATCTTGGCGGCGAGCATGAGGTGCTGCAAGACGACTCGTTCCGGCGCGAATACCAACAAAGACTGGTTGCCCGGCTGGAAGATAAAGTCCGCGAGCTGACCCAGGCGCTCGACGAGAATGCCGAATTGAACGCCCAGAATCTTGTTCTGCTGCGCAATGCCGAACGTCGTGCCAGGTTGCTGGAGGCTGGCGCGCGGGTCGGCCGCAGTATCACCTCCATCCTCAACCTCGACGAACTCTTTGGCGCCATTGTCGACACGCTGGTTGGCGAATTCGATCTCTATTATGCCGGCGTCTTTTTGCTCAATGATGCTGGAGAGATGGCCGTGCTGCGCGCGGGCAGCGGTGAGTCCGGCCAAAAAATGTTGGAAAAAGGGCACAATCTGCGCGTCGGCGGCCAGTCGATGATCGGCACCGCAACGGCATCCGGCCAGGCGCGCATCGCGCCCGACGTGAGCCAGGACCCCGCTCACGCTCCCAATCCGCTGCTGCCGCTCACCCGCGCCGAGATCGCTCTGCCGCTCAAGATTGGCAAGCAGGTCATCGGTGCGCTCGACGTGCAGAGCACGCGCGTGGGTGATTTTTCCGAAGATGACCTGACTACCTTGCAGATCATGGCCGATCAACTGGCCATTGCCATCAACAACGCGCAGTTGCTCGCCAGGCTCGAAGCCGCGCACAAGGAACTGGTGCGCACCAAGACCTATGAGGCGATCGCTACGGCCACCGGCGAGGCGATCCACTGGGTGGGCAACAAAGCTGCGCCGATCCCCGGCAGTGTGGCCCGCATCCGCGAGGACGTGTCGCGCTACTTGTACCTGGCCACCCTGCTGTTGGAGCAGGCCCCGTCCGACCTGCGCGAGCACAAATACGCGCGGCTGCTGGCCCAGGCCCTGCAAGAGATCGCCGGGCAGGGGATCAATGTCCACGAGTTCCGTGCCGAACTGGAGGCGCAGCCGCTTGAGCGGCTGCAGCGCATCTTGAGCGTCGAATCGATCTTTGAGGATCTAGAGATCGTTCGCGGCAGCGCGCAGGCGATCCTCAGCATCAAGGA
>JAFGEY010000319.1 GCA_016931365.1 Anaerolineae bacterium
GGCGCGGTGCAGGTCACGGCCAGCCACAACCCTGCCGAATTTAATGGCCTCAAGTTGCAAATCGGCACCGATCCGGTCGCCGGCGAAGAACTGCAACACGTCGAGCGGCTGATTGCCAACCGAACGTTCATCTCCGGGCACGGTAAAGTGACCACCACCGACATGATTACCCCCTATCGTCACTGCATCCAGCAAAAAGTGCGCCTCAAGCGCCCGCTCAAAGTCGTCGTCGACGCGGGCAACGGCGTCAACGGGCCGCTGGCCGTGCAAGTGCTGCAAGACCTGGGCTGCGTGGTTTCGCCGCTTTACTGTGAGCCGGATGGCACCTTTCCCAACCATCCATCCGATCCCGCCGAGGCTGAAAACCTGCAAGACCTGGTCGCCAAGGTCAAAGAGATCGACGCGGACGTGGGCATTGCCTTTGACGGCGACGGTGACCGCATCGGCATCGTCGATGAGCGGGGTGAGATCGTGCCACCCGACCGCTACCTGCTGCTCTTTGTCCGCGAGGCGCTGCGCGGCGGCCCGGCCAAGGTCGTTTTTGAGGTGCGCTGCTCGGAAGCACTGTTCGACGGCGTGGTCAAATTCGGCGGCATCCCGGTGATGTCGCGCTGCGGCAATACGGCCATTCTGCCGCGCATGCGCCAGGAAAGAGCCGTGCTCGGCGGCGAGTTGAGCGGCCACGTCTTTTTCAACGACCCACCGATCGATTTTGACGACGCACTCTTGGCCGCCGCGCGGCTACTCGAATACATCGCTGCCGAGGACAAGTCGCTCAGCGAGATGCTCGCCGATACCTGGTCGGGCCTGCCTGAATACGTCAGCTCGCCGGAACTGCGCGTGCCCTGCCCCGATTTCCGCAAAACGGAGGTGGTCGACAAGGTGCGTGCCGCCTTTATGGGCACCCGCCGCGTGATCGACCTTGACGGCGCACGCATCTATTTTGACGAACACGCCTGGGCACTGATCCGTTCCTCGAACACCCAGCCGCGCCTGTCGATCCGTTTTGAGGCACAGAACGAGAAGCAGTTGGCCCAGATCAAGGCCGAGGTCAAACGAGAGCTGTCCAAGTACCTGCCTGATGTAGAGTTCTGAACGTATTCCGTATTGCGTATTCCGTATTTTCCTTATTCCTTACTCCCCTTATTCCTTAGTCCTTATTCCGGGGTTTTTGTATGGACATAAGCATTTTCCGCGCTTACAGCATTCGCGGCATCGCCGATCAAACGCTCACCGCCGGCGACATGCGCCTCATCGGCCAGGCGACGGGCACGTTGCTGGCCGAACAAGGCATCGACCGGGCCGTGGTCGGACGCGATGTGCGGGTCAGTTCATTGGGCCTGTCGGCGGCGCTGATCGACGGGCTGCTCGCCACCGGCCTCCATCTGATCGATATCCACACCTGCGTCACGCCGATGCTCAACTGGGCGACCGATCACTATGAGGCCGGCGCCGGACTGATGGTCACTGCCAGCCACAACCCAGCCGATTACAACGGGCTCAAAATCCGCACCGACCACTCGCTGGGCGACCAGGAACTTGCCCGCATCTATCACGTAGCCGCAAGCGGGCGCTTCCGGCAGGAACAAGGCACGCTGACCCATCATGACCCGACCGCCGATTACCTTGCCGCGATCTCGAATGTCGTGCAGATAGGGCAGCCGCTGCGCGTCGTCGTCGACGCGGGAAATGGCGCGGCGTGCGATCTGTCGCCGGCACTGATCAAGCTGTTAGGGTGCAAAGTGATCCCGCTCTACTGCGAGCCGGACGGACGCTTCCCAAACCGCATCCCCGATCCTACCGCGCCCGGCGCGCTTGATGCCTTGTCCGCGCGAGTAGTCGAAGAACGAGCCGATGCAGGCCTGGGCTACGACGGCGACGGCGACCGCTTGGCCATGGTCGATGAGCGAGGCAGGGTTGTGTTTGGCGATCAACTGCTGACTCTGCTGGCGCAGCAGGCGCTTTGCGCTCTCAAGAGCGCGCGCACCCCAAAGGGCGCGCGCACCCCAGAGGGCGCGAGCGAATATCCTGGGGCAACCGTCGTCTATGAACTCTCCTGCACGCAAGCTCTTCAGGAAACGGTCGAGGCGTTGGGCGGCACGGCGATCCCCTGCCCAGTGGGCTATGCCTTTGTCCATGAGGCGATGCGCCGACACAGCGCCCTTCTTGGCGGCGAAGCGGCCGGTCACCTATTTTTCGACCAGCCCGGCTTCCTTTTCGACGACGCCATGCTGGCCACAGCGCGGATGCTGGCCCTGCTCGGGGCGAGCAAGCGACCTTTCTCCGCCCTGCTGGCCGACCTACCGCAGTATCATCTCTCGCCCGAACATCGCTTTCAGTGCCCCGACCATCTAAAACAGCCCGTCGTCCAGGCTGTGCAGTCCCATTTTGCCGATCAGGGCTTTGCCATCGAGCGGATGGACGGAGCCAAGATTCATTTTGGTGACGGCTGGGCCTTATTCCGCCCCTCGAACACGCAGCCCGCCGTGACCCTGCGTTGCGAGGCCAAGACGAAGGTGCGATTGGAGACAATCGAGTGCTTGATGCTCGACGTCGTGCGTGACGTGTTGACTACCGCCGGTATCACTATGCGCAACGCGCATTAGCCTCATTGCCATTGCCGCAATCCCCAACGTAGAAGAAAGAAACTCGGGAATTACTTGGCCTCGCAAAAAACACTTGGTTTGCAATGAAAGTGGATAACTTGCGTCTCCGTCGATGCACACCTTGCCCATTCTCCCCCACGTGTTGTATAATGATCTCTATCTATTCGCCACGCTGTAAAAGAAACTATGTTTTTTGACAGCAAGCTCGCTTGCCAAAACCTGGTTTATTTAGACCAAAGGGGGACCCTATGCCTGGAATGGAAAACGCTCACGCGCTCGTCATCGGCATCGCCAATTACAAGGCGATCAACCCGCTGCCGCCCACCGTCCTCAAGGACGCCCAAGACGTCTATAACACGCTCGTCAATCCCAACCAGGGCGGCTATTACCCGAACAACGTCCAATTGTTGCTCGATCAAGCAGCGACCGGCGCGGCGTTGCGCCAGGGGTTGGCCGATCTCGCCGCACGCAGCAACCCCGATTCGGTGGTCGCGTTGTACCTGTCCAGCCACGGCGGACAGGTCGAGTCCGGGGCGCACGCCGGCGAATACATCCTGCCCGTCGACGTCGATTACACATCCGACGTGGCTGTCGCCCGCACAGCGATCTCTGGGACCGAGTTTACCGATGCGTTGCGCAAAATAACGGCGCGCAAAGTGCTGATCCTGTTCGACTGCTGCCACTCGGGCGGCATCGGCCAGCCCAAGGACGTGACGGCGCCAACGATGAAGGGCGGCCTGCCCGATCGCTATTACGAGACGCTCAAGCAGGGGCGCGGGCGGGCCATCCTGGCCTCCTCCCGCTCCGACGAGTATTCGTGGGTGCTGCCCGGCGACGATAACAGCCTGTTCACGAAACAGCTTCTCGCCGGTATGCGCGGCGGCATCGCCAGCGATGACGGTATGATCCGCATCTTTGACCTGTTCGAGTACGTCCAGCCCAAAGTGACCGTCGCCCAGCCCAACCAGCACCCCATCTTTAAGGCCGAGATCGAGGAAAATTTCCCCGTCGCGCTCTACCTGGGCGGGCAAAAGGGCGTCGTGCCGCGCGTGGACACAGAACGCGGCTATCGCTATGACGTGTTCGTCAGCTATGCCGAAAAGGACGCCGTCGACGCCGACTGGGTCTGGGAGACGCTACTGCCCAAACTGGAGGGCGCCGGCCTGCAAGTCGCCATCTCAGACGACGTGCGCGAGCTGGGTGTCTCGCGGGTGGTCAACATCGAGCGCGGCATTGAGCAGTCCAAGCGCACCTTAATCGTGCTCTCGCCAGCCTACCTGGGCGACAACATGGCCCAGTTTGAGAATGTGATGTCGCAGACGGTGAGCATCCAGGAGAGCGCGGCGCGCATGATCCCGGTGATCGTTCAGCCGTTTGACCTGGGCCTGCTGCCGCAGCGCCTCAACCCTAACATCGTCGCTCCGGCCGACCTGACTCAGCCGGGCCGCCGCGCCGAGCGGCAGTGGGATCGCCTGGTGCAAACCCTGCAAAGCCCGTTGGCGTCGTTGTTTTAGCATTGTCTGTCATTGCAAACCGAACGTTTTTTGTGAGGCGAAAACCACTTTTGTCACGAGGATAGCCGCTTGAAACACTCAAAACATCTTGTCTATATTCTGTTCATCCTGACCATCGCCCTCTCGGCCTGCGCCAAACCGTCGCCAACCGCCACAGCGACAGCCGTACCCACGGCGACCGCCACCCGCACGGCGACAAGCACTGCGACCGCGGCGCCGACGCTCACATCGACCAACACGGCAACGGCAACGCCCACATCCACGGCGACCGCGACGGCAACGCCAACCAGCACGGCGACAGCAACGCCGACGTCCACCCCGACCCCATCGCCCACCCCCACGCTGATCCAACCGCTGCCGCCCACGTCGACGCCCACGCCGATCTACGCGCCACCGACGGCGACGCCGGCCCCCGAGTCGCGCGTGCAGGTGGTGCTGGCGATGCCGCCGCAGAGCGACATGCTCGGCGCCAGCCAGACCTTTGACGTGGTGCGCAAGCGCGGCCTGCACACCGTCAGCTTTATCGCCCTCGACAACCACCCCGATTTCGTGCGCCTGAGCATCGCCGACGGGCACCTGCCCGGCCTGTACGTAGACCCGGAGGCGGACATTGCTGCGCAGATCGATCAATGGGAAGCGCTGCTGACCCGGCTGAGCGGCGGGCTGTTCACGCCCCGTCTGGCGCTGATCCAGGAGGGCACGGACAGCTCGGAACTGCTGGCGCGGGGCTACACCGTTGTCGAGGCGGCGGCGCAGGTCAACGGCGACGCGGCCCAAATCGTCCAACTGACGCTGGGGCGAGGCGGCGCGCAGCAGTTGGCCGGCCTGGCCTACGCCGCGTCGACCTACGGCCTGGGCCTCGGCCCGCACCTGGTCGCCGAGCAGATCAATGTCGAGCCGTTTGTACGTCCAGCACCGGCAACCACGTTGGACGAGTTCAAAGCGCGCTACCTGATCATCCTCGATCCCGGTCACACCCGCGCCGACAACGGCACGCCGATCTATCCGCCGGTGGGACGGGCGGTGCTGGAGCGCTGGGCGGTGCTGGAGCGCGCCTATGCCTGGAAAGCCCTGCTCGACGCCGAGGGTTGGACCACGGTCTTTACCCACGACGACGACTCGCTCTTTGACGAGTACACGCGCACGCCCAACACCGTCGACGATGGGCAGAACAGTCGCCGCGATGACCTGCAATATCGCGCCAACCTGTGTTATTACCTGGGGGTTCGCTCCGGGCGCACGCCGGTGTTAATCAGCCTGCACGTCGATTCAATCGCCAACCCGGACATCGTCGGCCCGCTGACCTTTTACGCCGCGCACGGCGATGTCGAGTTGATCCGGCAGGGCAAGCAGTTGGCCGAGGAAATGCACAACGCGCTGGCCCAGTTCTGGGTCGATCAAGAGATCGACGCGCCGGGGCGGGGCGTGCTGCACGCCGATACCTATGCCTGGGATCGCATGGCCGAGGCCGGGTACACGACGATCGGCAACCGCTTTACCCTCACCGCGCCGGGGGCCAACATCCTGCCCACCGACCTGTATATCGCAGTGCTGATCGAGGCGGGGATGGCCACCCACCCGCCGGAAGCGCAGATTTTGGCTACTGTCGAAGGCAACGCGCTGCTGGCCGAGGTACACCACGTGGCCTTTGGGCGCTGGGTAGCGTGGATGCTCGCCGACGCGGCCAAGTAAATTGGTATTCATTCTTTGCAGTGAAAGGAGTGTGCATAATGGGTGTCCTGGTAGGTATGTTCGTCGGATTTTGTGTCTGGTTTATCTTTCGCTACCTGCTCACAGCATTTTACACCGTCGATCAAAACGAGCGGGCGGTGAAAACCATTTTTGGACGGGCCGAGCGCGTGGGCGACGCCACCATCGCCAACTCGCCGCTGGGTGAAATGCTCAGCGCGGAGCATAAACAACGCTACAACTATCCCGTGGTGCGCGTCATTCCGCCGGGCGGCCCCTACTTCAAATGGCCGTGGGAGCGCGTGTACAAGGTCTCCATCGCCACCCAAACTATGAATATGGCCCTCGACCCGGAAGACCCGCGAGCTAACGCCGGCGGCACTATTCTGGAAGGGGTGACCAAAGACCAACTCAACACCGGCCTCACCGGCCAGATCCGTTACCGAATAGCGGAGAGCAACCTGTACGCCTATATGTTCGGCGTCAAGCGGCCCATCTCGCACGTGATGGGCTACTTTGTCTCGGTGCTGCGCGAGCGCATCGCCAGCTTTGAAGCGCCGGTCCCCGATGCCGCACGCGGTGGTGAAATGAGCATTGTCACCGGCGTGTCGATTAACGACCTGCGCAAGAACCTGCGCGACCTGAACGAGCATATGGAGCGCGAGTGCGCCTCGTCGGCGGCCCGCTACGGCATCATCCTCGACGCCTCGCTGATCACAGGCATCGACCCGCCAGCCGAAGTCGAGTCGGCGCTGGCCGCGATCAACACCGCGCACAACCAAGTCTCGTCTGATATCAGCCTGGCTCAGGCTGCGGCTGACCAGAAAATCGTGCAATCCAGGCGAGCAGTGGAAATTGAGACCCTCAATGCGCAGGCCGAAGTGGAGCCGCTGATCGCATTGGCCGAGCAGTTGCGCGCGCTGCGCCAAAGTGGGCCGGCCGCACTGCAGGCTTATTTGCGGAATGTGCGGTTGCGGCTTTACGCCCATGCCCAACATATGGTGCGGGAGGTAGAATAATGGGCCAAGTTGTTGAATTCTTTATGGAGTTCTTTGCCGGAGCGCTGGTGACCTTTATCGCCATGTGGTTCGTAGCGCCCATCGTTCTTTTCCTTTTGCGCCTGATCGGCCTCTACACCGTCGTGCAGGAGGGTACCTGCCAGGTCTTTGTGTTGTTCGGCAAAGTCATCGGCATCTTGAACGAGCCGGGCCTGCACTGGCTGCCCGTGCACCTGGGCCTCAACGCATTTCTGGTGAACTGGCTGGGCAACCGGCGGGTGCTGGATATGCGCCTCGACCAACAATACCTGCGCAGCAACCCCGTCAACTCGGAAGAGGGCGCGCCGATGGGCGTGGGCATCTGGTACGAGATGTACATCAGCGATCCGGTGGCCTACCTGTTCAAGAACGCCGACCCGCGCGGATCGCTGGCGGCCAACGTCAGTAACGCCGTGGTGCGCTCGTTGAGCAACCTGCCGCTGGATCAGATGCTCGTCGATCGCCACGCAATGAGCCGCACCGTGCGCCAGGAGGTCTCGCCGCGCTCGCACGAATGGGGCTACAGACTCGGCTCGGTTTACATCCGCAAGGTTCACTTTCGTGACATCGGCATGATCCAGCAGATCGAAGCCAAAGTGGTCAACCGTCTGCGGCAGGTAACCTCGGCGATCAAACAGGATGGGGCCAACCAGGTCAACATCATCACCAGCACCGCCGAACGGCAGGCCGCCGTCGAGTTCGCCAAAGCTGCGGCCATCCGCCCGCGCATCGTCGGCCAGGCCATGCAGACCATCGCCGCCGACCCCGAAGTGGCCGCCGCGATGTTTGAGATTTTGGAGACCCAAAAAATCCTGGAGGGCAAGGGACAGCTTACCCTGGTGCCGCCGCGCAGCGAATTGCTCAACCAACTGTTGGCCGCGCGCAAGGCAGAGTGATCGGTCAGGGCGCACACGCCGCCGTGTGCGCCCTAAGGGCGGTTGATTGGAGGCCGAATGTGGAAAGCGTGACGCCCGATACACAGTCCGCCGCAGATGAGGCGCGCCAATGGCAGATCAAATGGGGCACGCCGGGTCTTGTGAGCACAGAGCATGCCCAGGTGCGCGCCTATGGTCATCTCGATATCCACGTGATCGCCCCACAGCAATTGGCGGCCTGTTTGAACGTGCAGGACGGACAAGAGTTGGTTCAAACGGCCCGCAGTCGCTTGAAAGAAATGGCCGTGCAAGCGCTGCAAGCAGCATTGGATGAACAAGATTTGCTCTCTTTTCCCGATCATGTTGGCTCGCTCGCGCCCGAATATATCGAGCAGGTGATGGCCTGCGCGAGCGCGGCCTTGCAAACGCAACTGGCCGCGATGGGCCTCGAGCTTGGCGCGTTTGTCATTGAAGGCAACTCGTACCAACATCAACTTGAGCACTCTGATCTGATAACGGGGGGCGATGACTGCGCTGGCTGTCGCGCTATCAGGAGACAACTGGGACTGGAGACGCCCTCCGAATCGCCCCCGCCGGGTCTAGGCTCTGTGCCAGCATTGGGGATCAAGATGGAGGAGCTGATGATGCAGACAATGTCACAACCCACAGGTGCTCCGCCGTCGCCTGCCAGCCTATACCCTGACCAGATGACGCCCGCGCAGGTGGCGGCCCATTTGCAGATCGCCGAGGCAGATGTGCTTCAACTCATCGAATCCGACCAACTCAAGAGCATCAAGATCGGCTCGCAGCACCGCATCTCCAAAGCGCAGCTAGAGGAATACTTGCGATCGTAACACCCGAGGAGGCCCCATGCAACGTCAATATTTGATTGGCCTGCTTTTCATATCGCTCGTGTTGGCTGTTGGCTGCGGACCGGCGACTGTGCTGCCAGCCACTCGAGTGGCCACAGCAACCCCGCAAACTGCCCCGACGATGGCTGCTGAGATTGCCGCCACGCCGACCAGCAGACCGCCGGCAACCCCGCCAGCCGCGCCAACGGCCACCATCGCTGCCACGCCGATCAGCGCGCCGACAGCGGCCGCAACCCCGGCAGCCGTTCAGGAACGATGGACCTCCTACACCAATCCCAACGTGATCAGTGCCGTGGCCCTGGATCAGCAAGGCGTCTTGTGGGCAGGCGGGTCTGGCGGCGTCATCGCGTTCAACCTCGCCAGCCACGAGCATACGCTCTACACCGTAGAAGATGGGTTGGCTGGCAACATGGTCAAGGATATTGCCGTGGGTCAAGACGGCGCGGTCTGGTTCGCTGCTTTTGGCAGCGGCGTCTCGTGCTTTGATGGGGAAACGTGGACGACCTACACCCGCGCCGATGGGTTGGCCAGCGATTGGGTGCAAACCATCGCCGTGGCTGCCGACGGAGCGATCTGGTTCGGCACCTATTATGAGGGCGTCTCGCGCTTTGACGGGAAAACATGGACGACCTTTACCGCCGCTGATGGGTTGGCCGACGACGGAGTGATGGATATCGCTGCTGCCCCCGACGGTACACTCTGGTTCGCCACGGCCTATGGCGGCATCTCGCGCCTCGATGGGGAAACCTGGACCACCTACACCCAGGCAGATGGCCTGGCAGACGACATCGTCCAGGCCATCGCCGTATCGCCGGCCGGCGACATAGTCTGGTTGGGTACGCTCAACGGCCTGATGCGCTTTGACGGTCAATGGACGACCTATACTACCGTCGACGGCTTGGCTGACAATGCCATCGAAGCTTTGGTCGTCGCCCCGGATGGCGCGCTGTGGCTGGCCGGCCAGGGTTACGTTCAGCGCTACGACGGACAGGAATGGACATCCTACCCGGATCGCGCGCCGATCAGCCCCCGTGACATAGTCATTGCCCTCGATGGCACGCCCTGGATAGCCAGCGAAGACAGCGGGCTGGTTTACGATGATATGGGCGAATGGGTTCCGCAGCGATTCGCGGCGGCATTGATCAGCAACGTCGCCATGTCCGTCGCCGTGGCCCCGGACGGGCGCGTCTGGTGTGGCGCGCACGGCGGCCTCTCTGTCCTTGAAGGCGGTGAGTGGACGGTCTACAACAGCACCGAATACTTGCCCGGCGAGCTGATTTTTGCCGTCATCCCTGCAACCGATGGCGCAGTCTGGGTGGCGACGGATGGGGGCGTCTCGCGCATTGACACCACCTCGACCGTCTACCGCAGCGATGATGGCTTGGCGAGCGATTACGTGCGGGCTGCCGCGCAGGCACCCGATGGATCGCTCTGGTTTGGCACTGATAACGGCCTCTCGCGCTATGACGGCGTTGCCTGGACATCTTATACCGACGCAGATGGCCTGCCGGCCGAAGAGATCAGCGCTTTGGCGGTGGATGCGGACGGCACAGTCTGGGCCGGCACGCGCGGCGGCGGCCTGGCGCAGTTCACCGGCGAGGCCACCATCATCCACGACTCAGCCAACGGCTTGCCCAGTGACAATGTCCAGGCGGTTGCCGCGGCAGGCAATACAGTGTGGGTAGGGACGGATATGGGCACCTCGCGTTTTGACGGCCAGATCTGGACAAACTATACAACGTCCGACGGACTGGCTGGCGGCGACGTGCGGGCCATAGCCGTGGCGGCGGACGGCGTGGTGTGGTTCGGCACGACAGCGGGCCTTTCCCGCTTTGATGGGATAACCTGGACGACCTACACGACCCGCCACGGCCTGCCCGACAATTTTGTCGCCGCACTGGCGCTGGCCCCCGATGGCTCGCTGTGGATTGGCACCGGCGACTGGCTGGGTGGTCCGGCAGCCACCGGCGGTGGGCTCGGACACCTTGAGCCGGTGCCATGACAAAATGGATTGGCTAGATCGGCGGGCTGTGGGGCAAACATGGGTTCCCCCATCGCAAGGAGCAGCGACTTGCAGTTCCACAAAAGTTGGGATGTCGTTTGTTTTGTGCCGCAAACAAAAAACCCCCTGAACATCTTGAGATGTTCAGGGGGTTTTACAAAGGAAAATGAATTATTGACTCGGCTCTAGCTCGTCAGACTGCGCAATCACCAAGACCAGGTCTTCGATCGCCAGATCGGCTCTTTTGGCCATATGCAGCATCGCCATCAGCATAATGCCCAGGTTACTACCGATAAAGATGCCCAACATTAGAATTCCAAAAATGATCCATGCGCTTTGTCCCCACATACTCATTCTCCTTTAAAGTTGTCTTTGATTCCATTATACGCCAATTTGCAGGCTGTGTCGAGTAGGTCTGAGTAAATTTTGCGTAAATTTTATGCG
Organism: Anaerolineae bacterium; assembly: GCA_016931365.1. Next base: position 11,040 of record JAFGEY010000319.1, read on the forward strand.
GAATGACCTGGGGCAGGACCAACTCGAGTTGCACCAGGTACTCCTTGGAGCAAGTAGGTCCCGATTTTGTCCAAATTTTCACCAAGGGTTGAACGATCACGCCAGATAGGCGTTGATAAGATTTTTGACAAATGGTGGTATAATGGGCATTGTAACCTCTTGGGCATTGATTCTGACATATTGCCCTAATTCTATCCCAACTTTTATCAAGTCCCAGCTTAATAACGGAGGAAATTATGCATACTGTACGCATTGGCGTGATCGGTGTAGGAGTGATGGGCGAACGGCACTGCCGCGTCTGTGCCAACTTGCCCAAGGTCGAACTGGTTGGTGTGGCTGATCTGGACGCCGAGCGCGGTCAACGGGTCGCGGCCGAGTATGATACCGCCTATCTGTCAGACTATAGGGCGCTGCTGCCTCAAATCGATGCAGTAACCATCGCTGCATCGACGCCAGCGCACTATGCCCTGGCCCGTGCTTGCTTGGAAGCAGACAAGCACGTGTTGGTCGAAAAACCAATCACTGAAACCGTCGAACAGGCCCAACAATTGGTCGAGCTGGCTGACAAGCGCGGTTTGGTCCTTCAGGTAGGGCTCATTGAACGCTTTAACCCGGCATTTACGGAACTCAAAAACGTGCTCGAAGATTTGCAGATCATCGCCATCAATATGCGCCGCCTCAGCCCCTTTGATACCAGCAACACCGATGTAGACGTGATTCGCGATTTGATGATCCACGATCTGGACCTGGTTACTCACTTGGTCCATCAAGATTTGATCGGCCTGGCCTGTTGGGGGCGCACCATTCACACCGGCGCGATCGATCATGCCGTAGCTTCGATGTCGTTTGAAAACGGCCCTATCGCTACGATCATCGCCTCACGGGTGACGGAGCACAAAGTGCGTGCGGTTGAGATCATCGCCGACGGCGCATACGTCGAGGCGGACCTGCTCAACAAAACAGTGCTTGTTCACCGCCGGACATTTCCCCAATTTATCGATAATCATCACGTGACCAAGTACCGTCAGGAAAGTGTGATCGAGCGCATCCATGTGCCTATGTCCGAACCATTAATGCTAGAGTTGCGCCACTTTGCTGACTGCGTCCGTCAGGGAAGGCCCAGCGAGGTGAGCGGATATGATGGGCTCCGGGCACTCAATTTGGCCGAAACCGTGGCCTCGTCGATTGAAATGCCAGCCTGCCGGTTGCGCGATTAGTGCCTATCCCGCATAAATCGGAACTGAATAGAGCCAGGCTGCAAGGAGAACAATCATGTCCGTATGGCAATCAGGTAATGTCGCGTCGAACGGCATTCAGATGCATTATATGCGCACCGGCTGCGCCAAACCGCCCATCGTGCTCGCGCATGGGGTGACAGACGACGGGCTGTGTTGGACGCCGGTGGCTGAGGCGTTGGCGCCGGATTATGATGTGATCATGGTTGACGCGCGCGGTCACGGGCGCTCAGAGGCAACGGGCAGCGGCTACGATCCAGCGACGCAGGCCACCGATATCCACGGCGTGATCACCGGACTGGGGCTACACAAGCCCCTGTTGTTGGGGCACTCGATGGGCGCGATCACCGTGCTCGCGCTGGCCGGGCTGTATCCAGACACGCCGCGTGCGGTTCTGCTGGAAGATCCACCAGCCTTTTGGCTGCCTGCCCAACCCACGCCGCCGCGCCGCAGTCAGGACGGCCAGGCTGGCCCTGCTGCCTGGCTCAATCAACTCAAAGGCAAAACCCGCGAGCAGCTCATCGCCGAAGCGCGCGTCCAGAATCCGGCCTGGTCGGAGGCCGAGCTTGGTCCGTGGGCCGATGCCAAGCTGCTCTTTAGCCCCACCGCCGTATTGAACATTTTTGGCTCAAACACGCTGGCCGCCATTGACTGGCCAGCCACCCTGCAATGCATCACCTGCTCAACGTTGGCGATCATGGCCGATCCGGAACGGAGCGCAGCACTCAGGCCGGATGGTCTCAAGGCACTGCAATCGTATGTGCCGCAACTTGAAGCGGTGCACATTGCTGGAGCCGGTCACAATATCCGCCGCGAGCAGTTCGCCCGTTATATGGAGGTCGTGCGCAGCTTCCTGGATAGAGTAGCAGCAGTAGCATAGTATGATGTACTGCCATTTACTCATTTTTAGAAAGGAATTTGAATGACTAACGAAATCACTTCCAAAGACTTTTCCGACATCCGTTGGCGCGGCAACTGGATCTGGACCGATGCACCGGCCATGCCCGGAGATCGCTTTGCCGCCGAGCGTGGAGCGCTAAAGCCGCAGGGCCAAGCCCACGGGCTTTTCCGCAAGACTTTCACCCTGAAAAGTGTGCCCAAGCGCGTGCCGACGCGCATCACCGCCGATTCGCGCTACCTTCTCTTCGTCAACGGGCAAGAGGTCAACCGCGGCCCGGTACGCAGCCAGCCACGGCGACTGCACTATGACCTGCTCGATCTGTCGCCGTACCTGAAAAGCGGTGAGAATGTCATCGCCGTCCTCGTCAAGTACTATGGCGCCGCCAGATCCTACTGGATGCCCGCTATGCCAACCATGACCCTTGGTCGTGGCGGCGTACTGGTCTTTGAAGCCAACCTGGGTGAAGCGATCGATGCCCCAGATGGATGGATGGTCAGCGACGACTCGTGGAAGGCGCTCAAGAGCGACGCCTGGACCGAACCACCTTCAGGGAGAGGCCCTATCGGCGGCGGTATTCCGGTCGAGATATTGGATGCTGGTCAACTGCCTTTCGGCTGGGAACAGCCCGGCTTTGACGACACGACCTGGAGCAACGCCGCGCTTATTCCCGCGCTGCAAAGAGGCGCCTCCACACGCAGCCAGCCACCTTCTGAGCCTTACGGCCCAATGTATCCACGCACCATTGCCCTGCTTGGCGGCGAGATGCTTGCGCCGAAAAACATCCAGATCGAATACCTGACCGGGCCGATCGACCTGGCAGGGACAATCGCCCTGTCCGCTGAAGGCCCGGCACAGCGCGTCGATGCGAGCCTTGCCGCCTCGGCGACGCGCAGCGAGCAGGCGGTGACGTTCCCCGTCCACTTGGATGTGCCCGCAGGCGGTGCGGTCAGGCTGGTGGCAGATATGGGACGCATCGTTTCCGGCTTTGTGCAGCTTGAGGCAGAGTCCCCGGCAGGCACGGTTTTCGAGTTTTCCTACGTCGAAGACCCGCTCACCGTCAGCCCTGAAGGCCCCTTTGGGCGACACGCGGGTGCCCGCTACATAGCACGCGGCGCAGCGGATGCAACGCATCCGACCGACTGCTACAAGGCATTTGACTCGAACGGCCTGCGCTACGTCTGTCTGCTGGTGCACAGCACCGACGGCGCTGTAACCCTCAAGGGACTCTCTGTCCAAGAGTACGTCTATCCGTGGACGGAAGGCGCCGCCTTTGCATGCAGCGACGAAGAGTTGAATCGCATCTTTCAAGCTGGCATCCGCACCGTGCAGCTCAACTCCCACGACGCTTTCCTGGACTGTCCCACCCGCGAGCAGCGCGCCTGGGTGGGAGACGCCGTCGTGCACCAGATGGTACACCTGGTCACCAACCTTGACTGGCGGCTGGCTTGGCGCTACCTATCGCTCAGCGATTCACCGCGCTCCGACGGCATCCTGCCCATGAGCGTGGGCGGCGACGTCGAGTGGCGCAACGGCACCACCATCCCCGATTGGTCGTTGCACTGGGTGCACGGCGTCTATAACCTGTACCGTTTTCTGGGCGACAAAGAGACCGTCATCGCCTACATGCCCAGCGTGGCCCGCGTTCTGCGCTGGTTCGCATCCTACCAGAACGCGCAGGGCCTGCTCGAGGATTTGATCGAATGGACACTCATCGACTGGGCGGCGGTGTCGAACAGCGGCGTGTCGTCCATCTACACGGCTATGTGGGCGCGGGGTCTGCGCGAGTTTGCCGAGATGGCCGCCTGGTTGGAAGAAAAGACCAGCCAGCGCTGGGCTGAGGACCTCTACGAAAAAGCTCAAGCCGGATTCGAGGTCTTTTGGGACGAGAAGCGAGGCTCCTACGTCGATCACATCGTCGATGGTGTGCAAGAGCCAGAGATGAGCCAATTGGGCGGAGCCACCGCCATCGTCTCGGGGCTGGCCCCTCGGGAACGCTGGGGGCGGATCATTGACACGATCACCGATCCGGACAAACTGGTGGTGCGCACATGGAGAATGGTCGCCGCCGCTCAGGGTCGGCCGCCGTTTGGGCTGACGGATACTCTCGCGCCGGACTGGAATACCCAGACCCAAATCGTCAAGGCCGAGCCCTTTATGAGCTATGTTGTCCACGACGCGGTGGCCAAGGCCGGCAAGGCGGATCGTCTGCCGTCCCTTTACCGTGCATGGTCGCAGTTCCTGGTCGATGGCTATGACACGATTGGCGAAGACTGGGCACATGGCACGCACGTACACGGCTGGAGCTGCACGCCGACCAAGGATATGGTTTTCTACACGCTGGGCGTCACCCCGGCCGAGCCAGGTTATGCTGTGGTCCGCGTTGCCCCGCGCCTGGGCGGTTTGGCATGGGCCAAAGGCCAGGTGCCCACGCCACACGGACTGATCGCCGTTCACGTTACCCAAGAAGGGGTAACGGTGGACTCACCGGTGTCAGTGATCCTCGATCTGACCGGGCAGCCATTGCAAACGCTGCCGGCCGGACATCACGAGATCAAAAAAGTATAGCCATTTCTATTTCGAGCCTACGTGCCCGTCGCTTGAAGCGACGGGCGCCTGAACCGCTCTGAAAGGAGCACATGATGGACGAACGACTCAAGATCATCTTTTCCCGGCGCAGCATCCGCCAATACACCGATCAACCGATCAGTGAAGCGCACATCACCAGCCTGTTAAAAGCAGGCATGGCCGCGCCATCGGCAATGAACAAAAGACCCTGGCATCTGATCGCCATCACCGACAAACAGACGCTCCAGGCCATTGCCCAGGACTCTCCCTACAGTCGGACGCTGCCCGATGCCGCCCTGGTGATCGTTGTGTGCGGCGATCCGTCCGCGTCAGGCTGGTGGCTGCAAGACTGCACCCTGGCCACGCAAAACATCCTAATTGCCGCCGCCGGGCTGGGGCTGGGCGGGGTCTTTTTGGGCTGTTACAACAAGCCCGAACGCGAAGAACCCATCCGCCGCGTGTTGGACATCCCCGACACGATCGGCATGGCCAGCGTGTTGTGCATCGGCCATCCAGCCGAACAAAAAGAACCGCGCACCCAGTACGATCCGGCCCAGGTTCACCGCAACAAGTGGTAAGGAGGCTCAAATGACCGAGTTCACAACCCAAATTGTCGCCGACGGGGTCTGGTACATCGAGGACAGCCGCGGCGGCGTGATGTACCTGATCGCCGGGCAGGAGCGCGCGCTGCTCATCGACACTGGCTGGGGCGAGGGGGATCTGCCCGGACTGGTCGCCACGCTGACCCCACTGCCGTTATGGGTGGTCAACACGCACGGCCACCGCGACCACACATCGGGCAACGAGCAGTTTGCCCAGGTCTACATCCACACCAACGACATACCGCTGGCACAGGACTCCGGCACCCGGCTCGTCGCCGTGTACGACGGCTACCATTTCGACCTGGGCGGGCGCGACGTTCAGGTGATCGGCGTGCCCGGGCACTCGCCCGGCTCGATCTGCCTGCTCGACCGGCAGGCGCGCATCCTCTTTAGCGGCGACTCGCCGCGCCCCGGCCCGGTCTGGCTGCACCTGGACACGTCGCTCACCGTGCGCGAGTTTGCCAACAGCCTCTCGCGACTGCGCGCGTTCGCTGCCGAATTTGACGTGATTGCCCCATCACACGGCAAGCCGGCGCCGGCGGGCACGCTGCTGGACGATCTGATCGCCTGCACCCGGAAAACCCTCTCCGGGGAACTGGCCGGCCAGCCCAACGAAAGCCGCTTTGGCCCTTGCCTGCTGGCCGAATGGAACGGCGCGGGAATCATGTACAAGGCCGACAAGGTGCAGTTCACGTGGATGCCGCGCAGGGGCATCGTCTCGCCGGAGGTGCATGCCGACCGCACGGTCACGTTTCGCGTCTCAGCTCCACAGGCCAAAAGCGTGCTGCTCAATTCGACGCCGCTGATGAACGCGCTCGGCAGCGCGGATGGCAGCATCGCTTTCGACGGCAAGGACGACGCCGGCCTGTGGTCGCTGACCGTTGGCCCGCTGCCGCCCGACATCTATGATTATGGGTTTGTCATAGACGGCGTGTCCTTGATCGACAGCAACAATCCGGGCGTGCAAACCGGCACCATGTCGCCGCGCAGCCTGTTCACCGTGCCCGTGCTGACAGGTGTCAGCCTTGGCGGTGAGCCGGGCTACTATGAGGCGCGCAACGTGCCGCACGGCACGCTGCACCGTCACTATTATGCCTCCAGGACCCTGGGCGATGTGCGCGACGTCTATGTCTACACGCCGCCCGGCTATGAGGCCAACCCCGACCAGACCTACCCGGTGCTCTATCTGCTGCACGGCGGCGGCGACGACGCCAGCGGTTGGACGGCGGTGGGCCGCGCCCACCTGATCGTGGACAACCTGCTGGCCGAGGGCAAGGCCAGGCCGATGATCGTGGTCATGCCGTTTGGGCAGGCCATATCGCGCATGGCCTCGTGGGAAGACTTGCAGAAAAACACCCCGCTGTTCGAGCAAGACCTGCTCACCGACGTGATGCCGCTGGTTGAATCAGCGTACCGCATCCGGGCCGACCGCGAACACCGCGCCATGGCCGGGCTTTCGATGGGCGGCGGGCAGACCGACCACATCGGACTGGGCCACCTCGACCTGTTCAGCGCCATCGGCATCTTGAGCGCGGGGCGCGGCGATTTTGCCGGGCGTCACCCCGACCTGGTGGCCGATCCAGAGGCGACCAACCGCAAGCTCGACCTGTTCTTTTTGGGCTGCGGCACGCTGGATCCGCTGGCCACCGAAGGGATGGGACAGATGCATGCCCTGCTCGAAGAAAAGGGCATCCGCCACGTGTACTGGACGATGGACGGCGCGGCGCACACCTGGGTGGTGTGGCGCTATGCGCTGTACCACGAGTTCTTGCCCCGCCTGTGGCGGTAGGCACCTGAACAAAGAGTACCCGGAGTATGGCATTCTCACCAGCGGGGCAACCTATGAGGCGTTGGGGGGCCGCCGAGCCGAATTCGCGTTCGTGGACGTGGGTGAGGTCGGTA
>JAFGEY010000320.1 GCA_016931365.1 Anaerolineae bacterium
CACGCTGCCCAGGATAAACACGCCCAGGATACCCAGGCCGGCGATCAGCTTGGTGCCGATCTTTAAATTTTTGAAAAATTGAATCAAGCTCGGTCTTGAGGTGCGTTTTGGTGAAGTCATTGTGCGCGCCTCCAATCCTTGATGTTCCATAGTTCCGAGTCCCACGGCGTCAAGTCGACGCCAATCAGGGCATTGCTAAACCCGTGCACACCCGCCCGGTCAACGAGAGGGATTGAGACCACCTGGTTGACGAGCAGATCGTTCATTTGGATGAACAACAGGCGACGTTTTTCGGGGTCCATCTCGGTTTTCGACTGCTCGTACAAGGCGTCGTATTCGGAACTGCACCAGCGCTCGATATTGTTGCCCGTCCAGTTGTTGCTCTTTTGTGCGATCTCGGCGCAGACCCAGCCTTGCATATACGCGCCGGGGTCGGGGCTGCTGTTGCCAATGTTATATTCTTCGAGGTCGGCGTAAAAATGCCAGCGCGAGTTAGGGTTATCGGGGTTGGCCCCGAAAAAGATGCTGGCGTCGAGAATTTTCAACTCGACCTCCACGCCGATCGCTTCCAGATTTTCTTTGACGATCTTTTGGGTTTGCTGGCGGATCGAGTTGACCGAGGTCTGAAAGAGCACACGCATCTTGACCCCATCCTTATCACGGACGCCGTCGCCGTCCGTATCGATCCAGCCGGCCTCGTCGAGCAAGGCCTTCGCCCGGTCGGGGCTGAATTCATAGACCGTGTTGGGCGAGTCGTATGTCGCCGGCGAGACGAGCACATTGGCCGCCGGGCTGCCGGTGCGCCCATACAGCGCGGCGATGCGCTCGCGGTCGATGGCGGCATTGAACGCCTGTCGCACGCGCAGATCGCTGAAAAAGGGGTGCGGATGCTGCACGCTCGACCGCTCGCCATCCGGGGTAGTTTTGTTGGGATCGGTCAGGTTGATCAGGATGCGCTCGACTTTGGCCGTGGTATAGGAAACCGTCTTGCCTTTGCCCAGCGCCTCCAGCTCGTCGATGAGAGTGTCGGACAGGAGCATGTTGTAGGCAAAATCGACCTCGCCGTTGAACAAAGCCCGCGCCGCTTCCTGAACCGTCCCCCCGCCGCGCAGCACCACCTTGCTGAAATAGGGCTGGTCAGGCTCGCGGAAATAGGGGTTCGGCTCGTAGACGATCTTGTTCGTCTCGACAAGCTGCGTGCCGAGCAGGAGCACCTCCTGCGGCTTGATCCCCGGCGGCACCATTCGATACGGTCCGGTGCCGATCGGCAGCGCGTTGGCAGCCTCGGCATCCTGCTCAAAAGCGTGGCGGGGCAAAATCATCCCCGACGAGCCGACAAAAGGCAGTGACCAGGCCGGGTTGACATCCCTAAAATGGATCGTGACCGTCAGATCGTCGATCACCTCAACACGATCAATCGCCTCGTAGGTAGAGCCGGTCTGGGCATTGTTGGCGGGATCTATGATAAATTCATAGGTGAACAACACATCGTCGGCGGTAAACGGCTCGCCATCCGACCAAAACAGGCCCTCCCGCAGCCGCCAGGTGACTGATTTGCCATCCGGGGCCACACCGTCATTATCGAGCGAGGGAATTTCAGCGGCGAGAAAGGGGATCAACGCGCCGTCCTTATCGTAACTTGCCAGCGGCTCATAGGTGACGCGGCAGGCGGCCAGGTCTTTGGTGCCGGTGGTCAGGTGCGGGTTGAGCACGGTGGGCGCCTGCCAGTAGAGCAGATTCAAGACGCCACCCGCGCCGCGCAAGCTCTGCGGCGTCGGCGATGGAGCTGGCGTCGGTGTAGGGGTTTCGGGTGCGGATACACACGCGGCCAAACCGAAGACAATCAACAATGCTCCAATCAAGACTTGAAAACGATTTGATTTATTCATAAAATGTCCTAATTTATTCAAAAATCGTATTGCGTATTCCGTCACGCCTCACGTTTGACGTGCCACGTTCGACGTGCCACGCCATAGCCTCATCATACCTTATTCTTGAAAAAAGTTCAATAGCGATTTCGGATGCCCACCGAACACAGTAATTGAGGCATGTCGCCAGCGGTCCAGGTCGCCATCGAGCAGGATGCAAAATGCGTCATCCAATTCACGGGCGATCTCCGGGCTAGATACCCAAAGATGCCCATAGTGTGCCCAATCGTGGCCGGTATCCTCGTGCGGCGAGATGTGCGGCCCATTATAGCGCACCACACCGGGCGGCGGCCACCAGCGCGCCTCGACGCGATCCTCATAGCCGGAAACGGGGATGCCGATCAGCCCGGTCATAAAGGACAATCCGGCCCAACTGACGATCTGCCAGCCAAGCTCGACGATCAGCGGCGATCCAGCCAGGCCGATGGCGACGGCAGTCAGCAGGCATTTGGTCGCACAGCGATCTTGGAGGGCCCGGGTGAGCCGCATCTGGACGTGACGCCGCCGCCAATCGGGATGCGTCCAGGCCGTCGCCAGCTTCCACACATCGACCGCCGGCAATTGCTCGACCGCCACACCGAGAACATCAGCAAACCTGGTCCGGTTGGCGGCGCAAAAAATCTCGACGATGCTGGTGTGACCGATGATCTGCCCTTCGTCAAGGAACACTGCGCCTTCGCCGCGCTCCCAGCGGCCGATCAATGTCTCCGCCGGCGTGGGTCGCAGCCCGGACTCGTCGGTGATTTTCCCGGCAAAGGCCTGCCACATCTCGAAGGTGGGTGGGCTGGAGGCGGGAGCCAGATCGACGCGCTTTTGTCCGGCATCTTGAACCTGAAACGTGAGTGTATTCGCCATTGAATTCCTCCTCTATTCGAAATTGAGCTTGTCGTACAGTTTTTGCAGCTCGCGCGGCCTGGACTGCGACAGTTCAGCGATGCGGTCGTCGGCGTCGCGCAAGCGTTGGCTGAGCACATCGATCAGTTCAAGCGAGAGGTCGGGATAGCGGCGCAGCAGGGCCAGCAGCGGCTCACGGCGCAGGCACAGCAGCAGCGTGTCCTGCAGCGCCACCGCCGCCGCCGAACGCGGCCCGCCATCAAACAAGGACATCTCACCAAAATACGAATTGGCCTCCATCTCGGCCAGGCGCACCGTCGATCCCCGGCGGCGACCCTCTCGCTCGATCGCCACCCGCCCGCTGACGATCACATAGAGCGCACCGCCCGGATCGTCCTGTTCAAAGATGTGCGTCTCTTCGTCGACCAGCGTTTCCTCGCAGACATTGGCCACAACGGTCAACTGCTCGATGGTCATATTTTGGAAAAAAGGCACCTTTTTCAGCGCCATCATCCTTTCAATGGTTGAGAGCACAAATCCCTCCTCTCTGGCCCGCTCGATGACCGACCGGCCGTCCATCATTTGCCGCGCCGCCAACGCGGCCCCGCGCACAGGCGGAGCCGCATCTGCGCGCGCTTTATGAATCCACATTTCAATCTCCGCCAGGTCGAGATCGATTGCTGACGGCTTGGGCTGTAGCGGTGACCGATCTGCCGGCGACTCTGGATCAGGCGGCGGCGCATCCATCAACATCCCCAGCAACGCATCTGCCGATCGCCCTCGTCTGGCGCGGCGGGATAGAGGCTTGGACGGGATCATCATAGCAGCGATCTCACCCAGTGCAAAAACAGCAATGCTGCGCAGCGACACCGGGCCGGGTTGAGTAACCAGCGCGTCAAAGACCTGGCGGGCGTTCAGCAGTTCGATATTCCAGACCTCGCGGCCCAATGCCACCCGATCGGACAAAACCACCTCCGGGTCGGCCAGCGGGGCAATCAGGCGCGCCATCTGCGGCGAGGTCAGCGCTTCCAGCGCCTCGGCGGCGTTGGCGCGAACGTGGGCATCGTCGTTGCGCAGCGAGCTTTGCACCACGCGCACGTCGGCATCTTTATGCAGCGCACCGAGCAGATCGAACACCTCATCGAGCAGCCACTCGTTCTGCTCGGCAAGCGCGCTACGCAGCGCGTGCAGGCTGTCGATATCACCCTGCCCTTCCAGCGCCGCCAACTGGGCGCAGGCGCGATACACATCAACCAACGTTTGTTCAATGTGCCCTTGCAGCAACGATGCGTACTGCCGGGGGTTGACGCGGCAAAGGACAAATGCCGCCATCTTGACCAGGTGCGGGTCATTGGCATTGAGTAGCGGGTATAGCACAGAGAGTACCGCCGGCCCAACGCGGGTCAACTCGTCGGCAGCGCAAGCGCGCACCTCCCGGGCGGGATCGTTCAGCGCGGTGAGCATCACCTGGTGTGCCTGCGGCGATCCGATCGCCCCCAGGATGACCGTCGCCGCCTGGCGGATGCGCTCGACGGGGTCAGTGATCAGATGGGCGACGGCATCCGCCGTCACTGCTTCGGGCGACTTGACGACCAGCCTTTCCACGGCCAGCACGGCCTGCAAGCGCACCTCGTCGGCCTGATCGCTGAGATAGTCGAGCAACTGATCGACGGTGCGCAGATGACTGCCGAGATCACAGAGCAGGCGCAACACACGCACGCCTTGAGCGCGTTGATCGGCTTTGTCGGATTGCAGCAGCGCGTCAAGTGCATCGAGCGCGGACGGAAAGCCGTAAAAATTGCCCGTCCGGGCCAGCGCAGTCAGCGCACGGACGCGCATCTCCAGGTCGGGATCGTCGAGCTGAGCCAGTGCAAGCGATTTAAAACGCGCCTCGTACGCATCGCGCACGCCGTGCGCGCCGCGTACGCTATGCGCGCCGCGTACGCCGCTCAGGCGCTCCAGTCCCCCAAAAGCCGATCGCCGCACCCGCACGTCAGGATCGGTCAACAGATCGGCGTACAATTGGCGCACCTGACCGTCATCGACTTCGGCGGCAACGAGCACATCGACCATCGACGCACGCACATAAGCGTTGTCTGCGCGGCGAATGTAGGCATTGAGCACCGACACGGCCTGACTGCCGCCGACCTGGGCGATCAGTTGAGCCATAAAGACGGCAAACTCGGGCGCATTGTCGGGCTGCTCAAGCCGCTCTTGCAGCAAGTGCAGCGTCGCCGGATCGGCCACCGAAAGCGTTGTCGCCCCGTGTCCCAGCAGAAAAGAAAAATCCTGGCCCTCAAGCATCTCGATCAAAGCCCGGGTGTACTGCCGTCGCACACCCCACGCACTGACTAGATAGCCCAGAGCGAGTGCGGCGAGCGCGGCGGGAAAGAACCAGGCCGGCAGTTGCACCACTCCCTGAAGGATGAGCAGCAGCAGCCCGCCGATAAACTCACCCACCGGCACCACCGCCCCACCGATAAATGCGCGCGCGCGGCCTTTGACCCGTAAAGGAACGGCATTGTAGAGCAGGTTGTCAATGGGATTGCGGAAGGTCGTACGCAGTGTGGTGCGTGCAAGCTGCCCCAGCGACGCTGTCGACAGACCGGGGGTCAGGATCAGCCCTAACGAAGCAAGCCCAGCACCCAAAGGAAAGATCAAC
>JAFGEY010000321.1 GCA_016931365.1 Anaerolineae bacterium
CTGATGTCGCGCTATCGCATTTCCGGCGTGCCGATCACCGAAGAGGGCAAACTGGTAGGCATCCTCACCAACCGCGACGTGCGTTTTGCCGAGGACTTGAGCCGCCCGGTGTACGAGTACATGACCTACGAGAACCTGATCACTGCACCCATCGGCACTTCGCTGGAACAGGCCAAGGCGATTTTGGGCAAACATCGCATCGAAAAACTGCCCCTGGTCGACGAAAACGGCATGCTCAAGGGCATGATCACGGTCAAAGACATCCAGAAAAAGATCGACTATCCCAACCGGGCCACCGACGCGCGCGGGCGGCTGCTGGTCGGTGCAGCAGTCGGCGTAGGGCCGGACCTTGAAGGCCGCGCCTCGGCATTATACCACGCCGACGTCGACATGCTGGTTATCGATACTGCGCACGGGCACACCCAGGGCGTGCTCAAAGCCATCGAGCGGATCAAGGCCATCGCCCCTGACGTAGCCGTGGTCGCCGGGAACGTCGTCACTGCCGAGGGCACGCGCGATCTGATTCTGGCCGGCGCGGACGCGGTCAAGGTCGGCGTCGGTGCAGGGTCGATCTGCACCACGCGCATCATCTCCGGCGCGGGGATGCCCCAACTCACGGCAATCCTCAACTGTGTCGAGGAGGCGCGCAAGCGCGACATTGCCACCATCGCCGACGGCGGGATCAAGTACTCGGGCGATATGGTCAAAGCGTTGGCTGCCGGAGCCGACACAGTGATGCTCGGCTCGCTGCTGGCTGGATTGGCCGAGTGTCCCGGCGAATTGATCGTCTATGAGGGTCGTTATTACAAAGAATATCGTGGAATGGGGTCATTAGGGGCGATGCAGGGCTTTGGGCGCGACCGCTATGCATCGGGCCAAAACGACTCTGGCAAGCTGGTACCGGAAGGAATCGAGGGGCGCGTGGCCTACAAGGGCACGCTGGCCGAATACGTGTTCCAGCTGATGGGCGGCCTGCGCTCGGGTATGGGCTACGTCGGCGCGGCCAATTTGAAAGAGCTATGCGAAAAAGCACAGTTCGTGCGCATCAGCAGCGCAGGCTTGATCGAAAGCCATCCCCACGATGTGATCATCACCAAAGAAGCGCCCAACTATCCTGGGCGCTAGACGACAGAAACCTGGTTCTTGTCAAAAACCGGGTTTCTTGTCTTGAACAGACAAGGACAGAGCAATGACCGGCGTCGCAGAAATGATCGGACTGATTATGGTTGGCTATGGACTGTGGTATGGTTTTCGTGGCATCAAGATACATTTTTCAACCGACAAGAGCTGGTGGCGGTATCTCAGCCGCAGGGAACGTTATCCCTACCCCGCCGCCGGACTGCTACTCAGCCTGGTTTTTGTCCTGGCCGGGCTGGTCTTTTTGCTTCATTTCCTTGTAGAGAATGCGACGTATTTTGGCTATGCCGCCGGGATCGTCTTTGTTCTCGTGCTGATCATTGGCATATGGCAGCCGCGCGCCCTTCACCCGCGTTGGTATCGCGAACTCGAAGATCGGGTGGGGAAAAAGGAGATGCGAAAACTCAAAGCTGCCGCCTATGAAATGCCATCCGAAGAATGGCGCGCAATTGCTACATCTGACACCGAGTTTAGCGCCTGGGTCGACAAGATCGTGCCCGGCCGGGTCCGTCACGCCAGCCGGGGCTATCGAAAACTAGAAGACTGAACTTATCCACAGCTTGTTCCACAAGCCGTGGATAAGCGGGGAAAAGGTGTCAAGCAGCAGGCTTAATCGCTACGTCCTGACAGCAACTCTTTGCCGCATTACAGCAATCACCTGTGCCACCTCGGGCGATTTGAACAGCCAGGCGCTCCCTGCAAAGGCCACTGCGCCGAGAGCGATCCCCCCACTGCCGATTAGCCAGGAACTCCCGGCCGGCGTCCAGGCCAGATAGCCCCACAAAGCCAAGCCCATCACTGCCGATGCCGCGAGAGCCCGCCACACCGAATTCCACAGCCAACGAGCATCCAGGCCGCCCAGCCGGCGGCGGAGCAGCCAGGTCAGGGCCAGCGTTTCCAGCGCCGTCGCCGCCGAATTAGCCAGGGCCAACCCGCCCAGCCCCAGCCAGGGACGCGATCCAGCATCGAACCGGCCAAAGAATTGACTAAAAACGACGCTGAACAGAATGTTGAGCGCCATCGCTGTCCCGCCAATCCACACCGGCGTCCAGGTGTCGTGCAGGGCGTAAAAGGCGCGGGTGACAATTTCGAGTCCCGAGTGTGCGGTCAGGCCGAGGGCATACCAGGCCAGCGCCCAGACGACCATTTCGACGGCGTCCGCGTCGAACGCGCCGCGCATAAACAACATCTGCACCAGCGGCCGACTCAGCAAAATCAGGCCGACCGTGGCGGGTAGGGTCAGAAAAAGGACAAACCCCAGCACCGAGGCGATTGCCGCGCGCAGGCCGGCCCTGTCACCTCGCGCCGCCTGTGCCGAAAAGGCCGGAAAAGCCACCGTCGCAATCGCCTGCCCGACGATGCCCTGCGGCAAAAGCATCAACTGCCAGCCCCAGGTCAGCGCGGCGACGACGCCCACCACCGGGATACGCGACCCCAGGTTGGTGTTCACCCAAAAATGAAACTGGGTGATCGCCAGACCAAGCACGCGCGGCCCCATCAAGCGCCCCACCTCGCGCACACCGTCGAGGCGCAGGCCGAGGATGGGCGAGTAGCGCCAGTCCAGTCTAGCGAGGGCAGGAAGTTGAATCAACAGGTGCAGCAGCGCGCCGACCACCGTGCCGATGGCGACGCCGTGAATGCCCCACCTCTGTGCCAGCACCGTCGCGCCAAAAATAATCCCCAGGTTGTACAGGCTGGGCGCCAACGCGGGGGTGAGAAAATGATCGTTGGCGTTGAGGATGCCCATCAACAGCCCACTGACGCCGAAAATGAGGGTCGAAAAGAGCGTCCAGCGCAGCAGCGAAACGGTCAACGCCTGGGTGGGGGCGTCATAGCCGGGTGCGAGCACGGTTGAAACGAGCCAGGGCGCGATCAACATCGCCACTGTCGAGGCGATCAACGTGACCAGGAAAACCAGGTTGACCACCGCACTGGCCACCCGCCAGGCCGTCTCACGTTTGTCACGCGCCAGATAGGTGGTAAAGGTAGGGATGAACGCCGATCCCAACGCTCCACCCGCAACCAGCACGTACAATGTCTCCGTCACCCGCGACGCGGCGCGAAAGGCATCCATCTCATTGCTGGCGCTGAACGCACCGCCCAAGATCGCCTCCCGAAGCAGTCCCAGCACGCGGCTGAGCACAAAAGCGCCCATTACCAGGGCTGTATTGCCAAGAAATCGCCCTCCTACATGCGGTTCAGTTGATCGATTGGTCATCGTGTACGCTCCATACAAGTCTGGCCAATTATAACTGCTCCCTGTGAAAAGGCCAAACTCGCGCTTGACCCCATCTCAGGGCTATGGTATGATTTAGGGTGTACGATTTGTGTACTGCAAAGAAAGGAGTTGAGTATGAAGGCCAAGCCGGAATGGATCGAGCAGTGGCAGGCGGCCCCGCAGGAAACCATCGCCGTCATTATCCACGTCGACGGCGATCCCAGAGACTATGTCCCGCACCTCAAAAGCGAAGGACTGTCCGTCACGCGCGCTTTTCGCCTGACGCAGACGATCGCCGTCACAGGCTCTGCACAACATTTCCTCGATTTGCTTCAATCACCCTGGATCGTCAAGATCGAACCCGATCAGGCGATCACCACGATGCGTTAAGGGGGAACAACCAATGGACGAAAGTAAACTTGCACCCAATCTGCTGCAAAGGCTTCAAGAGGCCAGGGCCGAAGCACTAGGCCCAAGGGCCGTCGCCGCTATCCCGATCATTGTCCGCTACAAACCCAATGTGATCCGCTCACAGGCAGTCGCCGAGGGCGTACAGGCGCAGTTTGTATTCAAGCTGACACCAACCGTCGCCACCCAGACTACCGGCGAACAGATCGGCAGCCTGACCGACCTGGGCGAGATCGAATACATCTGGCTCGACGAAGAGATTCACACCTGTCTCGACCAGTCTGTGCCACACATCAGCGTGCCGCCAGTCTGGAGCGCCGGGTATCGCGGCACAGGGATCAAGATCGGCATCGTCGATACAGGCCTCGATCCCAACCATCCCGACTTTCAGGGGCGCATCTCGGCCGGGGCCAGCTTTGTCGGCGGCACCTGGGTCGACGAAAACGGCCACGGCACGCACGTCGCCAGTATCACCGCGGGCAGCGGCAGCGCACTCGGTGGCAAATATCGCGGCGTCGCGCCCGAAGCGCTGATTTACGTCGCCCGCTCGCTGGACAAAAACGGCGGCGGCTCGATGAGCACGGTGATGGCCGGCGTCGAGTGGGCCGTCGAGCAGGGCGTCAACGTGATCAACCTCTCACTGGGCGGCTCGGGCAGCAGCGATGGCACTGACGCACTGTCAATGACTTGCAATGCAGCGATGGCGCGCGGCGTCGTCGTCTGCGTGGCCGCCGGAAATGCCGGGCCGAGTTCCAGGACAATCGGCTCGCCGGGCGCGGC
>JAFGEY010000322.1 GCA_016931365.1 Anaerolineae bacterium
GCCACCGACGGGATGCGCTTTGGCGGGCGCGTGCTGGTGGACATCGCCAGTATGATCGAGGAGCAGGGCCAGCGCGAGCCGACCGCGGAAAACCTGGTTCTGCTGCAGGATATGGCCGAGTTCCAGGGTAACTTTGCTGCGCTGATTTCCGCCTTGCGCAACTATGTCAACACCTACAATCCTATTTTCAAGCAGTTCGAATATCAGGCCAATCTGACCGCGAACGAGAACGTATGGGACAAATTGAGCGATAATTACGATGCGCTCACATCCAGCCAGCAAAAGCTCTTTGATCAGATTGTCGAGAACCGGGCCACCTTTCTCACTTACCCAGATCGTCTGTTCGAGATCGTCGAAGGCGACCGCTACCGCGAAGACCTGTACTTGTTCAGCACTGAAGCCGTGCCGCAAGCCGACCGGATGCAAGAATTGCTTACGCAGATGGTAGCCCGGCAGCGTGAATCGCTGCAAACTGAACTGCGCCAGGGCCAGCAGAGCCTGGTCGCGGCCAACCGCCTGATCCTCGCCGGCGGCGTGATGACCCTGGGTTTGAGCCTCGTCTTGGGTTATTTCATCGTGCAGAGCATCGCCGGGCCGGTGCGTCGGTTGACTCGCGTCGCCGAGCAGGTGCGCGAGGGTGACCTGGAGGCGCGGGCCCGCGTCGAGTCCAAAGATGAGGTGGGCGTGCTGGCAGAAACGTTTAACCGCATGACCGCCCAGCTTAGACAGACATTGCTCCAGGTGCGCCGCGAAAAGCAGCGTGCCGATAACTTGCTCGAAGTGGTGATCCCCATCGGCGTCGAACTTGCGTCAGAGCAAGAGTTTGACCGTCTGCTGGAAAAAATGCTCGTTGAGGCCAAGAATTTCTGCCACGCCGACGCGGGCACGCTTTACCTGCGCACCGAAAGCGATCAGCTAGAATTTGTGATCGTGCGCAACGATGCGCTGGATATCGCCCTTGGCGGCACCACCGGGCGCAAGATCGATTTTGCGCCGCTCAACTTACACGATCCCGCCACCGGCGAACCGAATCACGCCCAGGTAGCCCCCTACGTAGCCCTGACCGGCACGTCGGTCAACATTGCCGATACGGCTCGCGACGGACGTTTTGGCGCGCGCGGCCAGATCGCCAATTACACGGTCACTTCGCTGCTGACCATCCCGCTCAAAAACAGCGCGGGCCAGGTCAAAGGGGTGATGCAGTTGCTCAATGCCAAAGACCCTGAAAGCGGCGCAGAGGTTCCTTTTGATCGGAATCTCCAGCAGCAGATGGAGTCGTTTTCACTGCTCGCTGTCGCCGCGCTGGAAAAGTATGTCACCGAGCAAAGCCTGCGCCAGGAAATCCAGCAGTTGCGCATCGAGATCGACCAGTCCAAACGCCAGCAGCAGGTCAGCGAGATCGTCGAGAGCGACTTTTTCCAGGATTTGCGCACCAAGGCGCGTGGTATGCGCCGTCGCGGCGAAAAGGATGCACCAGAAGAGTTGTAAAGGTAGACGTTATGAGCAACATCATCTCAATTCACTCATTTCGACGGGGGCTAGGCAAGACCAATCTGGCGGCTAACGTCGCTGCGTTGTTGGCCCAAAGGGGGCGGCGTGTCGGCGTGCTCGATTTCGACCTGCACGCGCCGACGCTGCATTTTGTGTTTGGCCTGCCCGAAAGCGAGTCCAGTTTGACCTTTAACGATCATTTGCGCGGGCGGTGTACGATTGACCAGGCCGCCCACGACGTGACGCCGTCTGAGGTCGAGCCGGGGCGCATTTATCTCGTGCCGGCCAGCACCGCGATGGGCGAGATCGCCTGGGCGTTGCGCCAGCGGCGCGACGTAGACGCGCTCAACGACAGCCTGACCACCTTGATCAAGACCCTGCGCCTGGATGCGCTGATCGTCGACACCTATGCCGGGCTGGACGAGGAAACGCTTTTTGCGATGGCCGTCGCCGACCGGGTGTTGATTTTGCTCCATCCCAGCCAGCACGATTACCAGGGCACGGCAGTGATGGTCGATGTGGCGCGCAAGCTCGAAGTGCCCGGCATTTACCTGGTCGCCAATGAGGTGCCGCATGGGCTTGACGAGCCTTCGACCCAGCGCACACTCGAAGAGACGTTTGACTGCCCGCTGGCGGCGATGCTCCCGCACTGCGACGAACTGACTGCGCTCGGCAGCGCCGATCTCTTTGTGCAACGCTATCCAATGCATCCTTTCACAGAACGGTTGAATGCCATCGTTGATCGGATTGCTGTCTCGTAATACCAGGCAAGGAAATGGCTATGCCCCACGTTTTGTCCGAGATCGAACCTCGACTGCGCTGGCTTTTGCCGGCCGATTTGTACGCAGCGGGTTGGCTCAACCCCTCGCGCGAGACGCTGACCCGCGTTTTTGAACATCTGCGCACGTTGTTGAGCATGTTGCAGAACTATGTTCCCCGGCAGGTGGCCGAAAATCCGCCCACGCTCGGGCAGCCGCGCCACGAGTGGCAGAGCGGCACATTGATGTTTACCGATCTGGCCGGGTTCACCCCGTTGATGGAGGCTAACGCCGCCAGGGGGCGCGACGGAGCCGAGTCACTGCTGGGGACGCTCAATGTCTATTTTGCCGAAATGATCGAGATCATTGGCAAGGCAGGGGGCAACCTGCTCGAGTTCACCGGCGATGCGCTGCTCGCTCAGTTTCCGGCCGGCCGTCGCGGCAACGACACCGAACGCGCCGTACGCGCCGGCTTGCGCATGCAACGGGCGATGACCCGATTTGCCTGCATCGACGTGGGCGGCACGACGCTCAGTCTGGGGATGCGCATCGGCCTGCACAGCGGCCGTTTTCTCACCGCCGACATCGGCACACCGCGCCGGATGGAACATGTCTTGCTCGGTTCCGACGTACACTTGACCAAGCTGGCCGAAGGCGCCGGGCAGGTGGGGCGCGTCTGCCTCACCGCTGCTGCCCGTGCGCGCATTGAGAGGCAGTTTCGCTTTGAACCAGGCCAGGAGGGACATTTTCTGGTCGTCGATGACTTGACCGAGGAGCAGTTGGGTGAATACGATCTGCTGCTCAATCGCCGCCGGATGGGCAACCCGTTGCTGATCGACCGCAGTGAGGAAGGCATTGTGCGCGAGATCGCCAGCGCCGTCGCCCAGATCGAGCCGTTAGCCAGCTATATGCCGATGCCGGTGCTCAATCTGGTCGTCGAAAGCGCTGCCGAGCGCCAGATTCCCCCCGATTTTTTGCGCGCCATCGTGCTGTTCGTCAACTTGATCGGCCTGGCTGAGACTGTCGCCGAGTTGCCGGCGGGAGGCGAATCCGCCCTGATCGACCGCTTTTCACATATTTTTGCTCTGATCAACGCGGCTGTCGAGGAGCGCGGCGGGGTGCTGAAAAAGGTCACCTATCACCTGGTCGGCTCGGATATGATGATCTATTTTGGCCCGCCCAGCGGCCATTCGGACGATCCGGAACGCGCGGCGAGCACGGCGCGCGAGATTCGCAAGCTGATCGCCGAAAACGTGCGCGACAATCAAGCGTTGACCTGCAAGATCGGTTTGGCCTCCGGCACTGCCTTTGCCGCCGAAATCGGCGACCCGCGCGGGCGGCGCGAGTTCAACGTGCTCAGCGATACGGTCAATACCGCCGCCCGGTTGATGAGCAAGGCGGCGTACGGCCAGATTTTGCTCACCGGGCCGGTCTATGAGCGCGTCGCCGATCATTTTGAGTGCCAGTCGTTGGGCGAAATGCCGCTCAAGGGCAAAAGCCAGCCCATGCCGATTTTTGCGCTGCGGTAGGGGCTACAAAACTGCAAGGGGTTGCTATGTCCGTCTCCAAAATGACGGTGTACACCGTCGACGATCACCCAATCCACGTCCACGAAGAGGGGCGGGAGGGCGGCCAGCTTGCCCTGCTGATTCACGGCTGGTCGAGTTCGTGGTATGCCATCTCGCCGGTGCTGCCCATCATCAATCGGCGCTATCGCTGCCTCGCCGTCGACCTGCCGGGGTTCGGGCAGTCGCCACCGCTCAAGCAGCGGGCGACCATCGAGGGCTATGTCGATCTGCTGGCCAAACTGATTCGCGCCGAGACGGACAAGCGCGTTGTGTTGATCGGCCACTCGATGGGCGGCATGATCAGCGTCACCCTGACCCTCAAATATCCGGACCTCGTCGAGCGAATGGTGCTGCTCGGCCCGACGATCAGCGGCAAGCTTTCAATGTTTATAAACCTATTTATGTATCCTTTTGTATGGATGGAACGCTTTGTGCTTACGCGCTGGCTGGTCGAAATGCTGGAACCACAAATGCTCAGCGTCACCGATCGGTTGCTGCGGCCGGCCCTCTTTGCCGACCGCAGTGGCATCACGGGCCATGAGTACGCACGCATTCGCGCCGACGCGCGCCGCAAGGGACAGGGGCGTGTGCGCGCCGAGTGTTTCGATGCGATGCTCAACAACGATCTGCGCGGGCGCTTGAGTGGAATTCAAACCCCGACGCTGGTCGTGTGGGGGATGGAGGACAATACCGTGCCCTTGCGTGACGCCAGCATAGTGGCCCAGGAGTGGCCCGACGCCGATCTGCGGGTGATCCCCAATGCCGGGCACTGGCCGCAGTTCGAGAC
>JAFGEY010000323.1 GCA_016931365.1 Anaerolineae bacterium
AAGGCAGGCGAGATTCGCGACGTGCTGATGTCCGCGGAGTTGATCGAGTTAGCGAGCGTTCAGTGTCTGCTCACCATGGCGCAGGACGTCACCGTGCGCAAGGAGACTGAAACAGCGCTGCGCGAGAGCGAGGCGTTCAGCCGGGCCATCATCGCCTGCTCGCCGATCGCGCTGTACAGCATCGACCTGGAGGGAAACGTTTTGTCGTGGAATGCCTCAACCGAGCGCATTTTCGGTTGGACCGCCGATGAGGTTATCGGCAGGCCGCTGCCTATCATTCCCGCCGATAAAAAGGATGAGTTCGACGTGTTGCGAGCGCGTCTTTTGGACGGTCAGGATTTTTTTGACAAGGAGTTGGTGCGGCAAAGGAAGGACGGCAGCTTGTTCGACGTCCGTTTGTCGACCGCTCCTATCTACGATGCTGACGGCAACATAATTGGCATTATGGCCGCCCTGGAAGACATCGCCGCGGAAAAGCGCCGCGAGGCCGAGATTTTGGCGACCCAGGCCGAATTGCAACGTCTGCTGGCCGAGGCCGAACAAACGCGCCTGGCCCTGATCAGCGTGGTGGAAGACCAGAAACGCACCGAGGAAGCGTTGGCCGCCGAGCGAACGCTGCTGCGCACCCTGGTTGACCATCTGCCCGACGCTATCTATACCAAGGATGCGGCCGGCTGCAAAACCCTGGCCAACCCGACAGACGTGCGCAATATCGGCGCCGCCTCGGAAGCCGAGGTGCTCGGCAAAACGGATTTCGAACTGTTCCCGCGCGAGCTGGCCGAGCGCTATCACGCCGATGATCTGCACGTCCTCCAGACCGGCCAGCCAATTCTCAACCGTGAGGAACGCATCACGCGACCAGACGGCAAACTGGGCTGGCAGTTGACCTCCAAAGCGCCACTGCACGATAGCGCCGGCAAGGTTGTGGGACTGGTGGGAATCGGTTACGATATCACGGAGCGCAAACAGATCGAGCAAAAGTTGCAAGACTATGCAGAGCGTCTGGAAGAACTGGTCGCCGAGCGCACCCGCGCGTTAGAAGAAGCACAGGAGCGCCTGTTGCACCAAACGCGCCTGGCGACGTTGGGGCAAATCGCCGGCAGCATCGCCCATGAACTGCGCACGCCACTCGGCGCCATCAGAAACGCCGTTTATTTGATCAACATGCTCCGCGGTTCATCCGACGAGACGCTTGAGGAAGCGATCGATATCCTGAATCAAGAGGTAGCTACCTCAGATCGCGTTATCACGAGCCTGCTCAATTTTGCGCGCCCGCAACGCCCACAGCGGCATTTGCTCGAAGTCGGGCCACTGGTCGAGTGCATGGTGCAGCGCCTTCAACCGCCGCCCACCGTGCAGCTTGAGATTCACGTTGATGGCGATCTTTCTCCCGTCATTGCCGATGCTACCCACCTCGAACAGATGTTTGGCAACCTGCTCCTGAACGCGATCCAGGCCATGCCGGAGGGCGGGCAATTGTCGGTGCGGGCGGAACAACGCGCGGCGTTGCCGGAGATCGCGCCGCCGGGGTTCATCCCCGAGCACGCCGCAGACGCCAA
This sequence comes from Anaerolineae bacterium, assembly GCA_016931365.1. Next base: position 1,560 of record JAFGEY010000323.1, read on the forward strand.
TGCCGGGTGGATCGTCGTCTCGATCGGTGATACCGGCATCGGTATCCCGCCCGAAAACCTGGAGCACGTCTTCGAGCCGCTCTTCACGACGAAAGCCACGGGCATCGGTCTGGGGCTGGCCCTGGTCAAGTTACTCATCCAGGCCAACGGCGGCGGTATCGCCGTTACCAGCGTTCCCGGAGAGGGGACGACGTTCGGCATCTACTTGCCCGTTGCCGGCATGAGCGATGAAAATATCAACGCCAAGACGCCAAGACGCTGAGAGGCTAAATCCTTAAGGGGTATTTCAAATAAGTTGGGCAGTCGTAGCCTAGCCCCTTGTAGGCGTGTTTTTGGCGCTCAAAACAGGCACAAGGCCCTAGGCTACTTTAGGGCTTTATCATTCTCGCTTCGAGGGGAACGCCAGTTCCCCGCTTTAGGCACAAAACGCGGATCTGACGATCCGCTCGAAGCAGAATCGGGGAACTGTGACGAGAATGACAAAGCCCTAGGCTACTTTGACTAATGTCGACATTCGCGTAGATTAACGAGATTAGCGGTTGATTTTCCAGGAGGTACCGATGACCCATATTCCTGCACAAACATCTATCCTGATCGTTGATGATGATTCCGGTCTGCGCCGCACGATGGCTATGATCTTCGAGCGCATAGGTTATGCCGTCGAAACCGCCGCCGACGGCGCCGAGGCCGTCGAACGTGTGCGCGACCGGCCGTTCGATATGATCTTAATGGACGTCCGCATGCCGGTGCTCGATGGCGTCCATGCGCTCAAACAAATCAAGGCTATACGCCCTGAAGCGGTCGTGACCATGATGACCGGCTTTGCCCTCGAAGACTTGCTCCAGGATGCACTGACCGAAGGCGCTTTTGCCCTGCTCGACAAGCCGGTCAGCATCGACGAGGTGATCGTGTTGATCAAGCAGGCGCAGGAGATCCGGCAGGGCGGGCTGATCCTGATTGCCGATGACGACCCGGCCGCCCAGACGACGTTATACAGCATTTTGACACAGCACGGCTATCGTGTCTGCCTGGCGCGCAGCCGCGAGGAAGCCATCGCCCAAGTGCGTGATCATGAGTTCGACGTTGTGTTGGTCGATCTCAGATTACCGGCGTTCAACGGGTTGGAAGTCTATATGGAGCTTAAAGCGATTTGCCCGCAGGCGGTGGCTATCGTCTTCACGGTCTTCCCACGGGGCATACACGACCTGTCCGAGTTAGCCAGCAACGGCGATGCCTATACCTGTCTGTCCAAGCCGTTGGATATCGACAGTCTGCTGGAACTGGTGCAGAAAGTTGTCACCAAGAAACAAGGTTGACTCTATGAACACAAGTGATGAAGTTCCCCATATTCTGGTTGTAGACGACGACGCCAGCACGCGGCGGACGCTAACCCTGATTTTCGAGAAAAACGGCTATCAGGTTAGTACGGCGGCCAGCGGCCAGGAAGCGCTGGAAAAAGCGGCGCGCCAACCTGTCGATCTGGCCTTGCTCGACCTGCGCTTGCCTGATATAGAAGGGGTCGAACTGCTCGTGCCATTCCGGCGTTTGTACCCGGACATTGCGTTGGTCCTCGCGACCGGCTATGCCTCGCTGGAGACGGCCATACGCGCGTTGAACGAGGGCGCCGACGTCTACGTGACCAAACCGCTGGACGTGGATGCCGTGCTCGCCAAGGTGCAAGACCTGCTCGAACGGCAGCGCCTGCGCCGCGAGAACCGGCGGCTATACGACCTGGCGCAGCAAGAGCTGGCCGAACGTAAGCAGGCTGAGGCAGCCCTCCGCGAAGCGCTGGAGCAGGCAAATGAGGCGCGCCGGGCGCTGTTGAACGTGATCGAAGACCAAAAACGGACTGAGGAGGCGCTCGCTGCCGAACGGGCGCTGCTGCGCACGCTGGTCGATCATTTGCCCGTTGCGGTGTACGTCAAGGACCTTGCCGGGCGTAAGACTTTGGCGAATGCCATCGACGTGCGCAATATTGGCGCCGCCTCAGAAGCCGAGGTGCTTGGCAAAACCGATTTCGACCTGTATCCGCGCGAACTGGCAGAAGGATTTCACGCCCACGACCAGCACGTTATCGAATCCGGGCAACCGCTCATTGACTACGAAGGGCCAATCATCCGCGATGGCGTCGTTCTCGGCTGGCAGTCGACATCCAAGGTGCCAATGCACGACAGCGCCGGGCAGGTGATCGGCTTGGTAGGGATCGGCTACGACGTCACCGAACGCAAACGGGCTGAGGCGGAAATCCAGCGGCTCAACGAGGAACTGGAAGAACGCATCGCGCAGCGCACCGCCGAGCTGGCGCAAACGTCCGAGCGGCTGAAACTGGCGACGCGCGCGGCCAATATCGGCATTTGGGACTGGGACATCAAAAACGACCACGCGCTGTGGGACGAGACCCTGTGTATGCTGTTTGGTTTTACCCCAGATGATCACCCGCGCAACCAAATGACTTTTCTGCAGCGCGTGCATCCTGAAGATGTAGAACGGGTGGCGCAGACGATGCTCGCCACGCTCCACGGTGAAAAATACTATAGAGATGAATATCGTATCGTGTTGCCCGATGGCAGCATCCATTATATTCGCGGTGAAGCGTCCATCACGTATGATGCGCATGGCAAGGCGGTACGAGCGATTGGAATCAATATGGACATCACCGAACGCAAACGGGCCGAATTGGAACTGCGGTTATTCAACGAGATTATGGTCGGACGCGAACAGCGCATCATCGAGTTGAAGGAAGAGATCAACCGCCTGGCCG
>JAFGEY010000324.1 GCA_016931365.1 Anaerolineae bacterium
AAAGTACTTGCGACAAGCCTGCTGGGTCTCGATACGGCCTCAAAAACGCGGTGAGGCCTACTCGACCAGCGCAGGCTGAGCAATTACTCTTATTTTACGGGGTCTTGACGGCCACCAGCCACCACGCGCCCGTGCCGGCGATGTTGCTGACGGTGATCTTGGCCGCTGCTTCGTCGAGCGACACACTCTTTTGCGGCACCCACTTGCCGGCGCGCTGCTCCATGTACAAAATGAACAGGTTGCCTTTGAGCGTGTCCAGCGCTGCGCCCTGGCTCTTGGCGGCAGCAATTTCTTCGTCATTGAAATAGAATTCGATCTTGGGCCTGAGGCTAAACCCATAGCCTGTGTCCCCAACCACATGCATTTCCAGGGCATATTGGCCGACCGGCACGTAACTCGCGGCCAGGTCTTCCGGCAGTTCCGGGGTGATCGTCTGTACTGTCATTTTGACTTCCGCTTCGGTCACGCCCCCCGCCTTGATGAGGAGTTTGAACAACGGCTCGCCCCCATCTCGCTGCACGGCGATCTCGCTCGGCTGATCGATGCGCAGCGTCACCATACCCTTTTCATCCAGAGCAAACGGATTGGCCGGGTCCTTGACCGGAAAGCCCTCAACGCTGCCAGCGTCGGATGTAGCCTGGGCATCTTTTGTCGGCGGGCTACATCCCAAAACCAGGAGACTGATCATCAAAAATGATACCATACCCCCCAAGATGTTTTGTTTGCGCATTTTACCTCTCCTAACCCAAAAGAGTCGGAACTGAATGTGGATGTATTTCATCCGCCGGTTTTGCCGTCCACAAGAGCCTTACATAAAGGCCAAGTATCTTGTGGGGCAGGCGCTCATTGCTTAATGTACCACTCATGCACGTGATGCCAGACACTCCACGGCCCTGGATTGACGCCTCCAATACGACTGTTGACAATCACTAACTTGCGCGGCACATCGAGCCAGACGTAAGGCTGATCCTGGGCAAGCTGGGCCTGAATGCTCTTGTAAAGTGCCGCCCGCGCATCCTGATTGCAACCGGGCAAGGCTCTCGCCTGGGCCAGGTTGGCTTCCAGCTCCGGGTTGACGTAGGAGCAAAAGTTGCGACCCCGACCCGGCAGGTCGGTTCCAGCGCTCCACAGGTCAATGTCGTCCGGATCGATGCCCAGGTTGGACCAACCGATCACGACCAGATCAAAAGTTTGTTCGAATAACACGTCCAAAAAATATTCCCACGGTTCAAGCACCACCTCGACGTCGATGCCCACCTCGCGCAGTTGCGACTGCACCTGAGAGGCGATCGTTTCCCGCGCCGCGTTTCCTGTATTGGTGTACAGCTTGAGCCTGAACGCCCGCCCGGCTTTGACCCGCACCCCGGAAGCACCTATCTGCCACCCGGCTTCTTCTAACAACGCTATGGCTCGTTGCCGATCGTATTCGCGCGGACTCACGTCGGTGTTGTAGGCCCAACTGACCGTCGGCAGGACGTTGGTATTCAGTGGAATCGCCTGCCCGGCGTAGGCGGCGTTGATGATTGCGTTGCGGTCGAGGGCGTGGGCGATGGCGTAACGGACGCGGACATCGCTCAAGATAGGATGTTGGCCGTGGTTCTGGTTGGGTGTGCCGTCGGCGTTGACGCGCGGCTGCGGGTCGGCGGGATTGCCCAACTGCAAACCGATAAAATCGTACCCGTCGCTCAAAAACTTGAACACATTGAGCGGCGGCTCCATCTCCAGTGCAGGCAAGTAATGCGGTTCAAGGTCGGCGCCGATGTCAATTTGCTGCGATTTGAGTCGTCCGACCAGAGCAGCTTGCCCTTCCAAAACCTCGGTGACGATCCCTTCGAGGTGCGGTGCGCCCTGCCAGTAGCGTTCGTTGCGCATCTGGACGATGCGCTCGCCGCGTTTCCATTCCTGGAGGATGAACGGCCCGCTGACCACGGCCGGCCAACTGTTGAACTCGTGATCGGCGAGTTGGGCAAAGTCAAATGTCTCGATCTGGGCGAGGTCGCTGCCGACAAAAAAATGTGCAGGTAGCCAGGCCAGGGTCAGCGCTTCCAGGTTGGCACAATAGAGTTTGTTAAAGGTCACAGCGACGGTGTGATTGTCGAGCACCTGGATGGACGCGACGTTGTCAACCAGTTTGTTGTGCGGGGTATCCAGTTTGTTGCTTAACAGGGCCTGGTAGGTGAAATAAAAATCGTGCGCGGTGATCGGCTCACCGTCCGACCACAGCAATCCCTGCCGGATGGCAAAGGTGTAGGTAAGGCCGTCCCCGGAAGCGGTCCACCCTTGCGCCAGGTGCGGCTCCAGCACCCCGGTGAAGGGATTGACCGCCAGCAGGCCTTCGAACATTAACTCACACAGTGCGCGCGAGGATGGATCGGCAGCAAAGAGCGGGTTCATCGTCTTGGCGTCGCCGAAAATGGCGCGGGTGATGAACCCACCTTCGGGAACCGGTGAGGGCGTCGAAGTGACGACCACCTGGACGGTCTTGAGCGCGGTGACAACCACCGTCTTTTCGACCTGGATCGATTTTTCGACCACCACCGTCTTTTCGACGGGCCTGGTGATCTCGCGGGTCACCACTTTTTCGACCGTGACTTGTTGGGGCTGGCAGGCGGCAATAGCAAAGATGACGCAGAAGGTGAGCGCCATTGTGGCCCACGAAATCAGTCTAGTTCGCATGGTTGAGCGTGACTCCCCAAAATCAGAGTTGCCGGCTTGGCCGGATCAAGAAGGGCGATTTTAACACATGACCGGTCAAAAGGCAAAGTACATCAGATGACGATCCCGTCAGGGAGTTCGGTGTTTTTGGGAACGACCACAATGCCATCGCGGATGACGTACAACTCTTTGCCCGGCGACGCGCCGGGAGGGTAGATTTGATTCTCATCGGGTTGGTGGGGGCGAATGACCACGTTCTTGCCGATGCGCACATTCTTGTCGAGGATCGCGCCTTCGATGTTGCACCCCGGCCCGATGCCCAGGGGAATTTCGTGGCAGAAGCCGCTCGGATCGCAGAGATCGTCGTTGTCGTAATAGTCGGCGCCCATCATCAACGTACGCACCAGGCGTGTGTCCGGGCCGATGGAACTGCGCACGCCAATCACTGAATTGTTGATCATTGCTTTGCGGAATTTGCATCCCTCCGAGATCAGTACGTGTTCGATCTGGCAATCGTCGACACGGGTGGGCGGCAGAGATCGCGGGTGGGTATAGATGGGATGATTTTCGTCGTAAAAGCTGAAAGGCTGTCCGGGCACGGTAAGCAGCAAGTTTATGTCATAGAACGAGCGAATAGTTCCGATGTCGGCCCAGAACCCTTCAAAGATAAAGCTCATTACCCGGTAGCGGCGGATCGCTTCGGGGATGATGTGTTTGCCAAAGTCGGATTCGGGGCTTGTATTGAGCAGGTCAAACATCACCTGACGGTTGAAAATATAGATGCCCATCGAGGCCAGAAACGGTTTGTCGGAAGTGTTTGTGAATTTAAAGGCTTCAAGTTTGACCGGGTCGGATTGTTTTTCGTCAAAGTTGGTGATCTGTCCTTCCTGGTTGACGGCAAGAATTCCCAACCGGGGCGCTTCTTCTGCACTGACGGGCTGTACGGCAATGGTCACGTCGGCGTGTGAATCGCGATGGCGGCGCAAAAAGTCCTGGTAATCCATCCGGTACAGGTGATCGCCGGAAAGGATCAAGAACTCATCGGCGCCCACCGATTCGAGTTCGCGTAGTTGTTTGCGCACCGCGTCGGCAGTGCCCTGATACCACGCTTCTTCAACGGATACACCCGGCGACTGTTCGGCGGCTAAAACCTGCACCCAGCCGCGATTGAACAGTCCCATATTGTTGTAGGTTTGCGAGATGTGCCGATTTAGCGAAGCTGAGAGGTATTGGGTGAGTACAAACATCCGATTGATGCCCGAGTTGAGGCAGTTGCTGATGGGAATATCGACCAGCCGGTACCGTCCCCCCAATGGCACTGCGGGTTTGGCCCGCTCGCGGGTCAATGGGTATAGCCGAGATCCGGCTCCGCCCCCCAAGATGATGGCCAATACTTGATGTTCAGGCATAGCGCATCCTTTCTGATGGGTCAGTAGATATTGGAGATGATAAAAGTGGAACTAGGATCAACTATGTTCCCAGGTGTAACCTGCGTTTACCGATTTGGGCGACGATGCCGGGCAGCGCAAGAACCAGGTCCTCGTGAATGACGAGGGTGGCCTGTTTGTCAAAGGGGGTCGGCTCTTTGTTGATCACGATCACATCGGCGCCGTTCTCGCGGGCAATGAGTGGCAGATCGGCCACCGGAGCCACGGTCAGCGATGTGCCTGCAACCAGCATCAGGTCACAGGTGCGCGCCTCGCGCAACGCGGCGTTGACTTGCGCCACCGGCAATTGCTCGCCAAACAGGATCACATTGGGTTTGAGCACGCCGCCGCACCGTTCACAGCGAGGGACGCCGCGCTCGTGTAAAAATCGCTCCAGGATCGAATCGATGGGCACACTGTGATAGCACTGCACGCACGTCGCTTGACGAATGTGGCCGTGGACTTCGATGACGTTTTGGGAGCCTGCTTTTTGGTGCAGCGCATCGATGTTTTGCGTGATCACCGCCTTGACCGACCCCATTTTTTCCAACTGGGCCAGGGCAATGTGGGCCGGGTTGGGGACCGCCTGGATCAGTTTGTTTGCCAGTGGGCGAATCCAGTCGAAAAATGACTGCGGCTGAATGCGAAAGCCGTGAATGGAGGCGACGAGAAAAGGATTGACCTTATTCCACAGACCCGAGCCGACGCTGCGAAAGTCGGGGATGCCGGAAGGTGTGCTGATGCCAGCGCCGGTTAGCACTGTGATGTGACGCGCGCGGAGAATCAGATCCGTGGCGCGGGAGAGCAATGCATTTGCGTTCATCTCGTGTTTTGACAAAACCTCTTTGCCGGATCATGGGTTGCCGCGCAGCCCGTTGATCATTCAAATTTGCATCGACGGCACGCGCGACGTCTGGTGTTGGACGATAGACAGGGCAAACTCACGCAACTGGCCGGCAATGGTGGTATCCGGCTGGTTGATCAATACCGGTTCGCCGGCTCTGGCTGCGCGCCTCAATATCTCGGCCGCGGGCGCAAAGGACGCCCGCACGGGATGACTTACCCGTTCGGCGATTTCGGAAGGCGCCAGCGCTGTGTTCGTCCCGTGGTGATCGATCAAGATCAGGTTCAATCGCTCATCGACCAGGGCGGCCTTTTCCAGCCGGGGCAACATCTCACGCAGCAACGACACGGCAATGGCATCCGGTTCGAACACCAGGGCCGTGAATTGGCTGCATTGCATCATCTTGAGCGCAGTGGGCGCGAGTCCCTGCCCGGCATCAACGACCACGATGTCACTCATCGCCTCCAGGTGTGCGACGAGCATCGTGATTTGTTCCGGCGAGAGTGCGACGATCTGTTCTGCAGTGTGATGGCCTGCGGCAAGCACCTCAAGTCCGCCTATATAATGTTCCAGACATCCTTCCACCATTCGCTGGGTGATCTCGTGTGGAGCCTTGTTGGCCAGTGTGATCAGGCTGGACCGTGAGCGCAAACCCAGTTGAATGTCGATGGTGCTGGCCCAGGGATTCAGGTCAGCCAGGATGACCTTTTTTTGATTTTGAGCCAGGGCAAGGGCCACGTTGACAGCCAGGGTCGAGGTGCCAACGCCTCCTTTGACGCCCAGAAATGTGAATGCCTGTCCGCGTTCGCCATGTTCAGCTTCAGCATAGATTTCGGTGCGCCGGATCAGTGCGCGCACGCGCGCGACCAGTTCGGCCGGCGTGATCGGTTTGACCACATAATCGTCGGCTCCGGCATCGAGCCCTCTGATCTTGTCCTCGACTTGATCTTTGGCGGTCAGGACGAGGATGGGAATGCGCCGGGTCGCCGGGTTTGCCCCAAGCTGGCGGGCGGTTTCAAATCCGTCCATTTCTGGCATCATAATGTCCAGAATAACAACATCCGGGCGTTCGGCAGGGATTTGTTTCAGGGCTTCGAGCCCACTGGTGGCGGTGGATGTCTCGTAGCCTGCGTTGTTGAGCGCATGGCTGAGCATCGTCAGCGCGACCGGATTATCATCGACCAGGAAAACCTTCATTGTGGGCTCCTAAGCCCCCCCAATAGTGAATCATAACCTCTGAACGTTCACCATGAATGTAACACAAAACGACCAGATTGGCAACTGCAAGTGCGTGACAGTAGTATAAATGTTCGGCAACGTATTTTGTCTCGAGTGCAGCACCAGTCTCCACTGATTTGGCAACTCGAATCAGTTCTAGTATAATGTGAATATCCGGTAACTCGTAGCATGTCCCACTAGGAAGGGCGACTTTCAATGTCGAAAACAGACCCCAAGGGCCTGTGCTGCGAGTTTGCTTTTGGCAGAAGCATTGCACCTTGTATTTGTCTGAGGGAGTTGAATGAAGGTTCACATCGAATACCTGGGCGTGTCCAGGTTGGTCACACAAAAAAAGGCCGAGGATCTTGAATTGCCTGATGGCATAACCTTTCGCGACCTGGCACGGTTTTTGAGTGAGGCCTATCCGAAAATGATCGGCTATGTCATCCAGCCGGGAGCGACAGATCTGCAATCTCCTAATATCTTTAACATCGACGGCAAGCGAATGGTCCGTCGCGATCAGATGGACGATCCAATCAACGATGGCGACAAAATTGTTCTGATGTCCATGTCAGCAGGAGGATAAACTATGTATGGGTATAGCGGAAAAATCTTGCACATTGACCTGACCACGCGCAAAACGTGGGTGGAACCTAAAAAAGAAGATTGGTACAAGATTTACATCGGCGGGGTGGCTATGGCCACCCGCCTGTGCTGGGAAAACATCAAGCCCGGCTGCGATCCGCTTTCGCCCGATAACCCAATCTGTATCGGCGGCGGGCTGTTTGCCGGCACGCCGGTGCCGGTGGGCGGCAAGTGGGGACTGGCCTCCAAATCTCCTCTCACCGGCATGATCGGTGACAGCCTGTCAGGGAGCTGGTTCGCCATTGCCCTCAAGCGCGCCGGGTGGGACGGTATCGTCATCCACGGGGCTAGTGCAGAATGGGTGAATGTGTTGATCGACGACGAGCGGGTCGAATTTCGCCCGGCCGCTCACCTGGTGGGCATGGGCACATACGAGACCGAGGAGGCTATCCGCGAAGAGTTGGCCGACGATCAGGTGCGTTCGGCTACCATCGGACCGGCCGGCGAAAAACTGGTGCGTTTTGCCAACGTCACCAACGACGGACGGCAGGCCGGCCGCACCGGCCACGGCGCGGTGTGGGGCAGCAAAAAACTCAAGGCCCTGTCCATTCGTGGCACGCACGGTGTCGTTGTTGCCGATCCCAAAACGCTGCTTGAACTTTCGTTCAACATCACCGACGCCGCCCAGGGGCCGCACACTCAAAAGTACCGCATCCTGGGTACGGTGTCCAACGTGCTCAACATGAACCGCATCGGCCTGCTGCCCACGCGCAACTATCAGCAGGGCGTCTTTGAGCACGCAGAGATCGTCAGCGGCGAGTACCTGCATGAAAATTTCAAGGTCAAGACCATCGCCTGCGCCCAGTGCCCCATCGCCTGCGAGCAGATGAGTCGCGCCAAAGACGGCCCCTATGCTGGGGCGATGACCGGCATCGAGTACGAGTGCCTGTTTGCGGTGGCCCCCAACTGCGGGATCAGCGACCTGCAGGCGGCGATCAAGATGATCGACGTCGCCGACCGCGGCGGCATGGACGCCATGAGCATGGGCGTGACCATCTCCTGGACGATGGAAACCTTTGAAAAAGGCATTTTCAAAAAAGAAGATTTCACGTGCGCCAAGTACCCGCAGGGCTTTGAACCCAACTTCGGCAATGCCGAGGCCGGCGTCACTCTGGCCGAGCTGATCCGCGACCGCGAGGGCATCGGCGATCTGTTGGCCGAGGGCACGCGCAAGGCCAGCGCCAAGGTGGACATCGAGCGGGGCAGCGAAACCTGGAAGTGGGCCATGCAGATCAAGGGCCTGGAAAACCCCGGCTATGACGCCCGCGCGCTCAAGACCTTTGCCGTGGGCCTGGCGGCCGGCACGCGCGGCGGCTGCCATAACCGTTCGGCGGCCTACGACCCCGACATCCAGGGTGAGACCAACCGTTTTACGGTAGACGAGACACGCGGCCGGGTAGCCAAAGAAAATGAAGAATATGCGGCAGTTTACGATACTTTACCGCTGTGCAAGTTCATTCGCCGCTGCTTTACCGGCAAGGCCGACCGCGCCGGGGCCTGGCCGACCATCGCCAAATTGATCAACGCCACCACCGGCTGGAATTTCGAATACGCAGACGTGGACCTGATCGGCGAGCGGGCGCACACGATCAAAAAGGCGTTCAACATCCGCGAAGGCTGGACGTGCGCCGATGACACATTGCCCTGGCGGTGGATGCACGAAAAGTTCACCGAAGGCGCGTCGGCGGGACACTGCGTCTCTGAAGAAGAGCTGGCGTATCTCAAAAACATTTATTACGAGGCCAAAGGCTGGACCCAGGAGGGGCTGATCCCCAAGAGTAAGCTGATCGAGTTGGGCATGCCCGACGTGGCCGAAGAGATTGGAGTGTAAATATGCCTACATCTACGTCTAAATATCAATATATCACCTGCGACCCCGCCAAGTGTGTGGGCTGCCAGATTTGTGAATACATCTGCTCGTACACCAAGACCGGCGAGTTTAACACCTATCGCAGCCGCATCCGCACCGTGCGCGCCGAAGAAGTGTTGATCACGGCAGTGTCGTGCCGCACTTGTGAAGATGCGCCATGCGTCATCGCCTGCCCGCGCGACGCCTTGACCCAGGACCCGCTGACCGGCATCATCCACATCGACACGAACCTGTGCGACGGCTGCGCCTGGTGCATCGAGGCCTGCGACTTTGGCGCGATCTCGATCAATCCGGAAAGCAAGCTGGCTGAGATTTGTAACCAGTGCGAAGATGTGGAAGAAGGCCCGCAGTGCGTCAAGTGGTGTCCCAAAGAGGCGCTGGAACTGACCAACCCCGACCGGCGCGCGCAAAAGGCGCGTCACAAGCTGGCGGTGGAAGAGGTGTTGGGACGCAAATAGCTTTCTCGCTCCCACGCAGGAGCGTGGGAGCGAGAAAACGAGCCGGGGTACGGCGGTGAGTATGGTTACGCAAGCAAAACAACAAATCTTGAATGAAATCGTCCGGCGAATTGTTGATGTTGCACAGCCAGAACAGATCATCCTTTTTGGCTCGGCCGCTCGCGACGAAGCAGGGCCAGACAGTGATATAGATTTGCTGGTGGTCAAATCGGGCATCCATCGGCGGCGGTTGGCTCAGGCTATCTATACGCGGCTTTGGGGCGTAGCACAGGCCGTAGATGTCCTGGTCGTCACGCCGGAAGACATTGAACGATACAAGCACTCGTTTGCAGTGGTGATCGAACCGGCCCTGCGAGAGGGGAAAGTGTTGTATGCCCGTTGAGCGTTTTTCGCCCGATGACCCACGCGAATGGTTAAACCGGGCCAGAAGCAGCCTGGCAAAAGCCAGAAGCGTTCAATATGTCCCCGAAATTTATCTTGAAGACCTGTGTTTTGACGCTCAGCAGGCCGCAGAAAAAGCCGTCAAAGCAGTGCTCATTTGCATCAAACCGTGCGCCTTGACGCTCCAACCGTTGGTTGGCCGCCTTTGCGTTTAATTTTTTCAGTGAATCCGATACGATCAAGAGGAGGTTACTGTGGGAAGAATTGCCATTCACGGCTTCGGCCGCATTGGCCGCTCGGCGCTCAAGGCGGCGCTAAAGGGGGGACTGTGGACCCCCATTTCTATCTCGGATATCAAAGACGCCAAGACCCTGGCTGCGTTGTTTGAGGCTGACTCCAACTATGGCCTCTGGCACGAGGCGGTCAAGGCCACCGGCCAGGGGTTCACCATCGGCGGGCGGGAGATCCTCTTCTTTGATTCGACCCAGGCTTTGCCCGATTGGGCCGCCCTGGGGGTGGATCTGGTCATTGACTGCACCGGCCGGGCTACGGTGCGGGCCGGCGCGCAAGCGCACCTCGACCGGGGCGCCAGGCGAGTGTTGGTCAGCGCGCCCAGCAAGAGTTTGCAGGACTGCGACGCCGTCCTCCTGCCGGGGATCAACCTGGAGCAGTTCAACCCCGACACACACCGCATCATCAGCATGGCCAGTTGTACTACGAACGCTCTGGCCCCGGTGGTCAAGGTCATGATCGAGAACTGGGGCATCAAGAGCGGCTTTTTTTCCACCGTTCATGCTTACACCAACACCCAGTCGCTGACCGACCAGCCCATGCGCGACCGGCGCGACTCGTGGGCGGCGGCCGAAAACATCATCCCCTCCTCCTCCGGCGCAGCCAAAGCCTTGCAGTTCATTTGGAAGGATCTCAAGATCACCGGCAAAGCCTACCGCGTGCCGACGCGCACCGGCAGCATTGCCGAAGTCAACGTCAACCTTGGGCGGGCCGCGACCGTCGAGGAAGTGCAAAATGCCTATCGTCAGGCGGCGGCGAATCCTCCGCTCAAGGGCGTGATGGGCGTGTTTGACGAAGAGTGGGCTTCGGCGCGCGTCCTCGGCGACCCGCATTCATCCATCATCGACCTGCCGTTGGTGCAGGTGCTCGACGGCACGCTGGTCTCGGTGGCCGCCTGGTACGACAACGAGATGGGCTACGCCACCCGCTTGGCCGAGACGGCGGCCTATCTGACCAGGTAATACGGCGTATTCTGCTTCTCATTCCCACGCAAAAGCGTGGGAACGAGAAAAGCGCTCAATAGGTGCTTGTAGCCCCCATCTCGGGGGCGATCTAGGCGATTGTCGGTGCTCTGGTACGCCCCGTGAACAGGGCTGTGAGCAAAGTCTCGTTGTAATATTAGTGAGAACCATGAAAACAACTCGCTACTTTGAAGAGCAGGTACTTGTGAAGTTTTATTACTATCCGGAGACGGATTCTCTGTATATCGAGTTGTCTGAAAAGCC
>JAFGEY010000325.1 GCA_016931365.1 Anaerolineae bacterium
AACACCAGCGCTTCGCGCGCGCGCGGCCAGGCCGGATCGATCGCTTTGGCGCCCAGCAGGCCGGTCTCTTCGCTGGTCGAAAAGGCGACCTCCAGCGCGGGGTGGCGGCCCTGTTCGTGCAGCAGGGCCAGCGCTTCCAGGATCACGGCAATGCCGGATTTGTCATCGCTGCCCAGGATGGTCGCGCCGTCGCTGCGCATGACGCCGTCGGCGACGACGGGTTTGATGCCCGCGCCGGGCACGGTGTCCATGTGCGCGCTGAGCAGGGTGTACGGGCCGCCGGCCTCCCAGCGGGCCAGCACATTGCCCGCCGCGTCGACGGTGACGTCCAGGGCCAGCGCGCGCAGCCGGCGGGCCAATTCAGCGCTGATTTCGGCTTCTTGCCCGGAGGGGCTGTCGATTTGGACGAGTTCGATCAAGGTGTTGACCAGGCGTTCGCGGTTGAGCGGCATCGATCCTCCTTGTGTAATAGCAACTGCCCGGCCGCAAGGTATAAGCGTTGGTCGAGTAGCCGCCGCGCTTTTTCGGCGGCGTATCGAGACCAGGCAGGTTGAGCAGTTACCGGCTATAAAGCAATCCTCAAGACAACAGTCGCCCCCGCCGCGCCGATGGCCAGCCCGGCGATCACGTCGCTCAGGTAATGCACGCCGACCAGCACGCGGCACAAGGCGACCAGCAGCGCCAGCGCCCAGGCGGGTAGAGTCAGTGGAGGCGCCCACGCACTGACGATGACAGCGATGGCCGCCATTCTGGTGGCGTGGCCCGAAGGGAACGAGTAGCGGTCGTGCTTGCTGGTGTAAAACTGGGTCAGTTCTTGCGGGCGGCGGCGGCGCACCGTATACTTGACCAGCGTCGAGAGGCCGTTGGAAAGCAGCACCGCCGCCAATGCGTTCAGCGTGATCCCGCGTATAAAAGGGGCGCCAAAGGCCAATAAAAATCCGCCCACGGCAAGCCAGAACAGCCCGTCGCCAAGGTGTGCGCCGGCGGCCGGCAGCCAGCGCCAGGGCGAGGTGAGCGGCAGAGTCAGCCGTTCGCTCAGCGAGCGATCCAGCCCGTTCAGGCGGCGCAGCCAATCGATCACCGGGCAAACGTCTCTTGCTGATCGGCATTTGCCGCGGCATTGGCCGCGGCATTGGCCGCGGCGTATGCCGCGCGCACCACGTCGAGGTGGTGCGGTTTGTCCACATCCATGGCCAGTTCGGCATAGGGGCTGATCACCACCTTGCCGGTGAATTCGAGCACCTTTTCGACGCGCCGCTCGACCTGGGCGATGGTCAGGCGGCGGATCATAAAGAGGAACACCGTGTCCAGCCCGACAAAGCTGAGCTGCCGCCAGAACGACTTGCGCTGGCCGATGATCTCGTCCAGTTTGCCCAGATTGCCCTCGACGACTGCCGTGCGCACCACGTTGATGTCGCCGCCGGCATAACGCTTGCCCTCGATGGGGACAAAGGTCCGCCCGGAGCCGGGAAAAGCGCGCTCCATCACGCTTTGCTCGACAATGTTGTAGCAAAAATCTGCGTCGTAGGCCAGGCACTGATCGAGCATCCCGTCGACGATCTGCGGGGTGATCAAGGGTACGTCGGAGGATGCGGCGATCAAGCGCTCGCTGATTTCGCCGGTCGACTGGAGGTATTCGACGCCGGCCTTGCCGTTGCCAAGCATACTGCCTGTATCGGGCAAAAAAGTCACGTCCGGGCCGAACGAAGGGCGGTGCTCCGGCCCAAGCCCGACGACGACCACGCGCCGCACCCGGTCCGAGCCGCGCAGGGCATCGACGACGTGCGCCAGCAGGGTCTTGCCGCCCACCTCGATCAGGGCCTTGCGCGGCGCGGCGCGACCCATCGCATCGGCGGCATAGGCCAGCAGGTCCGCGTCGCGGGCGGGATCGCCCCCGGCGGTGACAATGGCATCGAGCATCATCGTTCCCCCTCCAATTTTTCGATCGTTGGCGTGTAATCGAGCTGCACGAGCATCTCCTGGATTTCTTGCTCGGTCAGCGGGCGGCCCCGGCCGGCCAGCGCGACCAGTGTGGCTTCCATCACGTTGGTGCCAAAGGAGCGGCCCTCAAAACGGGGTGTGGTGGTGACGAGGTAGGCGATCCCGCGCCGGCGTAAAAACTGCACGTCGTCCGGGGTGGTGGTGTTGGTGACGACCACCTTGCCATCCATCCCCTCCGGCATGTGGCGCTTGACATAGTGGAAATCTCCGGCAATCACCGACGCCCAGCGATAATATTTGATCCATTTGGGCGTTACCTCGGATTGCTTGTCGCCGGTGGGGTAAATCCATTCAAAGGGCAGGCGGGTGAAAACCGGCATCAGGACGCGCGCCAGCACGCGCACGGTTTTGAGCGAGTGCAAAGGAAAGGGCAGGCCGAGGCTGAACATCAGGTCGCCGATGACGACCCGATAGCCGGCCTCAAAGGCCGATTGGGCCAGCCCGTAGCGGTCGATGGCCGAAGTGGCCAGGCAGGTTTTGGGCGAGATATGCTCGCCGATGTGCTGCTCGACAAATTGCATGGCCCGGCGTTCCAGGGTGTGCTTGAGGCCGCCGCCATCGACCACCGGCGTGCGTTTCGCCCCGGCGACCATGCGCTGCATCTGCGGAAAAGAATAGTACCGGCCGGCCACGCGCAGGCCCACATCCGTCCCGCCGACGCCAAAGGCATCGACCTGGCCGTCCAGTTCGGCATACAATTGGGCTGCTTTGGCGATGTCGCCGTCGGTGCCGACGCGCTCGATCTGCACCGGCTGGCCCAATAATTCGACTTGCACGCGGTGATCGCGCTTGCTGCTGCCAATGCTGATGCTGACCACACGTTTCATGCCGGCCTCCTTTGTCAGTGGAAACACAGTAAGGATTGGCGAGGTACGAGGCTGCGGCATATTATACTCCCGGCGGGGGAAAAGACAAAGTAGGGGCGAAGCATCCCCAGACAGAGCTTGCTGATTGAGCCAGGTTCTATCATGCTTCACTACAGGTCAACGAACCACGCACAAGGGATGCTTCGCCCCTACTTGCTGCGCCCAGAACCCAGAAAAACAGAATTCAGGAACCAGAAATGGAGATGGGGGAGACGCACCGAAACCCGTTGCGGCTGAACGAGTAGTCTGGGGAGCTCCCGCGGCGGGCGGCGCAGCGAGCGTGGCCTAGATCGTGGCCCCACGACCCGCCACGCACCACACGGCGACTTTGCTCCTTATCATACCACGAGTCCGTCCACTCCCACACGTTGCCGGCCATGTCCGCGCAGCCGTAGGGGCTGTCGCCGTCCGGCGAGAATTGTCCAACCGGTGTCGTACCGCCGATGCCGGATTCGTGCGTATTGCACAGGCCCTCTTTCCATCCGTCGCCCCAGGGATACTCGCGGCCATCCGCGCTGCGCGCGGCCTTTTCCCACTGCGCCTCTGTAGGCAGTGTTTTGCTCGCCCATTTGGCGTAGGCGCTGGCGTCGTGCCAGGAGACATTGACCACCGGATGCAGCGACTTGCCCTCGGGATAGGTGCCACTTTTCCAATGGCTGGGTATGTTATGCTTGGTCGCATCGACAAATTGCTTATACTGCACGTTGGTGACAGGATATTTGTCGATGCAAAATTCATCAACATGCTTGGGTTCT
Organism: Anaerolineae bacterium; assembly: GCA_016931365.1. The sequence continues at coordinate 3,623 of JAFGEY010000325.1, forward strand.
TTATTATCACCCATCAAGAACTTGCCTGCCGGAATCAGAATCAGCATTTTGTCGAGTGCCTTAGCCAGCCCCGTTTCAGCGCGTTCAAATCCGGCAGCATCAAGTTTTCCTCGCAATTGTTCAATGATGTGCTCAGAGCCCCAGACATTGAACAAAACAGCAATAGCCTCTATTGACGAACCTTCTTTATTTACACCGTCGACCAACTGCGTTATCACGCGCTCGCGCAACGTCTCATTCTGCTGCCTGGCCATCTCACCCAACGCCCACAGCGCCGCCTCGCGCCGCTGCGGGTCGTCGCGGGCGATGGCCAGGAAAAAGCCCACGCTGTCCTCGCCGGCGATCTGGGCCAGCACCTCGCCCATGCGCAAAAACAACGGCCCCTCGCAGCGGCCAAACTGCGCTTGCAGCAGGCGGATCACCTGTTCCCGCGCGTGCTGCTCGACGCGCACCGCTTCGGCCACGCAGCGCCCGGCCAGCAGCAGGTGAGCGCAGTCGGCGTCGTCTCTGTCCAGCAGCGCATCGACCACCGGCGTCGCATCGGCCATCCCCGCGTAGAGCAGGGTCGCCTCCTGCCACCACTCATCGCCCAGATTTGCCATCAGCACCGGCTGCAAGGCCGGTTCATCGGCCAGTTCTTGCGCACACAGGTACTCCTGGAAGGTCAGGTGCGACCAGCCGTACTGTCCCAGCCCCACTTCGACCAACAGGCCGCTGCGCTCCTTGATCTCGTCGACAAATTCGCCCGCGTCTTCCGCCTTGCCGCCCACGCGGGGCAGCAGTTCGCCGATGCGTTGGACCAGCTCGCGGCGGGCGATCTCGCGCCGTTTTTCACGGTGCATCTCAAAGGCCAGCGGCTGCAGGATGGCCTGTTTCTCGCGCGGCGAGAGGGTGCTGACCAGGCCTTTGGCCTCATCCCAGTGCCCCAGCAGCACCTGGACGCACTCGTCGTAGAGGTCGACCCGGCGCTTGGGCAAGGTGGCCCGGTAGCGATGCACCAGCGCAATGATCGACAACAGCAGCGGGTTGACCGCCAGACGGCGGATCGCCTCGTTGGCCTCGATGGCGGCGACGAGGTCAGTGCTTGCCTGCTGCGCCCGCCGGCGCACCTCGGCATTGTCCTCGCCCCGCGCGGCTATTTCGACGGCCAGGCACCAGTTGCGGGCAAACTGCCGGATGTCCTGCGCCCCAAAGTCCTGCACGTGCAGGACGGCAAAGCCGTTGCTCAGCGGCGTCGAGTCGTAGCCCGGCGGGCGCGAGGTGACGATGTAGCGGTTCTCGGGATAGACGGCGACCAGCCGATCCACCCACTCGGACATCTGGCGGCGCTCCGTTTCGTCGGCGACTTCATCCAGGCCATCGAGCATCACCAGGCAGCGCCCCCGGCGCAGCGCATGTTCAAAAAAGCCGGGTTTGGGTGTGATCCCCAGTTCGGCGTACAAGCGGTCGAGGTAATCGGGCAGCTTGCCGCTGTCGCCGTCCAGCACGTCTTTGAGCCGGCGCAGCGGCACATAGATCGGCAGGCGTTTCTCTTTCAGCCCCAGACGGGCTTGGGCTTGCCCTCGGGCATAGGTCAGGGTCAGAAAAGCCAGCAGCGTGCTCTTGCCCGTGCCCGGCCCGCCGAGGATCGCCAGCCGTTGATGCTGTTTCATCACCTCGCCGGCGCTTTGGGGTGGGTGTGTGGTCTGGGTCCAGATGTCATCCGGCGTCCGCGTGCTGAGTGAGACATAGATGTGCTCCAACTCGACGGTGACTTTGGCCAGGTTGCGCAGCCCACGGATGTTCAGGGCGCGGTAGGCTTCGATCAGGTGAGCCAGGTAGCGGCGGCGGAATCCCCAGCCGGAGCCGAGTTTGCCCAGCCAGTCGGCGACGAGTTTTCCCAGTTGCGTCGAGATCTGCTCCCAGAATTTCGCAAGGATGACGCCGAACACCAAGGCAATAACCGCGACGATGATATTGTCGCCATACTCGCTCCAAAAGGTCTTGGGCGCAGGCGGCACACTGGGCGTGGCCGTCACAACGACAATCTGAGGAATGGGCGTGGCCGTGACCACGACCGGCGTCAGCGTGGGGTCTTGGGCCAGCGCCGCACTGCTCACCAGGATCAACAGCGTGATGATGATCGGGCCAAGTAGGGCTGCTTTTTTCATCAATCCTCCTGCGCTCGATAGCACATTCTTTTGTGGGAAGATGGGGTGATCTATGTCTTTTTGTACCACACAGTGTGGATTCTGTCAATGTGTGTGAGAGCAACATTCATTTTTCAGCCCCGGCTGATTGTCTGTCTCAAATTTTGTGGTATACTTTGCTTATGTCAGACCCCACGTATGCCCAAATTCAAACCCGGCTGCTCGCCTGGGCCGAAACGCACCTTCGCTCTTTGCCCTGGCGCGAAAATCGCACCCCGTACCGGGTGTGGGTTTCCGAGATCATGCTCCAGCAAACCCAGGTGCAGACGGCGATCCCCTATTTCGAGCGCTGGATGGCGCGTTTTCCCACCGTCGAGGCGCTGGCCCGGGCCGATCTCGACGAGGCGCTCAAGCTGTGGGAAGGGCTGGGCTATTACGCGCGCTGTCGCAACCTGCACCGGGCGGCGCGCATCGTGGTCGAGCAGTACAGCGGGCAGGTTCCCGCCGACCGCGAGACGCTGCTCGCGCTGCCCGGCATCGGCCTGTACACCGGCGGGGCGATCTTGTCGCTGGCTTTTGATCGGGACGCCGCCGTGCTCGACGGCAACGTGCGCCGCGTGCTGGCGCGTCTCTTTGCCCTCAACGATGACCCCCAGGCGGCAGCGACCCGTAACAGGCTGTGGGCGCTGGCCGAAGCGCTGATCCCGGCCGGGCGCGCGGGGCTGTTCAACGAGGCGTTGATGGACCTCGGCGCGACCCTCTGCGCGCCGCGCGCGCCGCGCTGCGGCCTTTGTCCGCTGCGCGAGGTATGCCGGGGCTATGCCACCGCCGACCCGGAAGCCTTTCCACCGCCGGTGTGCCGCGCGCCGACGCCGCACCACATCGTCACCGCCGGGGTGATTTGGGATCGGGATCGGGTTTTGATCACCCAGCGCCCGCTCGACGGCTTACTGGGCGGCTTGTGGGATTTTCCGGGCGGCAAACTCGATCCCGGCGAGACGCTGCCCGAGTGCCTCAAGCGCGAATTGAGAGAAGAGCTGCGCATCGAGGTTGACGTTGGCGATGAATTGATCGTCGTGCAGCACGCTTTTACCCATTTTCGCCTCACTTTACACGCCTTTGAGTGCCGATATCGCTCTGAAGGCGATCCGGTTGCCGTCGCCGTGCGCGACTGGCGCTGGGTGACGCTGGATGAACTGGACGGGTACGCTTTTCCGGTGATGGATCAAAAAGTGATTCAAGCCTTGAAAACCCGGCAAGCGAGCTTGTTTCCCAGTCATTGTCCGGCTTGCGCTCAAACGTGGACAGGATAAACAGGATTGACAGGATAAAAGGCCGTCAAATCCTGAAAATCTTGAATCCTGTCGAAAAATGATCAAAAATCAGCTGGCTTGAGCGGTTACGTTTTCTGTGGATCAAATATGAACTGTCCTAACTGCGGGTTTGAAAGCCCGCTGGAAATGATCTTTTGCGGGATGTGTGGTACGCGCCTCAAGACGGTGTGCGCGAACTGCAATTTCGCCAACCCCGACACGTTCAGGTTTTGCGGGCACTGCGGCGCGCCGCTGCCTCTATCCGAACGGACGGCAACGGTCGCCGAACCGGCGGTGGTTTACAACGTAGAGCCGGTCACGGCCCAAGATGCTGTCCCGGCGGCGAGGTCGATACCTATGCTGGAAGGCGAACGCCGTCTGGCTACGGTGCTGATCGCCGATGTGAAAGGCTCGACCAACCTGCTGGAGCAGTTGGGCACCGAAGCCTGGGTCGATCTGATGAACCGCGTCCTGCAAACCCTCGAAGCCGAGGTCTACCGCTTTGGCGGCCAGGTCGATCAATTTCGCGGTGACGGCCTGGTGGCTTTTTGGGGCGCCCGGCTGGCCCACGAGGACGATCCGGAGCGGGCGATCCTGGCCGCGCTGGCGATGCAGCGCGAGAGCCAGGCTTTTGCCGCCCAACTGGCCGAGCAGCAAGGCGTCCAACTGCAATTGCGCATCGGAATCAACAGCGGCGAGGTGATCGTCGCCCAAATCGGCGAACGCAGCCAGCACAGCGAAGACACGGCAATGGGCGAGGCGATTGCCCTGGCCGCGCGGATGGAATCGTCTGCCGAGCCGGGCACAGTGTTGGTCAGCGAAAATACGTTTCACCTCGTGCAGGGGCAATTCAAGTGGCAGCCGTTGGGTGAGATCGCGGTCAAAGGGATCAGCGCCCCGGTGACCGTGTACAGGCCAATCGAGCCTCGCGCAGGGATACTTCGTTCGCGCCGGCTGCACCTTTATGGCCTGTCTTCGCATCTGGTAGGACGTCGCGAGCAGTTTGAGGCGATCCGCGAGTGCATCGACAAGCTGTACACCGGGCAGGGCGGGGTGGTGATGCTCACCGGCGGCGAAGGCACGGGCAAGTCGGAGCTGGTTTCCGTTGTTCGCTCTCGCGTTGCGCGCGATCGCGCCATCGTGTCCAAGGCGCTCGGTGAAAGCGATCTGCTGCAAGTGCTGCCCTCGCCGACCTGGCTTTTCGGGCAGTGCCACTCTTTTGAACAGACGCGCCCCTATGCGATGTGGCTCGACCTGCTTGGCGATTGGTTGGGACGGGGCGAGGGCGAATGTAACACGGCTTCCTGTGACTGCCTGCGCGAACGAGCCCTTGCGTTGTGGGGCGACCAGATGGGGGAGTATTATCCTTATCTGGCCAAGTTTTTGGATCTGCCTCTGCCGTCGGACGTCGCTGCACGGGTCGCACTGCTGGATGCGGAAGGGCTTCGACAGCGGATCTTGCTGTCGCTGCGCAAATGGCTGGAGGCGATGATCGGGCAAGGGCCGCTGATCCTCGTTTTCGACGACGTGCATTGGGCCGATACCAGCTCGCTGGAACTGCTTCAAAACTGCCTGCCCCTGTGCGAGCAGCACCCCCTGTTGTTAATCGTGATCTTGCGCAAGGATCGGGCGGCAGTGGTGCAGCCCATATGCAGCCTGATCGAGCGCGAGTTTATGCACCTGCTCACCGACCTCGAATTATTGCCATTGACGCCGGAGCAGAGCGGAGCCATGATCGACAATCTGCTCGGTCCCAACGTGCTTGCGGCGGATTTGCGCGCGCTGATCGCGCGCAAGGCTGAAGGCAATCCCTATTACATCGAAGAATTGATCCAGATGTTGATTCGTGACGGCACGCTGGTGCGCGACGAACAGACCGGTCACTGGCTGCCCACGCGCACCGTCGATTCGCTGGACCTGCCGGACACGGTGCGTGGGCTGCTGCTGGCCAGCATGGAAGGGCTATCGCCGGATGAGCGCCACGTCTTGCAGGTCGCCTCGGTGATCGGGCCGATCTTTTGGCTCAATATGCTGGCGCACTTGCTCGATGACGGTGTCTTGCTGGAACGGCATTTAATCGCCCTGCAAGACGCGCAATTGATCCGCGCCGGTATGTCGACGCCGGAATTGGGCCAGGAATATACTTTTCAATCCAATATGTTGCGCGAGACCGCCTACGAGGGATTGCTCAGCCCGCTGCGGACGGCATATCACCTCAAGACCGGGCAGTATATGGAGCAGTTTTTTGGGCTGGACACCTCCCCGCGCTATTATGCCTTTTTGGCATATCACTATCACTGCGCCGGCATCGCCAGCAAAGAATTGTTTTACGCCTTGCAGACCGCCGAGCACGCGCAAGCCATCTATGCCAACGAGGAGGCGGTGGATCAGTACACCCGCGCGTTACATTTGCTCGACGAGATGGAGGCGCAAGCGCGCGGCGAGACCCGGCTATACGTCATCCACACGCAACGGTTTGAGGCGCTCAACGGGCGACGGCGGGTACTGTTCAGGTTAGGGCGAGTGGTGGAGGGCGTTGCCGACGCTCAAGCCTTGCTCCAACTCGCCGGGCAGTTGGACGACGACCCCGCGTGGACGATCGACGCGCTGCTTCAGCAGCCCGGTGTGGCCGGGTGGGACAGCCTGGAACAACTTCGGGAAGGGATTTCGATGGCCGAGCGCGCACTGACCCTGGCCCGGCAGATCGACGACCAGCAGCGCGAACTGATGTGCCTGGGCGCGATCGCCAACCAGCTCCTTTCGCTGGATGACCCTCGATCCGGCCAGGTGGCCGAGGCTGCGCTGCAGTTGGCGCGCGAGTTAAAAGACCGCTACGCCGAGGTGTCGATCCTGACCGGGATGGGCAGTGTGTATATGTGGAGCGACCAGCAAGCGCGCGGTGTCGAGTTCTTGCAGGCGGCACTCGAATTGAGCCAGACATCCAACGACAAAATCGGTGAGATCAGTCTGCTTGAAATGATGGGGATGCAGTGCGAGCGGCAGGGCGATTACCACCGGATGCTGACCGAGTTCCACGAGAAACGTCTGCAATTGGCCGTTGAGCTCGGACATTTGCCGCTTCAAGCTAACGCCTTGATGCACTGCGGGCAGATTCAGGGTATCTACCTGGGAGATTATGAAGGCGGTCTGGCCCGGCTGCGTGAGTCGGAACAGCGCTGGAAGATGGCGGCCAAAAACCCTTTTGTGCTGCTGCGTATCATCCAGGTGGCGACCGAGATGGACGATACCGCAGCCGCGTTGTCATTGGTCGAGCGCGCGCGCCAGCTCGACGCGCGAACGATCCACGATATGGGGCATGCCGGGATGTACCTTGTCGAGGCCAGATTGTACCTGGCATTGGGCGATCGGGCACACTTGCAGCAGTCGCTCGATCTGTGCGCCCGGACCAGCCAACTCGTTGTCAGCCGACACTTTCTTTCTCGTCAATATCAGATGGCGGCCGATTGCCTGTCGGCAGCAGTGTATCTCAAACTGGCCGAGCCGGCTGAAGATGACGATGTCCGGCAGGCGCATCACCGCCAGGCGCTTGAGCGATCGCAGGCGGCGCTGGACCTGTACGCGCAGCTGGGTGGAGTGCAGGTGATCGAGTGTGTGAGCGAAGAAATCCTGTTCGTACACAGCCGCGCGCTGTTGGCAAACGAGCAAGATGAGCAGGCGGGTGAATTTCTTGGCCAGGCTTACGATGAAATGATGCGCAAGCACGCGCTCATCCCCGCAGACAGTGCGTACAGCCAGACCTTTTTGGAGAACATTCCTTTGCATCGTGAAATTTTACTGGCTTGTCAGGAACGCTTGAGCATATCGCTGCCCAACGCCGCACAGACAGCCCGGCGCTGACCAACACAAAATCCCGACCCATACCGGTCGGGATTTTGCAAATTGGATGCAATTATAGCCGGCGATCAGGGCACAAACTTGCGTCCCTGGTCAAGCATCGCCATATAGTTTTTCATCGGGATATAGTTGGCGACGCTGTTGCCGGTGCCCAGGCAGTAGCCGCCGCCGCGCATATTGGCTTCCAGTGTCTTGCGCACGCGGCTGCGTATCTCATCCTCACCCGCACGGCAGAGAAAATCCACGTCGATGCCGCCCAACACAGCGATGCGATCCCCGTATTTGCGCTTGAATTCGATCACGCCAACGATGGTGTCCTCAAACGAGTGCTGCGCGTCGATGCCCACATCATCGATCAGGTCTTCCTGGATCGTTTCCAGGTTGCCGCATGAGTGGAGCAGGTAGGGCCGGCCGGCTGCGTGCGACATTTCGGCCATCAGTTTGTGGCCGGGCAAGACGAACTCGCGCAGGTCACGGGGGTGGATCAATGTGCCGGAGCGAAAGCCCATATCGTCGCTGCCCCAGATGATCTTGACGCGTTCGAATTCGAGCATGCGCCGCACGACGACGCGGAAAATGTCGATCAACCGCTCGCTGATCGCCGCGACCAGGTCGCGGTCGTCGTAGAGGGCATAACAAAGCACTTGATAGCCCATCAGCCAATTGATGTACTCGGCAAAATGGGCAAACCCGCCGCTGCCGATGACACACATATCGTCGGGCAGATGCTTTTCATACCATTCCAGCGTCTCGGTGCTGGCAGTTTCGGGATCGGGCCAGGGATAGGCTTCGAATTCTTCCCGGGTGGTGATCGGCCCCTTGCTTTCGTCGATGTAACTGCGCCCGCCGGAGCGTTCCAGCTCGGCCGTATCCTCAGCGATCACGCGCTTGAGCGGCCACAGCATCCCTTCAAGGCCGCAGCGCACATAATCGTAGCCCAGGAAGCGCTGGATGCGAATTTGGGCCTTGGGCACAAAGAAAGGGTCGTTCTCGTCCAGGCCAGCGAGGAGATCAAAGGCTTCACAGATGGCGCGCTGCATTTCGGCGTCGAGGAACAGCTCGATGTGGTGCACGCGCCTGGGCGTGCCCTCGCGCCGGATGCAACGCACCAGGGCTTCCCAATCGGGTTTGACGGCAGCAGAGAATGGATGGTTCATTGAAAACACCTCTCTTTTTGTTTCGCAGATAGTTCGGGCTTATTTTGACAGGTCGCTTTCCGCGCCGGACTTGGGTGCGGTGGAGGCGATGATCCCGCTGACGCCCAGCCACTGGCGCATCGCGGGGTCGTCGGCAATCTCTTCGGTCAGACGCTGCATGTGCGACTGGTAAGAGACGATTTTGCCCTCGGCGTCAAAGTCCAGGTCGAGTTGGCCGATGAATTCACCCCGGCTGCCGGCCGAGGTGAGCAAGTATTCGCTGGTTTTGACCGGTTCGTTGTACACCTGCTTATCCTGGCCAGAGATCACCACGTCGATATTGTCGACGACCAAGCCCAGATTCATGTCGAACTGTGCGCCCAGGTGCGAAAGCACGATAATGATGTCCGCTTCGTCCTGAAGCAAAGCGACAAGGTCGGCCAGGCTTTGTACCGGTTCCATCAGGATCAACTGGCCTTGCGTCACCTCGCGGGCGACGGCGGTGTCGGTCAGGCCGATGATGGCGATTTTATGCCCGTGCATCTGCACCATCACGTAATCGCGGTCGAAAAAGCTTTGCGTCTGCGGATCGAGGGCATTGGCCGAAAGCACCGCAAAGTTAGCTACCCCAATCTGTTCGCGCAGCACGTCAAGGCCCATTCTAAAGTCCAGACCGCCCAGGGCAACAGCATCGTAGCCCATCTGGTTAAAAGATTCGGCCAAAAGTTTACCCTGTTCCAGGTCGCCGACACGCTGTAAGGTCAGCAGACTGTCGCCCGCGTCGACGACGAGCACATTTTCTTTCTGTTCGCGGACAGACTTGATATAGGCTGCGCGCTTGGCCAGGCCGCCGGCTCTGGGCTCGCAGGCGCAGGGTTCGGTGTAACCCCAGCCGTCGTTGGTGTACAAAACGGTCAGCGAAAACGGCTCTGGCGTCAAAATGGGCGTGGGCGACGGCGGAGGTTCGGGTGTCGCGGTCGGTGCGGGTGTCGAACATGCTGCTACGGCAATCAGGCTCAGAGCCAGCAGCCCCAGGCTCAAAACCATTCTCCTTTTGTTCATACAATTTATCCTCAACTAGAATTAAATCCGAGCTTACCTGCAAATCAGTATTTTATCCCGATCCATAACACAAAGCAAGCCAGGTCACTTTCGACCTGGCTTGCCCAAAGGGATCGATTGGAAATCGTAAGCCGCTATTCTTGCTTGGCTCCACAGTTGCCACAGAACTTGGTGCCCGCTGCAATTTCTTGGCCGCACTGTACGCAGAAGCGTTTGGCCGGGGCTTCGGGCATTTTGGTGCCACAGTTGCCGCAGAACTTGGTGCCTGCCGGGTTCTGATGCCCGCACGAAGGGCAGGCGACGGTCGCTGCTGCGGCGGCTGGTGCGGCCGGGGCCGGCGCGGCCGGCTGTTGAGGCTGCATCCCGCCTTGGAAGGCCTGTGCCATCATCTGGCCCAT
>JAFGEY010000326.1 GCA_016931365.1 Anaerolineae bacterium
CCAGATCACCCAGGCGGAAGCGAAAAAGTTCTTTATCGAATCGACGCGGCTGCGCAAGTGGCAGACCAGCGGCATCCTGTGGTGGAATGTCATCGACGGCTGGCCGCAGTTCTCCGACGCGGTGGTGGATTACTATTTCGGCGTCAAGCTGGCCTATCACTATATCCGGCGCTCGCAGCAGCCGGTGGGCGTGGTCGTCGGCGAGGCGGGGGCGGGCAAGTACCTGCCGGTGGTGGTCTGCAATGACACGCTGCGGCCGGCGTCGGTGCGCTACCGGGTGTGGGACGCCGACGATGGCGCGGTGCAGGTCGTCGGCGAGGCGGTCGTCCCGGCAAACCAGAACTGGCAGGTCGGGCGCATTCGCACCTATGCCAGCGACCAGCGGCTGTACCTGATCGAGTGGCAGGTGAACGGGCAAACCTTTGGCAACCATTATCTGGCCGGCTGGCCGCCCATTTCGCTGGCCCGCTATCACCGCTGGCTGCCGTCCATCGGGGCGCTGTCGCCCTCATTCGACCCGGCGTTGGCGGCGCGGATTTCGGGCGTCCAACCAGACAACCTGGAGGAGAACGCGGATGGATTGCAGCCACATCAAGCTTGATCAGCGTATCATCGAACTGCGCCGGCGCGTCCTGGCGCGCAAGGCGGCCGGTGGCCTGTGGGGGCTGCGCGACTGCCCGGTGGTCGATGCCCGCTCGCTGCGCGCGTCTACAGGCGCACCGTGGCCGGTGCGGCTGGGCCTGCTGACGCGCGACCGCCTGTCGGCGATGCGCTTTGCCCTCGACGATCTGGAGCTGCTGGCCGGGCGGCCCTGCGCCGGGGAGGCGTATTCGCCGGATGAGGATGCGAGGGCGCGAACCTACCTGGCGTCGTATCCGTTGCGCCAGCCAGGCCAGACCGGACACTGCGAACTCGATTTCGGCCCCGTGATGCAGTTGGGCATCGACGGAGTGAAAACGCAGATACAAAAAGACCTTGCCCGGGCCGGCGGCTCCAGGGCCGGCGGCTCCAGAGCCGATGCGTACCGTTCCTTTCTCCACGCACTGGATGGCCTGTCGCAGATGATCGATCACGCCGCCGGTGCCGCCGAAGCCGCCGATGCTGTCGAAATAGCTACGGCGGCGGCACCGGCGCGGGAGCGCGAACTGCGCGCCATCGCCGCCTCCTGCCGCCGGATCGCGCACACGCCGCCCGCCTCATTCCGCGATGCGATCCAACTGCTGTGGCTGATCGTCCTGGCCATCATGCACGGCGAACGGGCCTCGCTGGTGGTGCCCGGTCACCTCGATCGCACGCTGTGGCCTTTCTATTGCGCCGACGTCGACGCCGGTGTATTGGATCGTGACGAAGCGTTGGCCCTGCTCGAATCGCTGTACTTGCTGATCAACGAGGACGTGCCCGACGGTCTGGCCGTGTCGGTGCTGGTCGGCGGGCGAGACGCGGATGGCCGCGACGTGACCAACGAGTTGTCTTTTCTTTGCCTGGAGGCGCTGCGCCGCACGGCGCTGATCTATCCCACCGTCGGCGTGTGCTGGCACCAGAAGACGCCAGATGCGCTGGTCGACCTGGCCGTCGATCTGATCGCGCAGGGCTATACTACCCCGGCCCTGTTCGGCGATGAGACGATCCAGCAGGGGCTGCGCGCGCTGGGCGTGCCGTCCGCAGAAGCATGCCGCTACATGAACTCGACCTGCGTCGAGATCACCCCGTCGGGCGGGAGCAACGTCTGGGTGGCGTCGCCCTATTACAACACCTGCGGCCTGCTGCTGGACGAGATCGCCGCCCAGGCGTCCGACCCCACCGCGACTTTTGACCTTTTTCTCGACCGCTACCAACACCGCCTGGCCCAGGCCATCGAAGAGGGGGTGGCGGAGCAGGATCGGTGGCGCAGACAGCGTCAGGCCGAGTGCCGGCGCCCTCTGCAGAGCGTGTTCACCCGGGACTGCATCGCGCGCGGGTGTGACATCGAGGATGGTGGGGCGCGCTACAATTGGGTCGAGTGCTCGTTCATCGGCCTGGCCAACCTGGCCGATGGACTGCTGGTGATCCGCGAACAAGTGTACCGGCATCAGCGGTTGTCGCTGGCCGGGCTCCGCGCCTTGCTGGTGGATGATTTTGCCGGTGAAGAAGCGACGCGGCAGCGCTTCCTGAACGGCTATCCCAAGTACGGGCAGGGCAACGCCCAAGTAGATGGGCTGTTTGCCGAGATGATCCGCTTTATCGCCGCTACCTGCGCCCGCTTTGCCATCGCGCCCGATGACAGCCCCTACGTGCCGGGAGCGTTCGCCTGGGTGATGCACGAGCGGCTGGGGCGCGAGACCGGGGCAACGCCGGACGGGCGGCGGGCTGGCTTTCCCTTTGCCGACGGCTGCGGCCCGGCCCAGGGGCGGGAGCGCTTTGGCCCGACGGCGGCCACATTGTCGGTAACCAATTGGGACCACCGCCCGATGATCGGTGGGTTGGCCTACAACCTCAAATTCAACAAGTCGTTGCTGGCCGACCGGCCGGGGCGCGAGGGTCTGAAGGCGCTGCTGCTGACCTATCTGCAACGAGGCGGGTTCGAGGTGCAAGTCAATGTGGTCGACAATGAGACGCTAAGGCGGGCGCAGCAGAATCCGGAGGCGTACCGCGACCTGGTGGTGCGCGTGGGCGGGTACTGCGACTACTTTACCCAACTGTCACCCGAGATGCAGGCAGAGTTGATCCAGCGTACCGAGTACGCGGCGTTTTGAACGACCAGGCAGCCTCCCTGGCGGCCATCGCGGATAGGCCCCGTCAGGATAAGAAAGGCGCACGCTGAAAAACAAACCGTTTGCATTGGAGAGCGATGATGGTTATAACAACCAGTCCGGACATTTCCTGCATTGCCGATAGCCCGGCCATCGAGCCAACCTGGCCTTTCGTTTTGTCGCGCAACCGCAAAGAAGACTGGAAACAAAAGCGGTACGACCTCTGTCTGTACCACCGCGCGCTGGCTTTCCGGACGACCGGCGACGAACCCGAACCGCTGGCGCGGGCGTGGGCATTCAAGGCCGTGCTGGATCGCTTGCACGTCAAAGTCGATGAGGGGCTGATCCTGGGCAATTGCCGGGGGATGACCGCTGACGTGCTGCCGGATGGAACCAGCGAAGCGGACTACCGACGTCTGGTCGATGAACACCGTGCACGCGGGCAGCGTGATTTCTGGGCCGGGTTCGACCACACGCTGGCCGACTATCCCACCTTGCTGGCTATCGGCGTCGGCGGCTATCGCAGCCGGGTGCGCGATGCGCTGACCAGACATCCTGAAGCGGGCGCGCAGGTCTTTTTGCAGGCCGTCGACTTGACCCTGGAGGCGTTTTCAACCTTCATCGCTCGCCTGGCGCAAGTCGCCCAATCGGCCGGGCGAAAAGATTGTGCCCGGATTTGTGCCGCCATCGTCGAGGCTCCGCCGCAGCACTTTCGGGAGGCGGTTCAACTGGTCTGGCTGACCCATCTAGCCTTCAAGAGTGAAGGGCGCTGCCACATGGCCCTGGGGCGCGTCGACCAATACCTGTGGCCGTTCTACCAACGCGACCTCGAACAGGGTCACTTGACCCGCGAGCAGGCGCTGGCCCTGCTGTGCCATCTCTGGGCGCGGCTGGACGAAATCGGCGAGGTACAGAACATCTGCATCGGCGGCCTGACCCCGCAGGGAGCAGACGCCGCCAATGACCTGAGCTATCTGTGCCTGGAAGCGACGCGGCAAGTCGGTTCGCCGCACACCAACCTCTCGGCCCGTTTCCACGACGCGACGCCGGAGGCCTTTCACCGCGCATGTTTCAAGGTCATCCGCACCGGCATCGGCTTTCCGGCCATTTTCAACGACCACGTGCTGCTGCAAGGGCTGGACGAGATCGGCATCCCGCTCGAGGTGGCGCGCGATTATTGTATGGTCGGCTGCATCGAGACGATGCTGCCCGGCCGGCAGCCGCCCTGGTCGGACAGTCGCTTCAACACCCCGCTGTGCCTGCTGCGGGCGATGGAGCGGCTGGGGCAAGAGACGGCGACTTCGTATGAGCGCCTGGTTGGCCTCTTTCGGCAAGAGCTGGCCGACGGCGTTGCGGCGCACGTGGCGCGGATCAACGCGCACATCGCCCAATTCCCTGCCGATCGCTTTCCCGATCTCTTTCTGTCTGCCCTGACTCGCTGCTGCATCGAACGGGGACGGGATACTCGTGATGGTGGGGCCGAATTCCCGCGCTTCCACGGAGTCTGCGTGATGGGGCTGGCTACCCTCGCCGACTCGCTGACGGCGGTGAAAAAGCTGGTTTTTGAGGAACGACGCATTGCCTATGCTGATCTGCTCTCGGCGCTGCGGAACGATTTTGCGGGGGCCGAGGCGCTGCGTCAGATGCTGGAGCACAAAGCGCCCAAGTACGGCAACGACGATCCGTATGTGGACGAGATCGCCGCGCAGGTGGTGCAGTGGGCGGCCGGGGAATGTCTCAAGCACCGGGTGATCGACGGCGGGCGATTCGTCGCAGCGATGGCGGCCAACGTGCAAAATATAGCTGCTGGACGCGAGGTGGGCGCCACGCCGGATGGACGTCACGCATTCACGCCACTGTCGGACGCTGCCAGTCCCTACTTTGGCCGCGACCGCAACGGCCCGACCGCGTTTCTGGCCTCAGTGGGGGCGCCGGACTATCATCTGGTGCTGACCGGCAGCGTGATCAATATGCGTTTTGACCCGGCTCACTTTGACGATCAAGCGGGCGCGCAGCGATTCCTGGCCCTCACCCGCTATTTCGTCGCCAACCGCATTCCGGAATTGCAGTTCAATTTCACCAGCAACGAGACGCTGTTGAGGGCGCAGCACGATCCGGCGCGGTATTGCGACCTGGTGGTGCGGGTGAGTGGTTTTTCGGCGCGCTTTGTCGAGCTGTCACCGGAGGTGCAGGCGGACATCATGCGCCGCCGGGCACACGCATGAATGGTATACTCGGTGCAGCTCGTTTCCGGGGCTTTACAACCCCACAGCGAGGTGAACTGGACATTTCATCATCCAGCGAGGCATTATAATACCCCGACAAATCTACCAGATCCGGACCTGCCTGTGGACTCCGCGGCAGGATGGGGTTGTCAATTGACACCATCTTGAACCCCTCGTATCCAGGCTCGTTCGGCTCGATCGTAATGCCAATCAAGAACGAAGCCGATTCGGTCATCGCCGAAACAAAGTCGATCGTCTTGATCTCTTTATTGGGAAACGGATTATTGGCCGTTTAAAGCCTCACGTCAGAAGAACAGGAAATAGCGCGGCACCTGTTGCATATAAGCACGATATGACTCGCCATATTGCTTCAGGCACACCTCTTCCTCCGCCAGAATCCCAAAATGCTGCAACAGCCTGGATACCGCCAGCGCGAATAGAGCCGGCCATGAGCCTATCGCTACACATATCCCCAAGAACAAGACAAATAACGCGACGATCTGGGGATGGCGTGATATTTTGTAGATTCCTTTGGTCACCGGCTGATCGGGCAGAGTGTCTTTATAGTTCAACATGGCCACCACGAGGCCGGCCAGGCCAATGACGTACACAATCAACCCTACGATGAATACAGGCGAGTTGATTTTCAATGGCGTGAGGATGATCCAGATCAGGCAGGCCAGCGAAAACACCTTGCCCAGGATCGTAAAGACCCGTTGCTTCTTGCTCCAGCCAGACCTGTCAAATAGCCGAGACACGACATCTTTGGGAAAGATCAACAGCAAGGAGCCCTGAATCAAAAACTCGAAGGCAAGGAGAATCCACCCATTGAGCCATCCGATCCCCAGTTTAGGAAACAATTCCATAGATCACCTCCCGGTAGCCACAATTCAGTAAAGAAAAGGTAGCAAGCGCCAGGATCGTTCGCAGTACGCTTCCCACTCTGGCCCGAACTCGCGGTGCATCAATGCCTCTTCGTCCTTGATGCGGAACAAAAGAACGCCGAGGAAGAGAGCGCTGGCGATCAAGCCGATCCACGAGCGAAACAGGATCGGCAGGCCAACAGCGACGAGGAATGCGCCGAGGTAGCGTGGGTGGCGGATGTGACGGTACGGCCCGGTCGTAACCAGACGATGGTCCTTCTGGATGGTTACGTCTGCGCTGTAAAGCCTGCCCAGGGCAAATCCCGACCAGAATATCCAGGCGAATCCAAGCCCCACGAGGACAAGGCCGGGCCACCGCAGGGCTTGATTTGCAAACATCACACCAATGTTGCGCCGGTCTGCAAAAGGCAGGAAAACAAGCGCGCCGTACATTGAGAGAATCACCACGACTTTGACAATGCTCTGGCGACTAACGAACTTGTCCTCTTTCCCTCTGCCCCCTCTAATCCCCTCCGGCGCATCAATGGCCTGGTAAACGACGGCAAGGCCGAGAACTGCCACCAGCACCGCATAGCCCAGTCTCGGAGCGAGCGAGAAAAAGCCGCGCAGGTCGCCGATGCCCCAGCCCAACAACGGCGGTACAAGATAGATACCCAATGTGCCAAAAAAGAATCCAATGGCCCGCAAGTATTTCACATGATCCTCCTGTTGTGTACTAGATTACCATACGCCGGGCAGAAGGCGGTAGCGCGTCTGTTTTGCATACGCCTCATAGCCGGGCAGCTCTCTCGTTAGCGTCCTGTCCTCCAGATATGTCCGTACCACGTACAACGCTGCCGATGCGACGGTGGGAACCACCGCCCACGGTGAACCAAGCAACAACGGTGTGGCCGCATTCTGTCTGAATGCGCACCCCCTCGGCAAAGAAAGCGTTTGACGCCATAGCCCACAAGAACAACGCATATCCCAATTTGGGCGGGATGTTATTGATGCCCAGGCTGCGTCCCAATCGCCTGGAGGGAACCGGGCCAAAAGCAATCATCCGGTACCCTCCCGCAGCCGCCGATAGTACGAATGGCTGGTGTAGAGAGCAGCGGCGGGGTTATGCCCCGTCACCCGATCCTTGGCCACCAAGACCGTCACCGGCGCCTGGGAATGGCGGAAAAAGAGGCTGTCGTGTCCCACACACAGGCCAACGGCGACGTTCAACCCCGTTCCGGCCTCGTTGAGCAAGAGGGCCTGGCCGATGGGGTTGCACAGCGCCTCAAACTGGCCGGGATGAATCTTGTCCTCCTCGCTCAGGCCGATCGCCTCTTTGGGGATCGAACCCACCTTGCAGCACACGCTGAACACCTCAAAACCGTTTGCCTCCAAAATCTCTTGTAACAGCCTGGCCTCCCGGATCAGCCCGACACAAGTGGCGATGCCCAGGCGATGGACGCCCAGCCGCCGGGCGAAGCTCATCACTTCCTCGACGCGAGTCTCCTTGCAGTAACCCGCCGCCTCGGTGCGCGCCGCGGCCCGGGCCAGTTCACATATCTCCCGGCCATCATAGGCAGCCCGGGCCTCGAACAGGGCTTGGCTCTCATTTCCGGGAGCCATCGGGCAGAAGCGGGGATAGGGCTTACTGCCTGGCTCCTCGCGGCAGGCTTGTATCTGACAAACAGCACATTTCAGTTCCATATCACCACTCCGTTTGTGCAAAGCAATCGAAAATTCACACGAGGCCAAGTTGAACCGGTGCCGCCTTTGCCACCGAGGATAACCAATCGACTTCTTGCTCGCGAGAGGGCGGCGTGCTCCAACTTTTTTAGATTATGTTATTCAAGAGTATCATACGTTAATTTCAAACACCACGCGCACCCAAAATCCGATGCCGTCACATCCGGATCACTTGTGCGACCAGATTTTGGGCTATCGGCGCAAACGCCGCTGCGGCATAGTCTTCGATGCGCCCCGCGTCGCACAGTCTGGAGACTTGGGGATCAACCGGCAACCGCCCCAAAAAAGGAACGCCAATCTGCCGGGCCGTCTCCTCGGCGTGGCTGGGACCAAAGATCTCGTAGCGCTGCCCGCTGTCCGGGCACTCGAAATAGCTCATATTCTCGATCAAGCCCAAAATCGGCTTTTGCAGTTGTGCGGCCATGTGAGCGGCCTTGCGCACCACCATGCCGGCCAGGTCCTGCGGCGAACTGACCAGCACCACCCCCGATACAGGCAACGATTGCATCACCGTCAGCGAAGCGTCTGACGTGCCCGGCGGCAGGTCTACGATCAACTCGTCCAGCGTACCCCAAAAGACATCGCCCCAGAACTGTTTGATCGCCCCGCTGATCAATGGCCCGCGCCAGATCACGGCCTGGTCTTCATGCTCCAGAAGCAAGTTGATGGACATCGCCTTGATCCCGGTGCGGCTTTTCGAAGGGATCAGTCCCAAGGGACTCATGTTCGGGCGTGCGCCATCGGTAAAAAACATCTTGGGAATGCTCGGCCCCGTGATATCGGCATCCAAAATGCCAACTCGACGTCCTTCTCTGCGCAGCGCTACAGCCAATAACCCGCTCACCAGCGATTTGCCCACGCCGCCCTTGCCGCTCATCACGGCGATCACCCGATGGATCTCGTTCAGGTGTTCAGCCATGCCTTGCTCTGGCTGCGCCGCGCCCAGGCCGATGCGCTGCTTTTCTTCGGCGGTCATCTCGGTCAACTCGACATCTACCGTCTCGACGCCATCCAGAGCGTTGACAGCCTGTTTCACATCGCTCACGATCTGAGCCTTGAGCGGGCAGCCCAATGTTGTCAGCGCCACAGTAATCTTGACCTGACCGCGTTCGACCTGCACCTGGCGAATCATGCCCAGTTCAATCAGGCTCTTGTCCAGTTCAGGATCCATCACATTTTCAAGGGCTTGATATACCTCAGATTCCGTAACCAATCGTTGTGTCCTCCTTTGACGAATATCTGCTGCACCTTATTGGTGCTGTGCCATATGTGTATCGTATGTTTCCAAAAAGTGATGCAGAACACGGTCTGTTTCGCGCAAATCTGCCACCCAACCGGCCAGATAGCGATTCCCTTCCTCGGCCAGCCGATATAGTCGCCGTGCCGGCCCGGCGTTGCCGGCATCCCAGCGCGAAGTGACCAGTCCCAGTTCTTCTATCGCTCTCAAAAAACGGTAGACTGTGCTCGAATCCACCGGATCCCGGTCAAACCCGAACGGCTTGAGGTCTTCCAGCAGTTCATAGCCGTGCGCCTCACGACAGTGCAACAGCAAGAGCAGGCATGGCTCCAAAAAGTGATCGATGCGCCGGGGGCAGACCCCATCTCCTCGCCCTCCTCGCCAGCGATGATGGCGTGACATAGATAGCTCCTTTCTTTTTGCATCTATGTGTAATATGCATATGGTATATCACACCTGCGCCGGGTTGTCAAGACGCTGAAATGCCGGAATTCTGGTGTTGGCCCACGGCCATTCACCCCTTCAATCTGACTGTTCACCGCAAAATCGTTGCCGCGCCCTTCCCTTTCTGTTATCATAGAGCCGTAAGAGAAACCGATAGGGAGGTATGAAATGAAGAGGTTTCGAGAGTTTATCTACAATCTGCATCCGTATGCACTGTGCTGCATCTCGGGGCCGTTGACGGTTGTCCAGATCGTCCTGGCGTTCGTTATCCGTCAACCACGCAACGAGGCATTGGAGTGGGCGGGCTGGATTCTGTGGTGGACTTCGGCCGTCTTTGGCTGGCTGCCCATATTCACGCTGCGAGCGAAAGGCGGTGTGCCCAAGGGAAAAAGTTATGTTCACACCACGGCGCTGGTTGATACCGGCATCTATGCCATCGTTCGCCACCCGCAGATCGGCACCGCCTGGCTATTGATGTGCACAGGGCTGATGCTCATCACCCAGCACTGGGTCAGCGTCGCGCTGGGCATTCCGGCGATGGCAGCAGCCTACCTGGATGTATTGAAGGCCGATCAAAAATGTATCGAAAAGTTTGGCGACGCATACCGGCGGTACATGGAACGGGTGCCGAGGGTGAACTTCGTGGCCGGCATTGTCCGGCTAATCACGCGGCGATCGGTCTAGACGGAGATAGATCAGATGGACACAGCAACTTTCTGGACCCAAGTCGCCGCATACAACGAGAAGACGTGGGCGGTACAGGCCGTGATGATCGCTGCGGCTGCGTACCTGACCTACCGTGTGCTCGCCAAGCCAGGCCCCAAGACAGACGTCTGGATGAAGGCGTTTCTTGCCTTCTGCTTTGCCTGGAACGGCATCGTGTTCTTCCTGGTATTCCTCAGGAATCCGATCTCGATGCTCACCGGCGTGCCGCTGTTCATCATCGTATCCGTCCTGTTCGTCGTAGACATCTTCGCCAAGAAAACGCACTTCAAGCTGCCTGAAAGCGGGTGGATGAGAGGACTAACCATCGCCTGGATCGCACTGGCGACCCTGTACCCACTGCTTGGCTGGCCACTGGGGCACACGTGGGCCCGGATCTTGCTGCCCCTGTTCCCCTGCCCGCTTACCGTGTTCGCCATCGCCCTGGTTGCTGCGTCAGTGCCCAACGCGGATAAAAAGGGCTTCATTGCCCTGCTGCCGTGGGCGCTGCTGGGCCTGCCAAAATGCTTCGGCGCGCTCGACTGTTACGAGGACTGTGTCCTCTTTGCCAGCGGCATCTACGGAATGATCGTGCTCATCAAGCATTGGGCTGCCATCAACTACAAAACATCAAGGAGACAAAAATGAATCTCATCTGGATTTCAATCTTTGGAGTGCTAATGGTATACGTCGCCTGGTGGCTCATCTGTGCCATTCGCGACCGCATCGCTTTTGAGGTAGAGATGGGCCTGGGCGTGGGCAGCCTGTGGGCTGCGGGCTTTGCGCCGGTGTTTTTCGAGGCGTCGCCGGCGTTGGTCCCTCTGTCGCCAGTCATCTCTTGGGTGGGGTGGGCGCTGCTCTGTTCCAGCATCGGTACGTTTGTGATAGCGATGCGCTCCCTACACCGGGGTGGCAAGCCAACCGCCGGTTGGGAAAACACGACGGAACTGACGCAGAGCAGGATCCACGGCCTGGTACGCCACCCCATGCAACTGAGCGGCATCGTTGGAGCCTGTGGTATGATTCTGGTGAATCCAATACTGCCCGTGCTCGTTCTCGGCGCTGTGTCAGCAACCTGCTTCGCACTGGGCGTGCGGGCAGAGGATCGATTCAACCTGACCAAGTTCGGCGAGCCGTACCGTGCCTATATGGAGCAGGTGCCTGCCCTCAATCTGTTGACTGGCCTGTGGAGCCGGCTGCGGGCGCAGAAGAGCCGACCAACACGCGCATAGCAGAGTGTAGCCGTGTAGGATGAAAAGGCATAGGTGAACGATTTGACATCACGAACATTGTTGGCTATCATAGAATAGGTGTATCGAAGGGACAGGCAATGGCCGAGCAGAAAACGAGCAGGCGTAGACGAACCGTGATCAGCCACCTGGCATGGACTGTGATCTCGGGCCTCGTGTTCGGGGTGGGTGTCAGCATCGCCACACGCCGCTACTTGATCTCGTTGATCACCGGGCTGGCGATGAGCAGCGCGATCGAAGCCACCTACCTGCTGGATAACGCATTCCTTCAACCTCGCCTAAAGCATCTATCTTGCGACTGGCTGCGGTTTGGACTGGAGATCGTTTCCGCATTGCTGGGGCATGTCGTCGGCGCAGGACTGGCTTTGCTTGTCTGTAGTTGGTTGTTTCATTTTTCTATCTGGGATACAAGGGTCTGGTGGGCCGTGATTGGTATGGTAGTGGGGTTCCCGGTTATCCACGGCACCGAGAGCGCATTGCGCTTTTATCGTCAACTGAAGGAAAGGGAGCGGTTGGAAGAACGCTTGCGCGTGATGGCGACCGAAGCCGAGCTCAAGGCGCTCAAAGCCCAGATCAATCCTCACTTCTTTTTTAACACGCTCAACACCATCGCTGCACTAATCCCCACCGATCCGGCGCTGGCCGAGGCATCGGTTGAGCGGCTGGCCGGGATGTTCCGCTACACCCTGGCTGGCAGTGAGCGCGGGCAGGTATCGTTGGCGGAAGAACTGGCCTTTGTGGACGATTACCTCGAGATCGAGCGTGCCCGTTTCGGCGAGCGGATGCAGATCACCCGCGAGATCGATCCACGCGCGTTATTGACGCCCGTGCCCAGCCTCATCCTTCAGCCGTTAGTCGAGAATGCGGTCAAACATGGCCGTGGCGACGACGGTCGCATCGCTCTCGATATCCGGATCGCGCTGACCGATGCGTGCGTGAGCATCACCGTCGCCGATCAGGGACCGGGGATGCCGGCGGGCCACCGGATCGGCGACGGCCCCGGTCACGGACTGCGCAATGTGGACGAACGGCTGCGGAAGATGTATGGGTGTGGGGTGGAGGTGGGCGAGAACGAGCCAAGGGGCACGGTAGTCGTGGTTCGAGTTCCCATTTGAGTATGAAAGAGACCGGTATGCGCATCTTGATTGTTGACGACGAACCTCCCGCACGCGAACGCCTCATGCGGCTTTTGAACGGCATTGAGGGTGTAGAACTCGCCGGTGAAGCGGTGGACGGTCCTCAGGCGGTGGAACTGATTGAGCAGCAGCAACCCGACCTGGTGCTGCTCGATGTCCAGATGCCGGGGCTGGACGGTTTTGGCGTGATTGCGGCGCTGGAAGAGCCGCCGCAGATCGTCTTTGTCACTGCCTACGACGAATACGCCATCCGCGCCTTTGAGGTGAACGCGCTGGACTACCTGCTCAAGCCCTTTAGCAAAGAGCGGCTGGAAAAAGCCATCCGCCGCGCTCGGGAAGCGCAGGCCGAGGAGCAGGATTTTGCGTCGCGGCTTGCTCCATTGCTGGAGAGCTTGGCCAGCCAGGGCCATTACCTGACCCGGTTGGCTGTGTATGACCACGATCGCATCCGTGTGCTAAATGCAGACGAGGTGGACTGGATCGGCATTGAAAATGAGCAGACCTTTGTGCACGTTAGGAGCCAAGTGTACCCTCTGCGGCAAACGCTGGCCGAACTTGAGACACGGCTCGATCCGGCCTCTTTCTTCCGTGCCCACCGCTCTGCCATCGTCAACCTCGACCGGGTGAAGGAGATTGTCCCCTGGTTCAAGGGCAGCCACAGACTGCGCCTGACCACCGGCGCGGAGGTCGAGCTGAGTCGGACGCAGGCGCGGGCGCTGCGCAAGATATTGGATTGGTAGTTTAACCCACTACTGCGAGGTGCAAAGACGTGAAAGGTGAAAGCAGTTACCTGGATATGGCAGCCTGGATGCACCGCGTGACAGAGCCCGCTGTCAGTTCGGCGATCCACACTTTGCATCTCCCTGCGGGAAGTCGAGGGCTCGACGCCGGGTGCGGGATTGGCACTCACACCTTGTGGCTGGCGGAGGCCGCATCGCCTGGAGGGCACGTCACGGGTGTAGACATCTCAGCGGAATGTCTGGCCCACGCAGGGGAGACCGCCAGTAAGAGCAGGCTGGCGACGCAGGTCTCATTTCAATATGGAGACATGGGGGACCTCCCGTTTGACGACGGCGCCTTTGATTGGGCATGGAATGCGGATACGCTGTGGCCTGTTGCCGGCAAGGATCTTTTGCCGCTGGTGAAAGAGCTTGTGCGGGTGGTCAAACCCGGAGGGATTGTCGCCATCCTCTTCTGGTCCTCCCAGAGATTGTTGCCGGGATACCCCTTGTTGGAGACCCGGTTGAATGCGACATATGCGGCGAACTTTCCCTACACCGACGATACGAAACCGCAGGGGCATATTCTGCGCGCCCTGGGCTGGCTGCAGGAGGTGGGCCTGGACGACTCTCAAGTCCGCACCTTTGTAGCCGACATCCACGCCCCGCTAACTGACACAGTCCGGAGCGCATTGACGGGGAGCTTTCAGATGCTGTGGGGGAAAGCAGAGCCAGAGGTCACACCAGAGGATTGGGGTCAGTTCCAACGGCTCAGCCAGCCAGAATCGCCGGATTTCATCCTGAATCTGCCCGACTATTATGCTTTCATTACCTATTCGCTCTTCTGGGGAAAAGTATCAAGGTAGCCGTAGGATTTGAGGCTGTGAAGAAAACGTGGTAAGATGGAAGCGCTATGACGATGCCACTCTTGACCACCAAACTCTATATCCCGCCGCCGCGCCCGGCTCTTGTGCCGCGCCCGCGTCTGGCCAAGCGGCTGGACGAAGGGCTGCGCCTGGGGCACAAGCTGACCCTCATCTCTGCTGCTGCCGGCTCCGGTAAGACGACGCTGCTCAGCGAATGGGGTGTTGGGGTGCAACGTGCCACACACCAGCGTGTTGCCTGGCTCTCCCTCGACGAAGACGACAACGACCCTGCCCGTTTTTGGACTTATGTCATTGCTGCGCTTCAAGCGATTCGTCCCCAAGTGGGACAGTCCGTGCTGCCCATGCTTCAAGGGACACAGCCGCCTCCTATCCGATCCATCCTCACCACCCTGCTCAACGAGGTGACCACGCTTTCCGAATCCATCATTCTCGTCCTGGATGATTATCACTTCATCACCGCACAGGCTATCCACGATGGTCTTGCATTCTTCCTCGACCACCTGCCGCAGCAGTTGCACCTGGTCATCGCCACCCGCGCCGACCCGCCGCTGACCATCGCCCGGCTGCGTGCGCGCGGACTGATCACCGAATTGCGCGCTGACGACTTGAGCTTTACCGCCGAGGAAGCTGCCACATTCCTGAACAGCGTGATGGGATTGGCGCTGCGGCCGGCGGATATTGCCGCGCTCGAAGCCCGCACCGAAGGCTGGG
>JAFGEY010000327.1 GCA_016931365.1 Anaerolineae bacterium
ATGGCGCTCAAGGGCCTGCTGCCCGGCGTCAAAAAGGCAAGCTGGTAGGCTTTAGTTCAATACGAGGTTTAGAACTATGATGACAGACCCTATTGCGGATATGTTAACTCGCCTCAAGAATGCGGTACTGGCCGGGCATACGTCGGTCGTCTTTCCGAGCTCCAAGCTCAAGCTTTCGGTTGTGCGCATTCTCAAGGACGAAGGATACATTCAGAATTACGACGTTATCCCTGAGCGTCCGCAGCCCAAGATTCGTGTTTGGCTCAAATATATGGGCGAGCGCAAGAATCGCAAGTCAGTGATCGTTGGGCTGAAACGTGTCAGCAAGCCCGGTGCCCGTATCTATGCCGACAAGGACGAAATTCCTTGGGTGTTGAACGGCGTGGGTATCGCTGTTTTGTCCACGTCCAAGGGCATTATGGCGGACCGTCAAGCTCGCCAGGCGGGTGTAGGCGGCGAAGTGATATGCTACGTCTGGTAGCGTCTTTCCTGGCTGCTGTGAGTTCGACGGCCAGGGCGCTAGGTTGAATTGACTCCGGTTTATCCGGGCTAGGAGTATTTACGGTGTCACGAATTGGAAAATTACCCGTCCCTGTGCCGGCGGGTGTGAAGGTTGAGGTCAGCGGTCACACCGTCAAGGTCACCGGCCCCAAAGGGACACTTGAAAGAGTATTTCACGCCGATATAGACGTTTCGCTGGAAGGTCAGGAGATCTTGATCAAGCGTCCATCTGATCAGCGACAGCACAAGGCGTTGCACGGGTTGACGCGGGCGTTGGTCAATAATATGGTCGTTGGTGTCAACCAAGGTTTCAAAAAAGTGCTTGAAATCGTTGGCGTCGGCTATCGCGCGGCGATGCGGGACAAGAACCTGGTCTTGTATGTGGGGCATTCTCATGTGATTGAGATTGTTCCGCCGCCCGATGTGAGCTTTGCGATTGAAAACCGTGGGCAAGCGATCACTGTCTCGGGCGTTGACAAAGAAGTGGTCGGACAGGTGGCGGCAGATATTCGTGCCTGGCGTCCGCCGGAGCCGTACAAGGGCAAGGGCGTGCGGTATGAGAGCGAATTGGTGCGTCGCAAGGCTGGTAAGGCTGGCAAGGCTGCTAGCTAGATACGTACCGGGTGAACGTTATCTTGCTTTGATAGTGCCTAACCTGTCAAGTTTTTTGCTGTGAGCAAGACTTGGATTTATCAGGCACTTGATCCGGTTCAATTCCGGTCTATCCGGATTAGGAGGAACTAGATGAAAGAGACACGGAGAGCTGCACGTCAACGGCGCCACTTGCGGGTGCGGAAAAAGGTTTCTGGAACAACCCAGGTCCCGCGCTTGAGCGTCTTTCGTAGCTTGAAACATATTTATGCGCAGATTATCGATGATGTGTCAGGTTGTACGCTGATCTCGGCGTCAACGCTGGATCCAGATGTCCGCGAGCAGATGGCCGAGTTGAACAAAACCGAGCAGGCGCAATTGGTGGGCAAGCGCCTGGCCGAGAAGGCGCTGTCGAATGGAGTGACGCAGGTGGTCTTTGACCGAGGCGGCTATCAGTATCATGGTCGTGTCAAAGCGCTCGCCGACGCTTCCCGCGAAGGCGGCCTCGAGTTCTAAAGCATCAGGGCCGCGGCTCTGTTTTGTTCTGATGAGGAGGAATGATGGCAAGACGTAGATTCGAGGAAGTTGAAGAGCTGGACGAACGTGTGGTCGATATCGCCCGTGTAGCCAAAGTGATCAAGGGTGGTCGTCGGTTTGGATTTCGTGTGGTGATCGTGGTCGGCGACAACAACGGCCGGCTTGGTATGGGCGTGGGCAAGGCGCGTACCGTGCCCGATGCGATTCGTAAGGCATCTGAGCATGCGCGTCGTAATATGGAGCAAGTTGCCTTGTTGGATGTCACCATTCCCCACGAGATCATCGCCGAATATGCCGGCGCCAAGGTTATGCTCAAGCCAGCTTCACGCGGTACGGGTATTGTCGCTGGTGGTGGTATGCGTGCGGTGGTCGAGGCTGTGGGCATCAAGGATGTGCTGGCCAAATCGCTGGGCAGTTCCAACGCGTTGAATGTGGTCACTGCGACGATGAAGGCCTTGCGTTTGCTGCGTAGCCCTGAAGAAGTGGCGCAGATGCGCGGCGTGTCAGTCAGTGAAACTAGGCCACGTTGGAGTCAGAGCCATGACTAAACTACGTGTCAAGTATGTCAAAAGTGTGATTAGTTATACCGATCGGCAAAAGGGGACGTTGCGGGCACTGGGGTTGAAGCGTCTCGGGGATGAGGTTGAAGTTCAAGACAATCCTGTGATGCGTGGCATGGTTCGCAAAGTCAGCCATCTGGTTCAGGTTGAGGAAGTCAAGTAAAGCTGCTCAGGCGGGCTTTTAGTCTTGAGAGTCGACGAGTCAAGACGCTTGTGCGCCCGGACTTGTGTCGGAGGATATAGAGGATGAAATTACACGATTTGCGCCCCGCACCGGGGTCAACCAAAAAGCGCATCCGCAAAGGCCGGGGTATTGCGGCGGGCAAAGGCAAAACTGCTGGCCGTGGCACCAAAGGCCAGAAATCTCGTTCGGGCGGTGGCAAGGGGCCGTACTTTGAGGGCGGTCAGTTGCCGTTGGTGCGTCGTTTGCCGTACAAGCGCGGTTTTCGCAATCGAAATCGCGTGGCTTATACGCCGGTTAATCTGGCGAGCATCGCCGATTGGGAAGGTGAAGTCACTCCAGAGTTGCTGGCGGCGTCTGGCCTGATCAAAAAGGAAACGCTGCCGGTGGTGATCTTGGGCGAGGGAGAGTTGGATCGCGCGCTGACGGTCAAGGCGCACCGGTTTTCTGCGTCGGCCAGGGCCAAGATCGAGACTGCCGGTGGTTCGGTCGAAGTGCTGCCCCTGGCCTGATTGATCGGTCGTTGATGAGGTAAGGATTGTTCTGAGGAGAGACCCATGCTGCAAGGTGTGCTGAACGCCTTTAAACTGCCAGACTTGAGGCGCAAGCTGTTGATCACGTTCTTGATCCTGGTTATCTACCGGCTGGGGTCGCACGTGCCGCTGCCGAACATCAACCGGGAAGTGCTGCAACAGATCGCCGAGCAGAATGCTTTGATCAACCTGCTGGATATGTTCTCCGGCGGCGCGATGACCAATTTTTCGGTCATGATGCTGGGCGTCTCACCTTATATCACGGCAAGCATTATCTTTCAGTTGCTGGTGCCGTTGATACCGGCGCTGGAAAAGATGCAAAAAGAGCGTGACGGGCGCGAAAAATTGGAACGCTACCAGTACCTGCTGACGATTCCGTTGACGTTGCTGCAAGCCTATGCCCAGGTGCGCATTCTGCAGTCACAGTACAACGTCATCTCGGCTGAAAACTTTGGCTTTACGCCGCAGGCATTGTTACCGACCATCTCAACGTTGTTTACGATGACTGCCGGGACGATGTTTGCCATCTGGCTTGGCGAGTTGATCACCAACGATGGCATCGGCAACGGTCTGTCGATTATTATCTTTGGCGGTATCGTCTCCACTACGCCGGGCCGTCTGGCAGACCTGGTCGCTAACCAGCAGTGGGTCGAGCTGGTCACGTTTATACTGGTCACCATTTTGACCATCGCGGTGATCGTCTATGTGCAGGAAGGTCAACGCCGCATCCCGGTGCAATACGGCAAGCGTGTGTTGGGGATGCGCGGTAACCGCCTGCGCGTGGCGGGTGGTCAGAGCACGTTCATTCCGCTGCGCGTCAACTCGGCCGGAATGATCCCGCTGATTATGGCTCAATCGCTGTTGATGTTTCCGGGGGTGATTGCCTCGTACTTTGTCAACGCGCAGACCGAGTGGGTTTCCAAGGTGGCGTCGACGGTATACAGTGTGTTTGGCGGCGACAGCCCCTGGTACTGGCTATCTTATTTCGTACTGGTCGTTCTATTCACTTATTTTTACACGCAAACGATCTTTGAACAGCAGAATATGTCCGAAACACTGCAAAAGCAGGGCGGGTTTATCCCTGGCATTCGCCCTGGAAAACGTACTTCAGACTATTTGAACGGCGTTTTGCAGCGGATTACCTTTGTCGGCGCATTGTTCCTGGGTATGGTCGCGATCTTGCCCTGGTTCGTCAGTCTGATGTTGAGTTTGGTGCCAAACATAGAGATGACGCAGTACTCTTCATCGATGCTGATTTCCAGTTCGGGCTTGCTCATTGCCGTCGGCGTGGTACTGGATACGATGAAGCAGCTTGAAGCCCAGTTGTTGATGCGCCACTATGAGGGCTTTATCAAGTAGGACCTAACACGCAGGGTTCTTGCGCATCGGCAAGAATTCGGCAATGGTAGGTTTCTATTTGACTCCGGCTCCGTCCGGGTCAGGAGCAAGATGTCTCGAAAGCCGATGTATCTCGTTTTGTTGGGCGCGCCCGGCGCAGGTAAGGGCACACAGGCCGCTCTGCTGGTTGCAAAGCTGGGCCTGGTGCACGTGTCGAGCGGCGACCTGTTTCGAGAGAACGTTGGCAATCAGACCGAGCTGGGAATGTTGGCCAAGTCCTACATGGACAAGGGCGAATTGGTTCCCGACGATGTGACCATTCAGATGGTGATGGAGCGTCTGTCACGGCCCGATTGCGCCAGGGGCGTCATTCTGGATGGATTCCCGCGCACGTTGGATCAGGCGCAGGCGCTTGACAAAGCACTGTTGGCACAGGGCGTCAAGATTTCACTGGTGTCCTACGTTTTTGTGCCCAAAGATGCACTGTTGCGCCGCCTGTCCGGTCGGTGGACGTGCAAGCAGTGTAAAGCCGTTTATCACGAGGTGTACAGCGCGCCCAGGTGCGTTGGTGTGTGCGACACGTGCGGCGGTGAACTGTACCAGCGTCCAGACGATAGGCCGGAGACGCAAAAGAACCGCATCGATGTCTATATGCGGCAGACGCAGCCGTTGATCGACTATTATCGCGGGGTTGGCGTGCTGACTGAGGTCGATGGTCAGGGATCCGTCGAACAAGTGCAGGATGCGCTGCTCAAAGTGATTGAGGGCGTCTAAGATGGCTGTTATTTTAAAAAAGAGCCGTGAGTTGGACCTGATGCGCAAGGCCAACCAGATTGTGGTGATGGTCTGGGAAGCGATGCACGACATGGCTGCGCCCGGCGTAACCACGCAGCAGTTGAACCAGGTCGCCGACGAGATCATTCGGAAAAACGGCGCGGTGCCCTCTTTTTTGGGCTACCCGCATCGCGGGGTGAACGATTTTCCGGCGGCCATTTGCGCCTCGATCAATCAAGAGATCGTGCACGGCATCCCCAGCCAGGATCGGGTTTTGCGCTCGGGTGACATCATCAGTATCGATGTCGGCACGATTTTCAAAGGATATCAGGGCGATGGGGCGATCACCTTGCCAGTGGGTGAGGTTGGCGAGGAAGCAAAAAAGCTGATCCAAGTGACCCGGACTGCTCTGCGGGCGGGCATTGCCCAGGCCTGGAAGGGCAATCGGACTGGCGACATTTCGCGCGCGATCGAAGAGTATGTGCTCTCGCAAGGGATGCAGGTGGTGCGCGAATACACCGGACATGGCATCGGTAGGGCTATGCATGAAGACCCACAGGTGCCCAATTATTACGATTCGCGGATGCCCACTGTATTGCTCAAACCCGGGATGACCCTGGCCCTGGAACCGATGGTGAACCTGGGAACGTGGAAAACGTGTGTGTTGAGCGATGGGTGGACTGTCGAAACTCAAGATGGTCAACTGTCGGCGCATTTTGAGCACACGATCGCCATCACTGATGGTGAGCCTGAAATATTGACGCAGTTAAATGGTGCCGATTTTATCTGAGCACGAATGAGCGAGGAGTTATTATGAAAGTCACATCATCAGTCAAGCGTCGCTGTCCCAAGTGCAAAATCGTCAAGCGACGCGGTATCGTGCGGGTGATTTGTCAGAATCCCCGGCACAAGCAGCGACAGGGATAGTGTTTTTCTGCCCGGATGCATCGGGCGTGAGATTTGTTAGGAGGAAATTATGGCGCGTATTGCTGGCGTGGACCTGCCGCGCGACAAACGAGTTGAAGTCGGACTGACGTATCTCTATGGCATTGGCCGTGCGGCCAGCAACGAAATTCTGGCCGAAGCCGGCGTGAACCCGGGTACTCGGGTCAAAGACCTTGCCGAAGACGAGATCGCGCGTCTGCGCGAAATCATCTCCCGCAACTACCGGGTTGAAGGTGATTTGCGGCGTGAAGTGAGCATGAACATCAAGCGTTTGATAGAGATCGGCTGCTATCGCGGGCTTCGCCATCGTCGTGGGTTGCCGGTGTATGGGCAGCGCACCAAGACCAACGCGCGGACCCGTAAAGGCCCCAAGAAGACGGTCGCCGGACGTGGTCGCCGTCGCGGTGCGAAGAAAAAGTAAATCAGGTTATAGGTAGCAACCACCTGTTCAGTTCCGATTTGTTCGGGATAGGAGGAAGAATGGCACGAACAAGAGAGCGGATATCCCGTCGTTCGACGGCTCCCCGGCGTGTGCGCAAGAATGTGCCGGCCGGTCAGGCGCATATTCACGCGACGTTCAACAATACCATCGTTACGATGACTGACATGCAAGGCAACGCGCTTGTTTGGACCAGCGGCGGCACTGTCGGATATAGCGGTTCGCGGAAAAGCACACCCTATGCAGCCCGTTTGGCGGCTGAAGAAGCAGCCCATAAGGCGATGGAGAATGGAATGCGCGAGGTCGAGATTTTTGTCAAAGGCCCCGGCCCAGGCCGCGAGTCGGCGATTCGCGCATTGCAGGCATCGGGAATGCGGGTCGTGGCGATCTGTGATGTGACCCCCATTCCGCACAATGGGTGTCGTCCGCCCAAGAAACGGCGAATGTAAGAGTTTAGGAGGCAGAATGGCAAGATATATTGGCCCGGTGTGCAAGCGGTGCCGACGCGAAGGCAGAAAGCTTTTTCTAAAGGGCGAGCGTTGTTATTCAACCAAGTGTGCGCTCGAACGGCGCGGATATCCACCCGGCGATCATGGACGCGATAGCGCGTATCGTCGCCGCCGTGGGACGGCATTTGCCGAGCAGTTGCGCGAAAAGCAAAAAATGCGCCGCATTTACGGCGTACTTGAAAAGCAGTTCCGTCGTTATTTCGATGAGGCGATACGCCGCAAAGGTATGACGGGCACCAACCTGTTGATCATCCTTGAAACGCGTCTGGACAATGTCGTTTACCGCCTCGGCTGGGCGACTTCGCGCGCTCATGCCCGGCAGTTGGTCAGTCATGGCCATTTCGACGTTAATGGCAGGCGATGCGACATTCCATCTGCGTTGCTCAATGCAGGCGATGTGGTGTCTGTCCATCCGACCAGCCACAAGCTGGACTATTTCAAGAGTGTCGAAGAGTCCGTTGGTGGCGACGCGGTTCCGGTTTGGTTGTCGTTCGATCCGAAGGATATGAGCGGACGTGTGGTTGAGTTGCCATCACGCGAGCAGATCGACCTGGATCTGAACGAGCAGTTGGTTGTCGGTTACTATAGCCGGTAATCGTTGGCAAGTGGACCACTGGGGCGCTGTGTCGCCCAGTCGCATCTGTAGATCAGGTCCTGTCGAGATGCAGTTGCGGTATGAGGAGGGTATACATTG
>JAFGEY010000328.1 GCA_016931365.1 Anaerolineae bacterium
GCCGTCCTGCCAGTGATAGTCGTCGGCAAAGCAGCCGCCCGGCCAGCGGAGCACCGCCGGCTTGAGCCGTTTCAGTGCGGCGATCACGTCGTTGCGGAACCCGGCCGTGTTGGGGATCGGCGAGTCTTCGCCCACCCAGATGCCGTCATAGATGCAGCGGCCCAGGTGCTCGGCAAAGTGTCCATAGATGTTGCGGCTGATGACACCGATCGGATCGTTAGGATTGATCGAAATACGTGCCATTGCTTCCTCCTTGAAATGCTTTTATTTGTAATCGTTCGGCAGAGACATCCTGACAGGATTTACAGGATAAACAGGATATTTCAAGATACCTTGCGAATTCAAGTTCAATCCTGTAAATCATGAAAATCTCGTTCATCTTGTGCAAATTACCTTTGTTTGCCTACCCCACTGAACGTCTGTGTTCTACCAATTGATTCAAGAGACCAAGACAGCGCTCGGCGAGGATGCCCGCCGCCTCCGGATCGACCTGGCAGGCCATCGTCACTTCATAGCCGCCGTCGGGGTAGGCGTCTGCCGTCGGCACATAGCCGATGTAGCCGTTGGCATAGCCGGCGAAAAAGGTGTCGGCCCAGGGCGACGCCGCTTTGACCTGCACGCCGATCTGGTTGAAAATCTCGCCCGGTGCGCCGACGATGCCCAGATCGCCCACCCGCAGGGCCTGGATTTCGGCCTCGACCGGGGCCAGCACGCCATCCGTCCAACTGTGCAGCGCCGCGCGGGCGCGTTCCAGCCGCAGCCCGATCCACCACAGGTGGCTTTCCAATACGCCCTCGCGTTCGAGGCACTGCCGCTCCGCTTCCAACTCGGCGACCAGCGCCGCCGCGTTTTCCTGCGATCCGTAGCGCATCCGGGGCAGGTGCGCCACCTCGGAAACGACGCCCAGCCCGGACGCCGGGTGCGGCGTAATTTGCTCCCACACGCGCACCACCTCGCAGCCGAGCCGCGTGCCGAGCGTGCGCGCCGGTTCGTAGGACGGCTCCATCCACACGGCGTTGATGTCGCCGCAAGCGCCCTGCACAAAAAGACAGGTCGCCCCGGTCAACTGCTCGACCGCCGCGCGCATCGTGCCGGGATAGTCGGCCGAGATGTGATCGATCTGGCCCGTCTGCGACACAGGATGGCACTGAAAGTTGACCAGGCAGGCAAGCGGGTTCCCGTCGAGTGCGTCGATGCGCAGCACCCCCACCGCCGAGTCTTTCGGCCCGCCCGGATTCTGCCCCAGAACCACCTGGCCGTCGGGGCGCTTTTCGCGCCGGTTGACGCCAATGTCCGACTCGCTCCAGCCCACACCCAGCGATGCCAGCTGCACGTTGGCGAGCGCTTCCTGCGTCACCCCGGCCAAAATGTGGATCAGGTTGGCGCGGTAGGACTCGACGACCGGATTGGCCCGGTTGCGAAAGGCGTCCGGGCCATAGTGGGTGTGCGTACAGGTCACCATCACCGCCTCGGGGTCGATGCCCGCGCGCGCCTGCACCGCCGCGCGCACCTCGGCGACGGTTTGGTCGTCCAAGCCGAGCAGGTCGCAGGCCAGAAGGGCAACCTTTTTGTCGCCCTCGACAAAGACCAGCGCCGCCGCCAGCAGCGGATCGTGCTGGCGGGTCAGCGGGCCGCGCGCCGCAAAGCCAATCGAGGGGATGCCGACCGGCGGGGTGATGTCGGCGCGGGCCAGGCCAACCGAAATACCGTCCATTGATTCTGTCATCGTGGTTTTCCTTTACACACCTTGCCGCATTTGCAGAGACGCTTCAAAATGAACAACCCAAAAGCCAGTGCCGCGCCCCACAGCGGGCTGGTAAAGAGCGCAAACTGGAGCCAATTTTCGCGCGTGGGCGTCGGCAGGCGCTGTTCCACCGGCGGCAGCGCGGGGAAGGGCGTATGCGGCTCGGTTTGATACCAATAGGCGACGCTGATATAGTCGGTCTGCACCTGGTTGGTGTAGCCGTGATCGATGTCAAAGACCAGCGACTTGGCAAACGGGATGGGGTCGTCGACGTGAAAGCGATACGCCGCGCAGCGCGAGGCGGCATAACTGCGCACGGTGCAGCCCCAGTGCGGCGCGCTGTACGGCCCCTTGCTGAAATAAAAACCGCTGTTGAAATAATCTTCGTTGCCGGTGCCGGTGACGGAGGGTGTTTTCTCGCCGTCGACGTAGACGCTCTCCCAGCCTTCGAGCATACCCATGCCAATCGCCTCAGGAAAGAGCGCGCTGACCCAACTCCTCGTCTCCCCGGCCCGGCGGATCATCTGGAGCGGATCGAACCAGCGGCCGGTCTTTTGCATCCACAGGTGCAGCCCGGCAAAATGGCCCTGCCCTTCGGCTTCCAGCACGCGATAGGGTTCGCGGTGCCGGGTTGGATTCTCGCGCCGCCATTGGGCGTGAAAGCGCAGCGGCGAAGGCTGCTCATTCAGTTCGATGTACTGCACCTGGAAAAAGAGCGCCGGGCAGGGCTTATCGGCTTCGTTCGTCACCTCGATGCGGCAGCCCTCGCTGAACGGCATCGGAAAGCGGCAGTTGTAACCGCCGCTGGTGCAGCTCAACGGCTCGGCGAGATAGTGGGTATACTTGCCCCACGGCACGCCGAAAAACTCGCCCAAGGGCGCTTCGACTGAGGGCATCTCTTCGCCGTCCCAGTAAAAGCGCAGCACCAGGTGGTGGTTGAAATTGACCCCGCCGGCCATCGGCTGCATGATCGTCATCCAGATGCGCAGGATAGTGCCCGCGCCGGCAACGTCGGCAAGGGTATACGTCTCGCCGGGCGCAATTTGCACGCTCTTGCCCGGCTCGCCGATGCCGATTGCCCTGGCCATCAGGTCGGGCGGCGTCTGGCGGCCCTGGCTGCTGACCTGGCGCATTTTGCCCTCGCGCAGGTGAACAAGGTTGCCGAGTCCACGATCAGGTAACATGATTCGCTCCTTTCGTTTGCACAGGATTAACAAGATTTTCAGGATGAAACAGAACAAAAGCTATACCGCTCTCAGTCACAAAACGCGTTTTTCAGCGCGGCGATGCCTTCGACAGGCTCAGGCCAGGCAATCACCTGGACGGCGGAATCCCCCACAGACGCACCGTGCCATCCGACGCTCCCGTCACCAACAAAGTACCGTCAGACGAGAAAAGCGCACGGCGGACGCCCGATCGATACCCCGCCAATGTGCCTGCGGACAGGCGTTCTCCCGTATTCACATCCAACAACACAACCATCGCGTCCCACGACCAAGATGTTGTCGTCGGGTGAAAAGGCCAGGTTCCAAATTTTTCTGTTCAAATCAGACCAGGTATACAATATCTCGCCGGTCTCGGCGTTCCTCAACCAGACGACGCCTTCATAGCTTCCAGTGGCCAGCAGCCGGTCATCACTCGACCAGGCCGGGAGTGCAGACAAAACATAGTCATCTGGAACTGGCATTTGCAGCAGTAGTTCTCCCGTCTCCGCATCATACACCGATGAAGCAGAACTCCCCGCAGTCGCCAGCCTGGTGCCATTGGAGGAAAACGCCATTCTCGCTCCCGCACCATCATCGTTTAGCAAATGTCGTCTTTGCCCCGTCTCGACTTCATAGACGACTGTCCAATGCCTGTACCCGCCGACGGCAACCAAGCTGCCGTCGGGTGATAGGGCAAGGCCGTCCAAAGAGTCTTGATCAAAGACCCGCAGTCGCTGGCCGGTCGCCGTATCCCATATCCAGGCTGCTGGATCATTCATATTTCCTACACTTGACGCCAGGATCGTGCCATCAGCAGAGAGAGCCAAGTGTTCGATGCCACTTTTGTGACCGCTAAGGGTACGCGCGATCTGCCCGATTTTCGTATTCCACAGATATATCTGATTATTAGAAAAATATGAAACAAATACGTCGTTGCGCAGCGAAACGGCCAGACCTGTGACCTTGTAGAGATATGTGCCCAGCTTTTTCGCAAGTTTGCCTGTCTCGACATTCCACAAGCGTATCATCTCTTCAAACTGTCCTGATGACGCCAGCGTCTTGCCATCGGGGGTGAAGGCCAGCGTTTCCACAGGTGATGTGGAATCTGTCAATATACATACCAAGCTCCCCGTTTCCACATCCCACAGCCTGATCGTGCGATCCCCTGAGCCGGAGGCCAGTGTCTTGCCATCAGGAGAAAAGACCAAACTGGTCGCAGCCGGAAGATGCCCTTCCAGGCTGTTCAACAGTTCTCCGGTTTGGGCATTCCAAAACTGTACCAGCCCGTCAGATGTTCCGGTAGTCAAGATCCTGCCATCAGGCGAAAAGGCAAGACCCCATGCTACTGCGGTGAACTTGTCCAGAGCATACACCAAAGCGCCCGTCTGAGCATCCCACACCCGCACCGTCCTGTCCAGCGAGCTCGAAGCAAGCAAGGCAGCGTCAGGCGAAAAGGTCAGACGCCGCATTCGTGAAGTATGGCCTTCGAGTGTGTGCAAGCGTTTGACCTGTCCGAGATTCCATATCCATATCGTCTCCTCCTCTGATACCGCGATCAGGTCAGCGCCTTCTGAGAAAACCACAGCCCTCCGATCATAGCCCATTCCTTGTACGTCGCTTTGCAGTCGTAATTCGTTCAAACACTCGCCTGTGTCTGTATCCCATGTCCAAACAATCGCCTCGCCTGTTTGGGCAAAGAGCCTGGAGCCATCCGCCGAGAAGGCCATACCGCTCACCCAGGTCGGCGTCTCGATGAACCGCACTATCTCGAACGTTTGTGCATCGTACAGCCAGATACCGATTGTGGTTCCCACAGCCAGCAGCTTGCCGTCGGGGCTAAAGGTCACGTGTTTTACATATCCCTTGCCCCAGATGGCCAATTCCTGAATCTGGTCTGCATTCTGCGGCGTGATCGGCTCCACTGGCAGCGGCACCGGCGTGCCGGCCAGGACGGGCAGGGCCGGGGTGGGCGTGGGAGTGGGAGTAGAGGTCGGGAAGGGTGTGGAAGAGGGGGCAAGGATCGACGTTGTTGTCGGCTGGAGGGTGGTGATCTGTGTGATAGGCACTGGGGTAAACACATCCGTCACGGGCAGCGGAGTTCCCCGGCAGGCAGAAAGGAGCAGGGCAAGCGGCAGGAGCACGCCCGCATACCGGCGCACAATGGCCTCGATCATGTTCACCACCTCCATCACAGCGACAGCGGCCCGTATGGAAACGTGCCCCATAATAGAGTTTATCGGAAATAAAGCCTGACTCAAAAAACAGAGGCAAGACTACACTTGACCGTGGAGTGTCAAATCAGCGACAGTCGGGCCGCATAAAAACTGTCATTCCCGCGCAAGCGGGAATCCAAAAGCCGTTCTGGATGCCCGCTTACGCGGGAATGACGGCTGCTACCTGGCCAACCCCGGTTTAGTGTGGTGCTACCCAAACAGACAGGATTGACAAGATTTACAGGATAAAAATGATAGGAGAGCATCTTGTTCATCCTGTAAATCCTGTCCAAGATTATTCCAGATAATGTCTAATAAAAACGGAGCAATCTCAACCCTGCCCGGCCGACCAACGCACGGTCAGCGAATGCGGCAGCGTCCGCCCGCCGCCGCGTGGCCGGGTGATCAACTGCCCGGCGACGAGGTCGCCGCCGAACCCTTCCACCATCCCGGCGATCAGGCGACGCAATTCGGGCGTCGAGGCGCGTTTGGCATAGGCGGTGAGCAGGATGAACAACGGCGCGTCGCTCAAGATCGCCCGGCAGGCCGCGCACAACGGCGGAAAATGCTGAAAGAACTCCCACACCTCGCCTTTGGGGCCGCGCCCAAAGCGGGGCGGGTCCATCACGATAGCGTCATAGCGAACGCCGCGCCGCGCCTCACGCTGGACGAACTTGAACGCGTCCTCGACGATCCATCGCACGGGGCGATCCGCCAGCCCGGAAAGGGCCTGGTTTTGGCGAGCCGCGGCGACGGCGCTGCGCGAGGCATCGACGTGGGTGACCTGCGCGCCGGCTTCGGCAGCGGCCAAGGTCGCCAGGCCGGTGTAGGAAAACAGGGTCAGCACGCGGATCGGCCGCCCGGCGCGGCGAATTTGTTGAACGATCCAGTCCCACTGTGCAGCGTGCTCGGGAAAAACGCCCAGGTGGCGCGAATCGGTGATTCGCACCTGAAAGCGCAGGTTCTTGTAATGCATCACCCACGGCGACTCGACCGGGCGGCGAAAGGCCCAGCGCCCGCGCTCGCCCCGTTCCGAGGCGAAAAACTCGGCGTGCGCCTCATCCCAGATTTGCCGGGGCAGCGTGCAAGGCCAGGTGGCGAGCGATTCGGGGCGGATCAAGGTGTAGGGGCCAAACCGCTCCAGTTTGCGCCCATCGCCGCTGTCGACGAGTTGGTAGTCGCGCCAGCCGGTCGAGTGAAAAGAGACCAGGCGGGGACTAGACGAGTCCGTCATTGTGCAGTGACCTATTCAGGGCTTCGATGTCCTCCAGCAGCCGCTTGAGCCGCTTGAGCTTTTGCAGCGACGGGTAATCGCGCCCAACCATCGCCGTGTACTGGCGGAACCAGAGCTGGAAATCATCATAGCGCCCCCAGCGAACGATGGCCTTGTCGCGGCGGAACTGCCACGGCTTGAGGCCGGCAAAATGGGTGCCAAACAACACCGACAGCGCCGGATAACCGTTAAAAGCCGCAAAGCGCAGGTCAACGTTGGTCCAGCGGCCCGACCAGCGCAGGGTGAGATACTGCATATCGGGCCAGCAGTACAGGTCGCCGACCCGCTCCTGTATTTCCGGACGCTCCAGATCGGCCTGGATGGCAAGCAGTTCGGCCATCGACGGCTCAAAAATGAACAATGCGCCGTGAATGCCCAGGTTGGCCGGGTCGTCTCGAATGCGGTCGGTGATCTCGCGCGGGATGCGCTGCCCGTGCGGGCAGATGTCGCCGTAAATCCGGTGCCAGTTCCAGGTGCCGCTCTGCTCGACGTCAGGAGAGACGTGGTAGCTGCCGTCGGGGTTGACCTCGATGAAATGGTACTTGTCCTCGTTGATGATCCCGGCCGGCGCGTCGAGCCGGAAGAGGTGATCGTAGTGACGGAGGGGCAGCACATCGGCGTCGAGGACGACCACCTTTTGGTAGCGAAAGCCCCGGTCGCCGTCGGCGCCAAAGCGCAGCGCGTTGAGCCGGGTAAACCAAAAAGGGCGATCCTGTCGTTCCTGGCGGCGCTTGTGGGGGACAAAGATTTCGGGGACCTCGACCACGTGATCGAACAGCAGCGCCAACGCTTCCCGCGCGCCGGGGGTGATCTCATCCGTGACCAGGCAGATCAGGTCGGCCCGGGTGCGCTGCTGGCGCAGCGCGTAGGCCAGCAGCAGCGCGCCGGGCAGATAGCCGTCGTTGAGCATCAAAAAGGTGACAAAGGCAAAGCGGGCGCGGCCATCTGGATCGGTCATCTGTTCGGGTGCAGAATACAGTTCAGCAGACAATACAAGTTCCCCGTATATTCGAATACTCGTACTCGGCAAACCAAATCATCGTAGCAACTACTACACTTGGGTGAAAGTGCATTACTCTAGATCAGTACAAGGCTGCTGCTAGACCAGGCCTTGAATGGAAAATCACATACTTGCTTATCAATTATACACCATTGTAGCTGAACTAACGGATCTGTCCAATTTTAGGGGTTCACTACAGTCCTCCGTCGGCACGTTTCGTTTTCCCACTTATCCATCCCCGAATCCCGGCACTGTCCCCGGCGCGATGTCCTCGCGGTGGGTCTCGCCCTCGTAAATCGCAAAGGCCGGGATGGCCAGCCGCAGGCGGAAGGTCATGACCTCGTGCGGCCGGAAGCGGATACTCACCCGATCCTCGTCCCACTCAAAGGCCTCGCTCGCGATGGGTTCTTCAAGGTGGTTGGTCTCTTCGAACATCATCAACGGGGCGGCAAAACGGACGCGCGCCTCGGCGGCTTGCCCGGCGGTCTCGTACAGGCGGATCACCACCGGCGATCCCGGCCCCCAGTCCTCCTGCTCTAATTTGAACGCGCTGAGCACCACGTTCTCCGGCTCAACCTCTAAAAAGCCGAACGCCGGGGGCATGGCGTGGTTGATGCCAGGGGCGATCCACGGCGCGATCACCCCGGCCCGGCGCATCGCCTGGCGGGCGATCAGCGGCATGTTGAAGGCCCAGCCCCGGCGCACCGTGCCCGCCGCCTGCCAGGGGCCGCGATGCCCGTAGAGCGCCCAGTGCAGGTCGTGCTCGCCGATGTCGGCTTCCGGGGCCATGTCGGGAAAGCCGCGCAGCAGGGTCATGCGCAGGCGGGTTCCGAGCACGTCAAAGGCGTAGCGGCAGTCGTTGAGCAGGCTCACGCCGTACCCGTCGTTCGACAGGTCGATCCAGCGCTGGGCGGGCACCTCGGCCCCATCCGCCGGGCGAACGATTGAGCCAAGCGGCGCTTCAAAGGTCGCTGTGCCGCCCTCGACGGCGACCGGGAAAGCCACCTTGAGGCAGCGGTCGCGCTCGTACCAGTGCGCGTGCAGCCGGCAGTCGACGCAGGGCTGCCTGGCCCGGAGGGCGATTTCCTGGACGAAATAGGAATCCTGGTGGCGATAGGCAACGCGCACGGCGGCCTGCACCGGGCCGCGCCGCACGATCGCGACCGATTCGGGCGCGTCGAGGTCATCGACCCGGTCGGTGAGGGCGATGATCCAGGCGGTGCCCTCGTGCGGGATTTCGTCGATGACCTGGAGCACGTTGCCCGGCCCCCCCAGCGCCTCGCGCCCGGCCGCCTTGTCCCACACGCTGGCAATCTGGCCCGTTGTGGTGCTGATCGTCACCCGCAAGTCCTCATTTTCCAGCACGATCGTCCCTTGCTCTTCGCGCGCGGTCGCACCACTGGTCATACCTGGAATGTCAGAAAAACTGACTGTGCGCGTCTGTTCGGCGATGGCCCGTGCGATCGCCTGTCGAATCCACCACGCGGCATACTCGTCAAATGAGCGATCTCGGGCATCGTCAAACTTTTTCATGGCTTCCAGCAGGCCGACCTTGCCCGCCTGGACGAGATCGGCAAAATCAAAGCCGCGCTCGATGAATTGTCTGGCGATGTCGACGATCAGTTTCCGGTTTTCCCGGGCCAACGCCTGAAGCGACGGCGCGAGGTTGTCAAATTGGATGTCCAGATCGGGGTCGATTTCGTCCTGCGTTGCGAATATCGCCTGCTCGATCACGGACAGGTCCAGCTCTGGGCTTGAGGGTGGCTGCGTTCGAAAGACGCGGTAGCCCAGTGCGGGCACGTCCTGGGCCAAGAAAAGCAGATCGGCGTACCAGTAAGGCCCCTTTTGCCGCAGGTCGATCGTTTGCGTGGGCATCGCTTGCCCGTCGGTGTCGCAGATGGTGAGCTGATCCGGCAGCGCGTTCAGGCGCAACGTCACCTGCACCGGCTCGCTGCGCGTCCAGGCCAACGGGTTATAGACCACCAGCGGCGCGCCATCGCCGCGCGTGTCGAGCCGGGCGGCGATCTCGGCCAGCGAGGCGTCCAGCGTCTCGGCCATCACCTGCTCGACGCGGGCGTAATCGCGCTCGTTGTCGAGGTACACCCCGGCGCACGAGGTGCCGGGCAGCTCGTCGTGGAACTGGTGGTGCAACACGGCCCGCCAGGCGTCCTGCAGATCGACGCGCGGGTAGGAGGGCTTGCGCTGCAAAAACATGGCCAGGGTGGCAAAGCGTTCGACGGTCAGCAACAGCCCTTCCATCTGCCGGTTGCGCTGCTTGGCCCGCCCCACCGACGAGCACGAGCCGGTAGAGCCGCCGCCCAGCTCGCCGCGATAGACGGGCAGGTCGGGTTTGGCGGCCAGCACCCGGTCGAAAAAGGTCTGCGGCGTGGTATGGACAAAGCAGGGCGCGCCCGGCTCCCGCCGCAGCGCATCCAGGGCCTCGAAATCACCCTCGCGCGGCCCGCCGCCGTGATCGCCACGACCGTACAAAAAGAGCATCGCCCGGTCGCCGGTAAGCTCCCGCCACATACCCAGCACGTCGAACACGCGCGGGCCGAGGTCGGCGCTGTAGCCGTAGGCGGGGCTGTAGGCGAGCACGCGCGAGCCGTCGGGGCCTTCCCACCAAAAGTAAGGCCCGACCTTGTCGGGCACGCCGCGCCCGTAGAGCAGGCGATCGATGCCACAGCCCTTGAGCAGGGTCGGCAGGGTGTGCACGTGCCCCGAAAAAGCGTCCGGCGCCCAGGCCAGGGCAATCGCGCAGCCCAATTCCTCGCGCGCATAGCGGCTGCCGAGCAGGTGCTGGCGGATAATCGACTCGCCGCCGGGCATCGTCTGATCGTACTCGCACCAGCCGTCGGCGACGATCCAGCGCCCTTCGGCGATCCGTGCTTTGATTTCGGCAAACATCTCTGGATAGTGCTGTTTCATCGCTTCATAAAGCGCAAGCTGGCTCTGCACAAAAGTGAATTCGGGCACCGCGTCCATCATGCGCAGCACGCCGCGAAAGGTGTCGCGGGCGATGCGATGGACGGTCTCGTTCCACCGCCAGCGGTAGCCCAGGTCAATGTGGGCGTGGCCGACGAGATAGACGGTGAAATTGGAAAAATCCTCGCTCATGATCTGCTCCTCGAGTCGGTGTTGTTCACTTTAACTGCTCGGCCTGCCCCGTATTTCGACAGGATGAACAAGATTTGCAGGATAAGACTTTGGTAAGCATCCTGTTCATCCTGTAAATTCTGTCAAAAGGCACTCAGGCCGAGCAATTACGTTCATTTGACCTTCCTGCAAGCTCGAAAACTTTCGGGAAGGTCAGCCAATGATCTCCCCAATCCGCCGCACGACGATCGCTTCCTCGCCCGGCTTGAGCGTCTGCGGGTTGACATAGACGCCGTGCTGGCCGGACGGGGCCAGGGCGATGCGCGGCCGGCCGTCGAGCAGGAGGTCGAGCAGGTCGTCGCGGCTGAGACCGAGCGCCTGCGTGTCGAAGACAAGTTCGGCGCGCGGCATTGGCTGGCCGGCCTCGCTGGGAAAGTCGCGCCGCGCCGTGACGTGTGGGCGATCGGCAAAGGCGTCGATCACGGCTTGCACCTGCGCTTCGTATTGCTGCATCAATTGGTCTTGATCGAGGTTGAGATACCGGCGCACGGCAGCCATCAACCCGACCAATTCTTCCTTGCCCACTTTCATCGGCCGGCCGATAAAGGCGCGCGGGCAGGCGTTGAATGCGCAGGCGTCAATCAGCGCTTGCCGCCCGACGACCAATCCGCTGCTTTGCGGGCCACACAGCCCCTTGCCTCCGCTGAACAGGGCCAGGTCGGCGCCCAGGTGGGTGAACCGCCACAGGTTTTCGACCGGCGGGATTTGCGCCGCCACGTCGACGATGAGGGGCACGCCGTGCCGCCGGGCGATCTCGATCCCTTGCTCCAGCGGCACCTGACCGC
Organism: Anaerolineae bacterium; assembly: GCA_016931365.1. The sequence continues at coordinate 11,377 of JAFGEY010000328.1, forward strand.
CCATGCGGGTGACATTGTAAAAGTAAAAAATGGCCGCCGTCCGCTCGGTGATCGCCTCTTCCAGTTCGTCAACCGTCGCGCCCTGCTCCGTGCCGATCTCGATCAGCTTGCCGCCGGCCTGGCGGACGGCAAAGTCATAGCCGACCCGCCCGCTGCGGTGGAGGATAACCTCGTTCTTGAGTCCGTCGGTGTAGGGCAGCCGGGCGCGCTTGTCGGGATCGAGGCCGGTGATGCACGCTGCGGTGCTGAGGGCCAGCCCGGCTGCCGCCCCGCAGGTGACATAGGCGGCCTCGTTGTGCGTCCACTCGGCAATTTTGCGCCCGACCTTGACCTGCAACTCGTCCATGTCGACAAAGTACTGTGCGGCTTCGGCCATCGCCGTCAGCACTTCGGGCGGCATCAGCGAGCCGCCCAAGCGGGTGAGCGTCGCGTAACCGTTGATGATGGGCGTTATACCCAAATCGTCATAGATACTCATTGTGCTGTCCTTGTGAGTAGGGGCGAGGCATCCCGGGACGGAATCTGTTCGACCGGCCTCATTCTTTTGGACGAGCATCCCGGTCAACGAGCTATTGCCGAGGGATGCCTCGCCCCTACCGGATTTATTTTTGCAGCGACGGAATCTCCCAATAGGGCGCGGGGGCGTGCTCCCACTCGGGCATGTTCAGCCCGCCAGGATCGTAGACGATCTGCCCGGCGCGCAGGGTCAGC
>JAFGEY010000043.1 GCA_016931365.1 Anaerolineae bacterium
ACACTTTGTTCAGCACCGCACCCAAGATTCTGGCATCCGCATTGTGCAGCACCTCTACGGCCCGCAGCGCAGCCTCTTGCCGGGTGGCGCGACTGTCGACCACCAAAACGACCCCGTCCATCCGCGCGGCCAGGACCATGGCATCCGCGTAGGCCAAGACCGGCGGCACGTCAAACAGCACCACGTCGGCAAAAGATTGAAATTCTTCGATCAAGCGCGCCATAGGCTGTGACCCTAACAATTCAGATGGGTTTGGAGGGAGCGGCCCGCTGGGAAGCACATAGAGGTTGGGTGTGTCAACGTCAACCACACAGTGCTCTAGTTCTGCCTCATTCAATAACAGCAAAGTGAGCCCTGTGCTGTTGGGCACGCCAAAGATCTGATGCAAGTGTGAGCACCGCAAATCAGCATCTACCAGAAGGGTCTTGCGGCCGTTCTGCGCCATCGCTATGCCCAAGCGGGCGATGACGTTGGTCTTGCCATCTCCGGGACCAGGGCTGGTGACCAAAAGTGTATGGATGGCGCTTTCTATACTGGCAAAGTGGACGTTGGTGCGCAGGATGCGAAAAGCTTCTGCGCTGGGCCATTCCGCATCTTTAATAGCGGCATGATGGTCTCGTCCCCAGGCTTTGACAAACGGTATCGCCCCCAGGCTGGGCAAGGCGAGGGTGTCGCGCATTTCCTCGGTGGTTTCAAAAGTGTTTCTGAGATACTCTAGTAAAAAGGCCACGACGCAGGCGATGGCACAGCCACTGAACGCTGCGATTGCCGTGGTGAAGAGCTTGCGTGGCGCAACCGGCACGGTGGGCGGTTCGGCCGATTCCACGATGACAATGTCCAACAAGCGCGATTTCATCGACCGAATGTTAAAGTATCCCGACAAGAGATTGGCCAAAGTTCCTCGTTGCTGAACCTGGCTTTGCTGTAGCTCCCTCAGCTCTTCTTGCGTCAACAGGCCCGGGGATGCGCGCAACTGTTCTATCTCGGTTTCGGTTTTGTCAATCGCCTGTTCCAACTCGCGTATCTGTTCGGCAAGGATTTGTTCATAGCGCTCAACCTCTTGGAATTGTTGTTCCGAAGAAAGTTGAAGCAGAAAGGTCAGCGCGATCTCGTTGGCGATATCCGCCGCGCGCTGTGGGTTATTATCCGTGACTTTCAGTTCGAGCAAACGTGTGTCCTGTATAACACTTACGTCAATATGTTCTGCTAGACGTTTAGACGAATAGGGCAAGTTCAGCCTGGTGATGACCGTCTCTAGCACCGGCCGCGTCTTTAATAGTTCCCGGTAGGATTCAATGACCTGCTGGCCACCGAGTAAGGAGGAATAGTCGACGATGCCCGTGTCGGTCAACTGGTTTGACATAAGCTTGACTTTGGCCTCGTAGACGGGCGACATGGTGCTCGTGACGACCCAGCTCGCCACACCTGCGATCAGCGTGCAGAGTAGAATCAACCACCACCATTTCCATAACGTCTGCAAGTATTCTCTAATTTCCATTTACTTGTTCCTGTTAACTTGATCCAGGGCAAACGCGCCCTTTTACGGCGCGAGCACCGTCTGACCCTCTTCAAGCCCCGTTAATAGCTCCACGCGCTCCTGCCCCTCGAGACCCAACTCTACCACTGTGCGGCGCTGGCGTTCGCCATCCTGCGCAATTACAAACTTGCTGTCTTGGTAAGTGCCGATGGCGGCCGGCGGGAGCCAGAGCACATCGTCCTTGGCCTCCAGGATGATGGTCACGTGAACCAGGTCGCCCAGGTTCAACTTGCTGGTGTCTCCCTTTAAACCGATGCGGAGGAAATGATCAGCCGCTGCTTGGGCCTCGCTATCTGTGCGATCAGCCAAGCTGTAGGTAAAAGGCAGACGGCGGACAGTGCCAGACCAAGTTTGAGCGGGATCGTTGCCGAGAACAATGTCGGCCGCTTGTCCCTCGGTGATCTCTTGGCGCTGCTCGCTGGAAAGATCGGCCCGTACCTCAATGTCTGTAGGGTCGGCAATGACAATGACGGTCCTGAATGCCTCCACTGGTTGTCCCGGCTGCAGGGCCAGGGAGACAACCGCCCCGGTTGCTGGGGCGACGATTTGTGCGTTGGAAAGCTGGCCCTGCAGCCTCTCCAGATTCAACTGTGCCGTTTCCACGTCGTTGACCAGTGCCGGGTCAACGGACGAGTCTTTTAACCAATCCAGTGCCTGTTGTGCACGCTGTACCTCAAGTGTCAAAAGCGGGTCTATGCCCTTTTTTAATCGTGCCAATTCCCCCTCGGCTATCTGCACGGTCGTTCTTTGCATAGCGATTTCGCGCTGATAGCCATTGCGCTCAGCGACGGCCTGATCATATTGGGCTTGCGCAACTTCTATTTCCGCTTGCTGTCCCCCGCTTTGCGCCTGTTCCAGGCCGACCCGGGCGCGGACAATGTCCGCGCTAAAAGTGGTTTGAAGAATCTGCATGCGGCTCAATTCTTCCTGGACCAAAGTGAGCGCCAGCTCGCCCTGAGCGATGGTATGGGTGTTGGCATCTTGCGCCTGGTCCAGGCGGGTCTGGGCCATTTTTAAATCTAGCTCTGCTAAGGCAATCTCTTGCTCTAGCGCCTTTTCTGCTTCGGACCGCAACAGCTGCGCCGCTTTGAGTGCTATCTCGGCCTGGGCGATCTGATTCAATAGGTCGTCGGCTTCCAACTCGGCCAGCAGTTCACCTGTCTCGACCCGCTCCCCTTGTCTGGCGTGTACCTGCTTGACATGACCACTGGATTTAAAGTAGAGTGGCACGTCCTCAATTGGCGCAATTCGACCACTGAACTCGAGTTTCCTGACTACTTTACCGCGCTGCACGACAAAAGTTGGCCCAGTCGATTCCAGAGTAGAATGAGAAGTATCGGCTGTAGAAACAACCTCAGCGTGGCTACAACTTGTAGACATCAAGACCGTACAGAGCAAAAGCACTATTTTGCTAAAATACCAAAGCATCGCAATTTACCCTCACTACTTGTACCCTAGTGTGCTTGAGAGTCTCTCCATAGAAACATAGCCTTGCACATTTACTAATCCTCTTTCGCTATGCGCTCAACCATTTGCTCTATAATTCTATCGAGTATGCACATGTCAATTTGTTGTCAGGTTTGTCGATTCGGGCATTTTTTCAACGAAACGACCTATTGGCACATGACAACTAGATAACAAAGCAGCACAACTGTAGTACAATATGGGTTAACGTCTAATCTGGGTTGTTCTATAAAGGTGCGATAAATATCTGTGGGGGGCTTGTGCGCAGTAGTGTTGGATACTTGTTGCGAACACGGCTCAGCCAATTTTTATAGGAGGATGATGAGGAGGGCGTTGAAATGTAAACAGTTTAGCAGTCCGGGCAAGAAATAGACTTGACATTTACAGCTTAATTTAAAATGGTTAGAGCGCGGTTTGAAATTCGTAAGAAATACATTAAAATTAAGGGGATCGGTAGACTAAAATTAGTGCTCATAAAGGGTGCGACGGGATAAAAAGTGGCGAGTTTGTATTGATTCAACGGAATTGGGAAAAAGGCAGTATCGACAAAGACGCCCTTGCTTGGCAAGGGCGTCTTTCAAAAGTCACGCGTAAAGTTCCGGATCCATCCCCAACGGCGGCATGCGCAAATATGTTGTCGTGCGCTGTTTGCGCGACAGGTCATCAAAGACCCGTTGCACCTGTTCCTCCGTCAAATCCATCTCCCGGGCCACCACGTCTCGGGGCACGTCGTGTTCCAAGGCATACCACAACAGATCCATCACTTTAAAAGGCAGACGGAAAAAGAACTCTTCCTGAGTGCTGCCGGCGCTATACGTGTCCGAGGTCGGCGGTCGGGTGCGAATTTCCTCGGGAATGTCCAAATACTCGGCCAGTTGGTAGACCTGCGTTTTGTAGAGGTGACCGATGGGCTTGACATCCATCGCGCCGTCACCGTATTTGACAAAAAATCCCTGGTCGTGCTCGTTCTTTTGCGGGGTGCCGATCACGGCATAATCGTGCAGCTCGGCGTGATAATACAGCATCGCCGCGCGACTGCGCTGCTTAAAGTTCGAGGCCGCTACAATCTGGCGTAATTGAGCCGGCCGCAACCGTCTGGTCTTTTCCTCACCCTCGGGACTGATGATGGTCACCCGAAAGACATTCAACGTGTCCCTGTCCAACAAGTCTGGGGGCAGCGTAATCTTGAGCTTGTAGGTACTGTCATACTCGGAAAAGACAGCGCGCACCGCATCATCCCGCCGGCGGTAACAGCCAAAGCCGATCAATGGCCCGGTCATGTCCTCGACGATGGGCGTCACGCCGAACTGGCGACACACCTGGCGCGCCAGGCGCGCGCTGGCGGGGCTCGACTCCATCTCGGGCAGCAACAGTGTGACCAATCGCTGAGGACCCAAAGCCCGCACAGCAAGCGCCAAGACCACTGCCGAATCTACACCGCCGCTTACGCCCAGCACACCGCCCTTGCGCTTGAGCTGGTCAAACACGTCGTGGCGCAACTTTTCCACGATGCGCACTACTTCACGCTCAAGATCCAACTTGAGCACGTCTCGATGAAAAACGGTCTTGGATTCAGAGATCATAAGGTTCGCCTTTGCACGCTAGCGGCGCAGGACCCACTTGACGTCGTCTCGTTCGTTTAGCGCCGGTCCAGGTTGATAATCGGTCACAAACTGCCGATGAACCAGTTGCGTCGAGAGGATGCCCGCCAGCGCCATGTCATCGGTCTCGCCCAACTCGCCCCAACGGCTGATCTTTTTCACCAGGTTGGCGACCGCAGCGGGGTCAAAATAGCCGGCTGCCGCGATCTGACCCGGTGACAACAGCTCTGCCACCCACTCTAGCGGTTCTCCTGCGGGGAAAAAGCTGCGATGAATTGGCGCGCGATAAGGTCGCTTGGGGCGATGCCAAATCGCTTCCGGCAAGAGATCACGCACAGCTTGTTTCAATATATGCTTCTCGTCCAGGCCTCGCAGCTTGTAATGGGGCGGCAACTGGTTACAAAACGCTACCACGCGATGGTCCAAAAACGGAAAGCGCCCCTCGACCGAGTGCGCCATCGCCACGCGATCGCCCTGGGAGGAAAGCAAATATTCGGCCATAAAGATCGTAATCTCCAAATACTGAGCACGGGCCAGCGGTGTCCAGCGCGCAAATTCCTCCGGAAAGATCAACGCGTCCGCGCCCGCCGGGGCATCGACCAACCTGGCCTTCATGTCCTTGGAAAAGAGGCGCTTGGTGCGGCTGGTGTTGCACCAGCGGATCGCGTGAGAATAATCCGCCGCCGCCACGTCCACCAACCCCTGGCCAAAGAACTTGACCATAAAGGCGTCAGCGCGTCCCTCCAGCCCGCTGATGTAAGGGTAGAGCTTTTTCAAAAGCATCGGACGCCAAGTCGACTGGGGCTCGCGCGCCCAAAAACGCCGGATCTTGGCCTCTTTGAAGATATTATAGCCCGCCAAAAATTCGTCCGCCCCCTCGCCGGTGAGCACGACCTTAAAGTGGTGATCGTGCACCAAACGTGACAACAAGTACATCGGCGCCGGTGAGGTGCGCATTATCGGCACTTCGGTGTGCCAGATGACCTCGGGAAAGACGCGACCAATGTCGGCGTGGGTACAAGTGATCAGATGATGCCGGGTGCCCAAGTGCTTGGCCATCTGCCTCTGAAAGACGCTCTCGTCAAACGCCTCGTCTGTAAAAGCGATGGAAAAGGTCTCTAGCTGATTGTGGGCGTGGTGATGAATGAGCGTGGTGATCGTCGACGAGTCCAGCCCGCCGCTCAGATAAGCGCCTACCGGCACATCGGCCCGCAAGCGGATTTGGGTAGCCTCCACCAAGTGCGTCTTGAGCTGTTGGGCACACTCTTGCAACGAACGATCGGGCGCCGCGCCATCACGTTCAACGTCCTCGGGAAAGGATAACGCCCAGTAACGCCGGATGCACATCTCATCGTCCGGGCCGACGAGCATCCAATGCCCCGGCGGCAGCGTCCGCACACCCTCAAAAGCAGTGCGCGGCGACAGCGGGCTCCAAAACGTCAAAATCTCGTCCAGGGCAACCGGGTCCAACGCGGCAGGCACCCGGGGGTCGGCCAACAGCGCCTTGATCTCTGAGGCAAAGATCAACGCCCCGGCCTGGACGGTATAATACAGAGGGCGGATGCCTAACCGGTCACGCGCAATGAACAAGCTATGCGCCCGCTCATCCCAAATCGCAAATGCGAACTGGCCGTTCAAGTACTCCAGGCAGGCCGGACCGTACCGTTCATAGAGCTGCACGACGACTTGGACGTCCGATGCGGTCGTAAAGCGGTGCCCTTGCGCTTCAAGCGCCGCTCTCAGCTCGATATAGTTAAAGATTTCGCCGTTACACACGATCCACAGCGTGCCGTCCGAGTTGCTGATGGGCTGCTGCCCCCCACTCAGGTCGATGATGCTCAAGCGGGCATTGCCCAACCCAACGGCGTTCTGATAAACATAGATGCCATACTGCTCCGGCCCTCGGTGACGCAGGGTGCCAAGCATACGCTGCAAGAGCGCGGGGTCAATCACGCCATCTCGGGTCAAGTTTAACGTGCCAACGATGCCACACATCTCTTCCTGGACACTCCCCGCGCTGGCTCAAAGCAGCGCCGTCTTTTTGATCTTGCCGCTGCTCGTCTTGGGCAACGCATCGCGAAATTCGACGCTTTGCGGCACCATAAAATCTTCCAGGTGCTGACGGCAGTGGCGCAAAACGTCCTTGTCGCTCACACCGGCCCCTTTCACCACCACAAAGGCCTTGATCGCTTCACCCAACAAGGGATCGGGCACGCCAATGACCGCCGCTTCCACCACCCCCGGCATCTTGTACAGCACGTTCTCTATCTCTTTGGGAGCCACCTTTTCTCCACGGCTCTTGATAATGTCATCTTTGCGCCCCACAAAGTAGAGATACCCGTCCTCGTCCATGCGGAACAGATCGCCACTGCAACACACCCATTCGCCGGGTAGTGGGCCGGGGCGGTAACGTGCGGCGGTGGCTTGGGGTGCCTGCCAGTAGCCGCGCATCACGTGCCCGCCACGGATGACCAACTCGCCGATTTGATGGGGGCCCAGCCGGTTGCCCTCTTCGTCCTCGATCCAGACCTGGGTGCCGGGGATGGCGAGGCCCACCGAGTCGGGGCGCGCGTCCAATTGATCAGGCGGCAAATACAGGGTGCGCTTGGTCTCTGTCAAGCCGTACATCGAGTACAGCGTCACCCAGGGAAACTTTTGACGGATTTGCTGAATGTGACTGGGCGGCAGCGCAGCGGCAGTGTTGGTGATGTAACGCAGCGCTTGCAAGTCATACTTTAGGTCCATTTGGAGCAAGATCGCAAAAACAGTAGGCACCCCAGGAAAACCGGTGACCCGTTCCTGCTCCATCCGTTTTAGCACCTGGGCCGGATACACAAAAGAGCGTTCCAGTACCAGGGTGCCACCAAACTTGAACACCATCAACAATTGGTACAGGCCATAGTCAAAGGACATGGGCAACACGTTAATCACAATGTCTTCCGGCTGATTCTCCAGATAAGTGATGATAGAAGTAGCCGCAAAGACGACGTTGCTGTGGGCCGACATGACGCCCTTGGGCTCGCCGGTGCTGCCCGACGTGTAAATCAAGCAAGCCAGGTCGCGATCGATACATTGACGGGGAGGGCATGTGTCAGGATAACCCGCCTGGAGGGCATCGAAAGCAAACACGCTCTCGTCTTCCTGGGCAGCCCGCGCTGCGCTTTGCTCGGTGAGAATGATGAGCTGCAAAGATCGCATCTCAGCCCTTACAGCGTCGATGGCAGCAGCCTCCCGAGCACGCGTGACCAACGCCGTCGCGCGACAATTATTCACCAGATAGACCAGCTTGTCCGATTTGGTCGTGGCATTGACGATCACAAACACAGCGCTGGCCTTGAGCGTGGCGAAAATACTCACCACCAGCTCCACCGTGTTGGGCAAGAACAAGGCCACCCGGTCACCTGGATTTACACCTTGCGCACGCAGCGCATTGGCCATCCGGTTGGCCATACCATCGATCTCAGCATAGGTTAGCCGTCGTCCACCACACACGAGTGCGACTTTGTTTGGGGTACGTGCGGCACTGTGCTCCAAGAAATCATTAACCAGTTGCATGTCAACCTCGACTTGACCCGGCTGGCCCCTGTTTGCGCTGGATAAAGCCTGCCAGGTTGCTTACGCTGTCCAAGTTGTCCGGGACAATTTCCTCATCCGCAACTTCAACACCAAAAGTCTCCTCAATAAACATCACCAATTCCAAAACGCCCGTCGAGTCGACAATGCCTTCCTCCAACAACGAGGCGTCATCACCCAAGTCGAAACCATCGTCGCTGAACATAAAGTTCTCCGCCAAGTACGCCCGCACCTTTACCCTAACGTCCATGGTTTTCCCTCCCGGCCCCATTGGGCCATGTACTCAACATAATGCCCCATCCAACACGCCATCGCCTGCTATCAGATCTGGCCGTCAGCTATGGCGGTAAGCCAATCATATTCTGCTGTTGAATTTTTATGGAAAAAAAGAGGCGTTCGAGGCATAAAGGGATAACATTGATGAACGCGCCCTAAAGCACTCAAGTCAATCCAAACTTGAACGTAACGATTGCGCACTCGGGCAATCGTCCAACAAGTTCGATTTTAGCAACATTTTCAGGTGGCCCGATCCGAGGTTGGGCCAATAGCGCATCAGTCAGCGCTTGCGAATCCTGGTTGGCCGTCAGGGCTGAGACTTGCTCTAACAGATTCAGACGAAACCGGCCATTGTTGTTCCCAGTTCTGGAACAGTGGCATTGGAAACTGGTAGACAAAGGGCGCATCAAGCCTGATTTGGGTACGTACGGCCCATCGGCGGTGAACTCGAGCAGTTGACCCGTGGCGTTGATCAACACAACTGCTGGCGTGTTGGCCGCGATACGCACCTGGGTACGGACTTGTGCAATGGCTACGAATATGCTTGACTTGTCACTCGTAACATGCTAACATAGCTCCGGCTATATTTCAAGTCAAAATCAAAAGACCGCCCTATTGACTATTTGAGCTCGCTCATCTCGGCGGACCGGGTCGATGCGGAGGCCTTGGCACATGCGGAAGGATCGCTGCCGGACTTTTTTACCGCGCGCGAAGAACCATATCTGGCCTATATCCACTCCCGCATCTATGCCCAGAACGTCGACCTAAATCTCGCATCCACCTGCGAGAGATTTATTTTGACGAGCACGACGCACCGGTGGCGCTGTCGTTCAACTATTTTCTCGGAGCGATTCGATTTTTACATCCGGCGCCAAATCTCCCGACAACTTTTTTAGGCGAGTTTCCCCCATGAAATTAAACATCAATGGCAAAATATACGATCTGGATGTTGATCCCAAGCGCTCTCTGGCCGAGGTACTGCGCCGCGAGTTGGGTCTGACGGGGACAAAAATCGGGTGCGGCGATGGGCTGTGCGGCAGTTGCACCGTGCTGCTTGATGGCCGCGCCATTCGTTCCTGCGTCTACCCCGTAGAAAGGGCCGCCGGCAAAAAGATTATCACCATCGAAGGGCTGGCGGCGAGTTGGGGCGCGCCGGATGAACTGCACCCGTTGCAACAGGCCTTTATCCAGCACGGCGCGGTGCAGTGCGGATTCTGCACGCCGGGCATGTTGATGGCAGCGGCGGCGCTGTGGAACCGGCTGGCCGAGCGCGGCGCGACCGAGGCCACCCAGGATGATCTCCAGCGCGCGCTCGGACGAAACGCCTGTCGCTGCACGGGCTATGCCAGCATTCTGCGGGCGATCAACTCGGCGCTGCACCAGCATCACACCGGCGAGCCGCTTCCGCCCGTCACCATCAAGACGCTGGAACCGCTGCGCGTCATTGGCCATTCGCATCCGCGCCCGGACGTGGTGGAAAAAGTCACGGGCCGCGCCAAATTTACCGACGACTATACCTTCCCCGGCATGCTCTACGGCGCCACCCTGCGCGCAGAACACCCCCACGCCCGCATCCTCGCTATCGAAACCGAGGTAGCAAAGGCGCTGCCCGGCGTCCACGTCGTGCTCACGGCGGCGGATGTGCCCGGTCAGAATCGGCACGGCCTGGTCTACGAGGATTGGCCCGTGCTCTGCGAGGACAAGGTGCGCTACACCGGCGACGCCGTCGCCATCGTGGCCGCCGACACGCCGGAGCAGGCCGAGGCAGCGCTTCAAGCCATCACCGTAGCGTACGAACCGCTGCCCGTCGTCGCCAGCGCCGAACAGGCCCGCCAACCCGATGCGCCGCTTGTCCAGGAGACATGGGCCACGGGCAACCTGCTAGAGCACATCAAAGTGCGCCACGGCGACGTGGCCCAGGGCTTTGCCGAGGCCGACGTCATCGTCGAGCATGAATACCGCACCCCGGCTTATGATCACTTTTTTATGGAGCCAGAGTGTAGCATCGGCGTGCCTGCCGGCTATGACGCCGACCACGCCAAGCTCACGGTCTATGTCGGATCGCAGATTCCCTACGCCGACCGCAACCAGATCGCGGCGGCGATGGGCCTTCCTCAAGATGACGTGCGCGTCATCGGCACTCTCATCGGCGGCGGGTTTGGCGGCAAAGAGGACATTATGGGGCAGATTCACGCCGCGCTGCTGGCCGAGGCCACCGGGCGGCCCGTAAAAATCCTCTACGACCGCGACGAGTCGCTGCAGGCGCACCCCAAGCGACACGCGACCGTCATCCGCATCAAGACGGGCGCCAAGCGCGATGGCACGCTCACCGCCGTGGAGGCAGAGCTGACCGGCGACGCGGGCGCGTATGCCAGCCTTTCGACCAAAGTGCTCACCCGCGCCACGACGCACGCCACCGGACCTTATGAGATACCTCACGCCAAAATCGATTGCTACGCGATGTTTACCAACAATCCACCGGCCGGCGCTTTCCGGGGCTTTGGCGTGACGCAATCGGCCTTTGCGGTGGAGCAAAATATGGACATCCTCGCGCACGCGTTGGGCCTTGATCCATTCGAGTTGCGACAAAAGAACGCGCTGCGTGTCGGCTCTGAGACAGCGACGGGCCAGGTGTTGCGCGAGAGTGTGGGCTTGCTCGATTGCCTGGCATGGGTGAAATCACAAGTACAGGCCGCCCCCCCTCCACCAGAGATGCCCGGCGCACGGGTCGCCTGGGGGATGGCGGCGGCCTACAAGAACACGGGCCTGGGCGGTGGGGCAGATGACGCCGCCGGCGCCGAGGTCGAGGTCTATCCCAACGGCACCGCCGAAATCCGCAGCAGTTCCGCCGATATGGGCCAGGGCTTGACCACCGTTGTGGCGCAATGCACCGCCGAAGCGTTGGGCTTGCCCTTTGAGCAAGTGCGGGTGCTGCTCTCCGACACCGACCGCACGCCCGACGGCGGGCCGACGACGGCCAGCCGCCAGACCTTTGTGACGGGCAACGCGGCCCGGCTGGCGGCGCGCGCGATGCGGGAGCGACTGCGCGCAGTCGTCACCGAGCGGTGGGACGTGTCGCCGGACGCGGTCACGTTCGAGGGCGGTGAGGTGCGCGCCGGCACGCGCCGGGCGTCATTTGGCGAGGCGGTCACCTGGATGCAGACGGAGGGCCAAACCACGCGCCTCACCTACCGCTACCACGCGCCGGAGACCAAACCCCTGGGAGAGGGCGGCGATATGCACGTCGCGTTTGGATTTAGCGCGCAGGCAGCCCAGGTCGCCGTGGACGAGGTCAGCGGCGAGGTGCAGGTACTACGACTGATCGCGGCCTGCGACGGCGGACGGGCGATCAATCCCCAGGCGCTGCTCGGCCAGATCGAGGGCGGGCTGGTGATGGGCATCGGGACGGCGCTGACGGAGGCCTATCGGCTGGAGGAGGGCATCCCCCAAACCCAAAAGTGGGCCGATTACCAGGTGCCCTTGCTAAAACACACGCCGCAGCTCAACGTAAAGGTCATCGAGCATCCGGTCTCGACGGGGCCATACGGGGCCAAGGGCATTGGCGAACTGCCCTCGATCCCGACGGCGCCAGCCATCTGCAACGCGATTTATGCCGCGACGGGGGTGCGGGTGATCAAACTTCCGGTTGATCCGGCGCTGCTTGGCATTCAAAAGGTAAAGAAGGCAAGGGAGAAGGATGAACATTAAGACATGGCTTGCAAAGTTCGATGGAGCGCAGCTTGTGGACGCAATGTTGCCGATGTTTGCGATGATCGCCGCAATGGCCATCGGGGCCATCATCTTGCTGGGCCTGGGCGCGAACCCCCTGCGGGCTTATGCGGCCTTGCTCGAAGGCGCGTTCGGCAGTACCAATGCGATCGCCGAGACCGCCGTCAAGGCCGTGCCGCTGCTGCTGGTGGGCGTGGGCATCTGCATCGCCTTCCGCGCCAACGTGACCAACATCGGTGGCGAGGGGCAGATGATCGTCGGCGCGCTGCTGGCGACGGCGGTGGGGCTGGCGCTGCCGGGCTTGCCCGGCCTGGTGTTGGTGCCCCTGGCGCTGCTGATGGGCTTTGTCGGGGGCGCGCTGTGGGGCGGGATTCCCGGCGCATTGAAAGCGTACTTTAATGTGAACGAGATCCTCAGCACGGTGATGATGAACGCCATCGCGGTGCAGTTGATGAACTTTTTGCTGCGCGGCCCAATGATCGATCCGGCGCAGGCCGAGTTGGCCTCGCAGATTCCGCAGACGGCGCGGCTGCCCGTGGCGTATCACCTGCCTCGCCTCAACCCGACGCGACTGCACTTGGGCGCGCTGATCGCCGTGGTGCTGGCCGTGCTGGTCTATATCTTGTTGTGGCGCACCACATTGGGCTATCGCATCCGGGCCGTGGGCCACAACCCCCACGCCTCGCGCTATGGCGGCATCCACGTGGAGCAGCACGTCATCGTCGCGCTGCTGTTGAGCGGGGCCTTTGCCGGACTGGCGGGCGCGGTCCAGGTGTATGGTCTCAACTACCGGATGATCACCGACGGCTCGGCCACCGGCTTTACCGGGAGCGCAGGCTTTAATGGGATTGTGGCGGCGCTCTTTGGGCAACTGCACCCGCTCGGCACGATCCCGGCCGCGTTCTTTTTCGGCGCGCTGCTCGTCGGCGCGAATCGATTGCAGCGCGCGATGCAAGTCCCCTCGGCCTTTATCATCGCCCTAAACGGCCTGGTGGTGATCTTTGTCGTCAGCAGTGAGATTTGGCGGCGGAAGCGGCAAACACGCCGGCTGGCACAGTTGGCGCGGGAAGAGGAAGAAAAGGCAAAAGAGGCAACCACGCCGGCGACGCTGCACGCGCAAACAGGAGGAAAGGTATGATCAGGGATATTTTTTCGACCACCGTGCTGTTGGGGATTCTCGCTTCGGGGATCCGGCTGGCGACGCCCTACCTCTATGCCGGCATCGGCGAGACCTTTGGGCAGCGCAGCGGGGTGCTCAACTTGGGCGTCGAAGGGCAGATGCTGTTGGGGGCCTTTGCGTCCTTTTATGTGGTGTTCATGACGGGCAACCTATGGCTGGGGCTGGTCACTGCGATGATTGTGGGCGCTGTGATGGGCCTGGCGATGGCCTTTGTCAGCATCGAACTCCAGGCCAAGCAGGGCATCAGCGGCAT
>JAFGEY010000329.1 GCA_016931365.1 Anaerolineae bacterium
CCCTCGAACGCCTCCCAGGTCAGGCCGTGAAAGTGCATAAAGTCGATGTAGGGCGTATCAAAACGGCATAGACATTCTTCAAACTTGGCGCGCCAGACCTCGGCGGCCGCCTCCTCCGCTTTGCCGACCGGAATCTTGGTCGCCAGGCGTAGCGCGGTGCGGTCATAGCCCTTAATCGCCTTGCCGACGGCCACTTCGCTGGTGCCGTTGATATAGACATACGCGGTGTCAATGTAGGTGATGCCCAGGTCGAGGCCGCGCCGGAGCAGCGAGACCGATGCTTCATAGTCGCACGTTTTGTCTTCGAGTTGAGGCAGGCGCATCGCGCCAAAGCCCAACACAGACACGTCGACGCCGGTGCGGCCAAATGGAACGTATTTCACGATTCAAATTCCTCCTCTTGAGAACAAAAAATCAGATCAAGAAACCAGGTTTTTGAAAGCAAGCTCGCTTGCCAAAACCTGGTTTCTTGCCCACATCATTGCAAAACACCGCCGCTTATTGCTGCGGGAAAATATAGGCCAGGCCTTTGGCCCACTTGATCAGTGTGGCTTCTTCTTCTGCCGTGATCGGCTGGAACTCTTCGGCGGCGTCGCAAGCCCACCACAGCAGTTCTTCGTGCCCCGGGCTGACCGCGGCGGTGATCGGCTGGGAGAGGGTAAAGCGCACGGCCAGCCGCGCCTCCTGGTAGGTGTCGACCGGCGAATACCAGGTCTTGCTCCAGCGTCGCTCCTCACCCTCAGCCCAACTGCGCTTGGCCAGCGCTTTGAGTGCCAGGATGCCCATGTCGCGCTTGTGCGCCTCGGCCAGCATTTTGGCCCCAAAGCCGCCCTCCAGCCAGGTGACCCAGTTGAACGGCGCGAGGATGGTGTCGAAATCAAAGGCCTCCATCAGGGCGACCGCCGCCTCTTCCGAGTGGGCGGAAAAACCGAGGTAACGCACCAATCCCTCTTGGCGCGCCTTGACAAAGGTCTCCAGCGCCCCGTCCGGCCCCAAGATCGTCCTGACGTCCTCGTCGGTTTTGACGGCGTGAAGCTGGTAGAGGTCAAAGTGGTCCGTGCGCATTCGTTTGAGCGACGCCTCCAATTCGCCTCGCGCCTCGCCGGCAGTGCGCTTGCCGGTCTTGCAGGCCAGAAACACACCCTTGCGATACGGCTCCAGCGCTGGCCCGAGCATTTCTTCGGCGTTGCCATAGCTGGGCGCGACGTCGAAATAATTGATCCCGCGCACAATCGCCCGATGCACGTACTCGCTGGCTTTTTCGGCGGTCTCATTCATCACCAGGATGCCGCCAAAGCCGATCATCGACAGCATCTCGCCTGTTTTGCCCAATCGTCGCTTTTCCATCGTAAAAAAACCTCCCTCAATCTTTATTTTCAATAACCATTAAACACTATCACGCTCCGGGATGCTCGGCGCGCCACATCGTAGAGTCGACCGCTGACTGCCGACCATCGACGGGAAACTGGAATAAAGGCCGCGTTCGGCAGTCAGCGGTTAGAAACCGATTCGGCCATCTCTTGCGAGCGCCGGATATGTGCCAACATCGCCTGCCGCGATCCGGCGACATCCCGCGCACGGAGATGCTCCAGAATGGCGC
The DNA here is from genome assembly GCA_016931365.1 of Anaerolineae bacterium. The sequence continues at coordinate 1,601 of JAFGEY010000329.1, forward strand.
CGTGATAGAAAATGGCATTCTGAACCGCGTCGGGGACCTGATACGATATGTGGATCACTTCCTGCCAGAGATTGGTGATCGGATAAAGCAGCATTGCCAGCAGATCGTTGTGCGCCGCTGCAGCCAGCGCCAGGTGAAAGTCGAGATCCAACTGGACAAACTGCTCCAGGTTTTGGGGCGCGCCGGACAGTGCGTCGATAGTCTCTTGCATTGCGTCCAAATCGTCCCCCGTCGCGCGCTCGGCAGCCAACCCCGCCGCTTCAACTTCGATCACCCGGCGCACTTCGTACACGTCGCACAACAGCGTCTTGGACTGCCTGAGCCTGAAAAAAAGCGCCATCGGCGCCGACACGTCGCTGGCGTTCAATTCGCGCACATAGGTGCCGCAGCCCGACTTGGTCTTGACCAACCCGCGCACGCTGAGCACACGGATCGCCTCACGCACCACCGTCCGGCTGACGCCCATCCGTTCGGCCAGTTCGCGCTCACCGGGCAATTTATCGCCGGGGTGAAGCGACTCGGAAACGATCAACTCTTGAATGCGGTCGGCCACCTGCTTGTAGAGGTTGTCGCGTTGCAAAGAAAAATCAAAAATTTCGCCCATGCGGCTGGCTCCTGTCCCGAATCAATCGGCCCTGTCTGGTTTGACGGGTCAACTGGTCAGACCACATGTCCATAATACCAAATTTTGAGTGAAAAGTCAAATGGATTTTGGGCCGGGAGCGTTTATACTTGGGGGCACGACCGCCTCTTGTCATTGCGAGTTGTCCGTGGGACAACGAAGCAATCCCCAGGCAATGCTACGCATCGCACGGAGATTGCTTCGTCGAACCCACAGTGTTCGACACGCTGTGCGTGGGACTCGCAATGACAACCGTCCCAAACAACAATTGCTCCCAAGCTCTGCGTACACCCTCATTGCTTTGACGATGTTCTGAATAGCAAAATCGTTGAGGCGGTGACCGAGGTACTAAACCTGAGTGAAAGCGTGGTCTAGACCTGTGTCAAGACCTTCATCCTGCGCAGCTTTGCCAGCCTGGTGTACCGGCGTCCAAGCAGTCCTCCTGCCGGGTTGACTCAGTTTCAAAGATAGGAACTGGCTATGCGGATTGATGAGGGTCCGGAGGTGATGGGATACAACTGCGGATGCTGGAACACGGCACTGATCCAGGGCTTGATCCTGATGCACTTGGGTGTGGAGTATGATCCACACTACATCGCGCAGTTGTTTAAGGGCCCGAGCTTAGTACCAAGACGAGATTTTGATCTCGCCCATCGATTTCAATCGAAAGTGTTCAACAGATGCTCTACACCCCCGTCCTCGAGGCGAACCCGCCCCAGGACGGGGGTGTAGAGCGAATTTTCGGATAGATTCCAAGATCGATGCCGCCGCAAAGAGTTTGAGCGTTTGCCGCACTCGGCCAGCGTGACTAGGCAGATGTTCACAGCCCAATAGAGACGCGCACGATCTGTCCGCTAAAGGTGGGCAGGCTAAATGGGTCGCTGGTTGCCCATATTTCTTGCTCGTTGTAGAGGACCCAGCGGAACGGCCCATCCCCAAACATGTCCTCGGGTACGAACCACAACACGCGATTGTTCTCCACCTCGCCTCGCCAGCCGTCGACATCATGCCACCCACCCAGCCCGTCTTGCCATTGCACGATGGCGTAAACCGGTTCGGCGGCTCCGGTGACAGAGAGTTCGATTGCCCCGCCCCTTAGCTCGCGCGTCGGCTTGGGGGTTGGGGTGTCATCTGGCCGGATGGGCAGCTCGGCCACTACAGGGGCGGACAGCAGGGCCAGGGCAAAAAAGATGCAAGAGAACGAAAAAACGATCTTGGGACAGCGTTTGTTCATCTGCTTCCTCCTATCCCGAATGAATCGGAACTGAATGCGGATGCTTTGCATCCGCCGGGCTTGCTCGCTCGGAAGGAAATTCTTGCACAGGCAATGGGAACCATTGCAGGCAATGATCTTGGCGGACAGGCCCTGCAAGGTCCTCCCCCGCCCTGATGTAGGCAGAGCGGGTAGAGGGCTGTTTGTGCTATGGCCGTTCCGGCAGTTCGATCGGGTCGCCGGATGACATGCCATTGACGGTGGACACCGATGCGGTGGTTGTCGTTGACACCGTTATCGATTTGATGTTGTTGTACGGCTGGCCGGCAATCTCGTGCGTTTCCAGCACGCCGCCATAGGTGGTGGCGACGTTGGCCGAGTCCACCTGAACATAGACCGTGTCGCCTGCAGATACGCCGCTAAAGGTGGTGCGCGAGACATCCATGTAAAGGTCGTTCAGACTCAGGATCAACGTTTCACCGGGGGCCAGGTCGATGGTGACACCCCAGACGATGCCTTGCGCACAGCGTCCTCGCCAGATGTCGTTGACGCCTGCTGGCGGGGGATCGGGGTTGACATACAAGTCAACCCAGAAATCGCCTGTCGCCGCCGCGCTGCCCCGGTTAGCGATCACCACCTGCACGTTGTCTTGGCCGACGGCGATGCTGTCCACCACCAGGTCGGGGGCGTGGACAAAGGTCTGCATGACCACCGGCAAATAGATGCGCCAGGATGTCTGCTGGCCGACAGTGAGTTCAAAGCCCTTGCTGGTCGTATCCGTGCCGTCGCTAACCGTGATCGTGATCCACAGGGTGCCGGTCAGACCACCGGTTGGGGTGATGGTGATCGTGCGCTCCATACCCGCGCCGCTGATGCTGATGTTGGACAGCGGCACGAGAGCCGTGTCGGATGATGTGGCGCTGACGGTAAGCGAGTCGGCGCCCGACTCGACATCGTCGACCGTGATCGTGAGTGAGAACGGCTCGCTTTCGGTGGTGTTCTGTGGTGGGATGTCGGCCAGGGTTGGCGGGTCGTTGACCGGGGCGACGGTGACCGTAACGGTGGCAGTGTTGGAAGCCAGTTCGCCGTCATAGGCATAGTAGGTAAAGGTGACGACGCCGTTGAAATCGAGCGTTGGGGTATAGGTCAGGCTGCCGTCGGCGTTGAGCACCAGCACGCCGACCGACACGGTGTCCACCAACATGGCGGTCAGGGTGTCGCCGTCCACGTCGCTGTCGTTGTCCAAAACGCCCGGCGCGAAGACGGTCAGCACAGTGTCTTCAGCTATCACATAGCTATCATCTACGGCGACCGGCGTCTCGTTGACGTTGGACACGGTGATGGTAAAGAACTGCTCGGCGAACAGCCCACTGCTGTCGGTGACCCGCAGCACGACAGC
>JAFGEY010000330.1 GCA_016931365.1 Anaerolineae bacterium
CAGCTTGAACTGGACCACCAGCGCTTGCAGGTTCTGGGCCATCTCGTTCAGCGCCTGAGCGGAGGCGGTCACCTCTTCGGACTGGGCGCTCACCTCTTCCACCGTCGCGCTGACCTCTTCCGTCGAGGCGCTGTTTTCTTCCGAGATGCTGGTGATGTTTTCGATCATCATCGCAAAGTCACTCGCACCGGCAGACATCTCCTCGGTCGCGGCAGTGTTCTCCTCGACGATGGCCGAGACGGTGTCCATCGCACCCACCATCTCGTTGGCCGACGCATTCACCTGCTGGGCCGCCGCAGCGATCTCGCCCACCTGTCGATTCGTGGATTCGACCGCTTCGAGGATCGCCTGCAGCGCTTCGCCCGATTGAGTCGAACGCTTGACCCCCGCCTCCACCTCGGTCGCGCCGTCGTTCATCGCCTGCGCGGCTTCGGCAACCGTCTTTTGCACCTGCTTGATCAGCGTGGCGATCTCTTTGGTCGCCCCCGCCGCATTCTCGGACAGCTTGCGCACCTCGTCGGCCACAACGGCAAAGCCCTTGCCGTGCTCGCCGGCGCGCGCCGCCTCGATCGCCGCGTTGAGCGCGAACAGGTTGGTCTGTGAGGCGATATAGTTGATCGTCTGCACAATGTCGCCGATCTCTTCCGAGCGCTGTCCCAGGTCTTGCACTTTCTGAACAGCCAGGTTGACCTTGGCGCGAATGGTTTCCATCCCGACCACGGTCTCGCGCACGATCTCGACGCCGGCGCGCGCCGTGCGGGCGGCGTGAATCGAGCTGTCTGTGCCGGCCTGGGCGTTGCTGGCCACCTGCTGGATGGCGGACGAGATTTGGGCGGTGATTTCGGCAGAGCGCGCCACGGCCGTCGCCTGTTCCTGCGCGCCGTGCGCCACCCCATCGATCGCCCGCGTCACCTGGTCGACCGTGCCCATCGTCTTGGTCATGCTTTCGGTCTGCGCCGCGGTGCCCTGAGCCACCTGCTGGATCGTCGTCGCCACCTGCTGCGTGCCTCCGGCCGACTGTTCGGCGGCCGCCGAGATCTGCTGGCTAGCAGTGGCTACCTGATGCGCGCTGGACTGCACCTGTCCGATCAGGGTGCGTAGGCTGACGATCATTTGGGCAAAGGCATTGCCCAGCCGGTCTTGATCCGACTTGGGCGCGACGCCAATGGTCAAGTCGCCTTGCGCCAGACTGTCTGCCGCAGAAGCCATGGCTCGCTGATATATAATTGTTTCGCGCAAGGCAGTGGCCAGTTGGCCGATTTCATCTTTGCTCGCATAGTCGGTCGTTTCCCTCAGATCGCCTTGAGCGATCCTCAACGCAATGCCAATCAAGGTCTGAATAGGAACGACAATGATGCGATACATCACATAAAGTACACCTAGCGTGGTAGCCATGCCACCGCCGGCGATGATGATGACATTCAGGGTTGAAAGCCCGAGTTGTCCCAAAAGGAATGCTAACTCGACATCTATTGACACTGCGATCATGATCGCGATTGCCAGTTTGAGAATAATGCCTTGGCCGGTCAGTGCTCTAACAACGAACATAAACGGGACTGATCCGAACAAAATTACCGCAAGTATGAGCAAGCTATTCTCAAGTACTGTATTCATGTTTTTATCGCTCTCCTTTGCACATCCAATGCACGGTCAGTCGTTATCATGCGCCGGGCGGACTATTGCCCGCCGCGCGCCACTAAACATAAAAAAGCTTCGTCCCGGTCGGAAACCATTGTCAGGTCGGACTTCAAAGTGCTTTATAACATCATAACATATCCGAAGGCAAAGCGCAATGTGGTTTCTGGGAGCAATGCTATTGGGAGATATCGTCAAATGTTGTGGATATTGGACTTGGGACAAACGTCAAAAGGTAGGCGCGGTTTCCATACCGCGCGCCACCCATCATCTTGGATATTCACAAAGCGCGCTATAGAAAGCGCGCCTACACCCGCTGACCCTAAAGGATACGCCATGCTCAAGAGTGTCACCAGTCAAGAATCTGAACAAATGGCCGAACTGGCCAAACTGACGCTGGATGAGATGGCCCGCGAAGGCGCTCGCCGGATGATTCAAGCCGCACTTGAGTGCAAGTGACAGAATACATCGAATCACTGAATCACCTGCTGCCGCTGGTACAGGCCGGTGTTGTGTTCAAGGATGGAGTCAAGCAGTAGCCGGAACCGTTGTGCGATCCTCTGGATACGTCTGCCCAGGTCGATCCATAACATTTGACAATATCTCTTCATTATGCGAGGAGTTGTGAGAGAACTCGTTTACCGATTATCCAGCTCCCATCTTTCAATGGCTCGCCTGATCAGATCAGCCTGACTGGCGTTAGGGTGGCGCTTGCGTTCAAACTCGATCAACCGTTGTGCTGCGGCGTGGTCGCCGTGCACTTTGACCAGCAGATTGCGGTACAGCTCTGGATATGCCACACCAGGGTGCGTCCGTGTTTGCGCGCGCCGCTCGCGCGCCGCCGGGTCGAGCTGCCAACTCGAAAAAAACGACTTGGGCTTGGATGCGTCCAATGCCTGTTTGATCCTCGGTTCGGCGCGCAACGTCAGCCAGTAAAACAAGCCGATCCCCAACAACGTCTGTACAGCATCATACCAATCGACCAGACGCCCGAATAACAGCGGGGGCAAAAACATCGATGCCGTCGCTGCCAGGGCAAACCCTGCCGATCGCCAGGTGCGAGAAGCAAGCAGCCGCAACGGAGATCGAAAGGGAGCACAAACGAGCAGGAACAGGCCGAACAAAAAGAAGGCGATCATCGCCTGAACGAACAGTGATTGACCGATATCGAGCGCAAAAGCGCCCCAGCCCCCAATATCGAAGGCCAGGATGACGCATAAACCGAGCCCGATTGCCCCGCCTACAACAAGAAAGCTCTGATATACCCTGGATCGATCGCGCATATCCCCCCTCCTCGTGCACGCTCAATGCCATGACGGCGGGCATAGCCTTACCTTACTCCACGAGCGCCTCACTACAAATGATGCGCGTCAAGGCGTCATTTTCGCCGTCGCTTTCTTCGCGACGGGTTCTCGTTTCATCGAGTCCATAGACATGGTAGACATTGCCGAGCATATCCAGCAGCGCTTCGCCGGTCAGTCCTTCGCGACGGATGCGGTTCAGCTCGTTGCGCACGGTTGGCCGTGGGCCGGGCTGCAAAAAAGCCGCCTCAAGGACTTCAATCTGCCGGCGCAGGTCTTCGTCGGGCGTAGCCTGGTACAAAACGCGCAGTTCACGCCGCACGTACTGCTGCGCCTTGGTCAACGATACCGTGTGTCTTTGCTCGGCGCGTCGAGATTGTACCTCGTGATCAAAGTGCCGCTTGATCTGCATGACTTGTTGATTGTAACCTGCCGGCAGCGGCCGGGCCGGCGTATCCGGCTCACATTTCAACACCCCGAGGATCACAGCGGGATCGCGGCTCTTGATCTCTCCGCTTTCGTCCACCAGATACAATTGGCGATAGTGCCCGGCCCGACAGAAAACCACTGTGCCGGGTTGACCGGTCTGCTGCGCACAGCGAATGCCATCGCGCAGAGCGGCGATGTACCGGTATCGTTGGGGTTGATCCTCTTTGAGCTGGCGGATGATCTCTTCGGCCTCGTTCAGATCCAGGTATTCATCGTCGCCATCCTCTTCGTAGCGACCGATCTCTCCATGCGTATAGATGGTGTACATCGCTTCTTCGTTGATCTGTTCGCCCGGATCGAGGATGGCGGCATCTTCGCCGATGGTCTCATGGATTTCCTGGATGCGCCGGGCGAGTTTTTCCCGCAGACCCAGGTTCTTTTCCAGTTCGGTTTCGGGCATAAAGTTGTAGCCGTAAATCATTTCATGTTCCGAGCCGATGCGATCGATGCGGCCAAAGCGCTGGATCAGGCGTACCGGATTCCAGTGCAGATCATAGTTGATCACACTGTCGCAGTCCTGGAGGTTCAAGCCTTCAGAGAGCACGTCGGTTGCCACGAGTGTATCGATCTCGACCACTTGGAACGGCGAATCCGGCAAGTGCTGCTGTGGATTGGCGCGGGGGGCGAAACGCCCCACGATTTCAGCCTTGCTCTTTTCCCGGCTATAGATGACCTCGACATCGGGCCGGCTGTGATCTGGATCGAGGTTTTCGTAGAGGTACTGCGCGGTATCCGCGTATTGGGTAAAAATCAGCCGCTTGCTCCCGTGCAGTGGCGGGCGTTCCAGCAGGGCTAACAGCGTTTGCAGCTTGGCGTCCCGTGCGGGTGTGATCGGTTCGACAAGCGCCTGTATTTCGTTCAAGACGCCCATATCCTGTTCAATGTCGGCGCGAAGCGCGTCAAGGTCGAAATCGTTGACTTGGTAGCGGCCGCTGACCTGCTCCAGGGCATCCAGCAGCGCCTGTTCTTCGTTCAGATCGGACTCGTAGAGCAGCTTTTGAGCCTCTTCACCGGCAGCGACGATGCCCTGATCGAGTGCGGCCAGGAACTGCTGGTGGATGCGCGACAGTCGCCGGATCGTTTGCTGAAACGCATAGACGCTGGACTCGAAACGTTTGAACAGCATCACCCGCATCAGACCGCGCAGGTTGGCCCCCGCGCGCTGTAGGTCGGCGTAGGGCGGCTGGTTGTGTTTGGCGGCGTGGACGTAATTCCACAGGCCGTAACGGGCATAGGTCAGATGGTGGGTAGACCTGTCAGGTCTCTCAAGACTTGTCAGGTCTGGGAGCCGCCCCAGGAAGCCGCGAAGCCGTTCATACAGTCCTTGATACGTTTCCTCGATGCTGTATGCGACCGTTTCCAGTTGCCGCTTGGGAAAGAACTGCTTGCGTCCCGCCACCTTGACGTAGGCGCGCCGCTGGCCTTCTCGATAGGGTGCGAATTGATCGGGGTCTACACGCTGATCGCTCCGCTCGTCATAGCCGTACCAACGCAGGATGTGCATGCGCGTGCGGCGAATCAGCAGATTGGCCAGCAAGGCCGGCAGTCGACGCTCGCCATCCTCGACCAGCTTGAAATACTGGCGCAAATGGGGCGGATCGATGGGCAGCGTGGTGATCTCGTCCTGGTGAAAGAGTTTGAGCTGGTTGTAGATATCCCACACCGATTTGTTGCGCGGCGTGGCGGTCAGGAAAACACACCGCCGGTCGCCAAAGTTCAGATAGCTCTCCAGCACTTTGTAGCGCTGGCTCTCGGTGTTGCGAAAGTTATGGCTCTCGTCGACGAGAACAAAATCGCGGTAGCGATAGCGTTCGTCGTGGATCATCCATTCCGGGCCGTTGCGTTCATCTTCGCGCAGCATGCCCAACGACAGGACGCGGGCGTTGAGCTGGTACGCTTCGTTGTAATGCTCCCACATGTCTACCAATGGAGCCGGGCAGACGATCAGCGAGCGGGCCCGGTCGTGGCGCTCAAAGTGCTTGATGATCGCCGCGCCGATGTAGGATTTGCCCAGGCCGACCACGTCGGACACAAAGCAGCCGCCGTAGCGGCGGATCATCGTCACCGCCTGGCGCACGGCGCGCTCCTGAAACTCGGTCAGCACGGCGGTGATGTCGTCGCGCCACAAGAATTCGTCGGCCTCTGCGCCTTCGATGTGCTCGCGGACCAGCTCGTACAGTGTCTTGAGATAGATGTCATATGGCGTGACCTGGGCCAGCGGCCACGAGCGGCGCAGTTCGCTCATCAGGTGAGGCTCGAAATCCTGAGCTTCGGCCCATAGTGCGTCAAACCAGCGGCTCAGTTCGCCGTGGTTGGCGTCGCCGAGCACCTTGACGTTCAATTCGCTGTTGCTGGTGATGCCGGAAAGGGTCAGGTTGCTGGAACCGACGATCGCCATCCCCTGGCCGTACGGGCTGTTGGGGGGATAGTCAAAAATATAGGCTTTGGCGTGCAGGCGTCCCTGGGTGTAAACGCGCACCTTGAGCCGGCCTTCTTCGATCAGTCTGACCAGCGCGCACACAAGCTGCTCCGCTTCCTGCGTTTGATCCATCAGCGCCGCCGTCTGGCCGATCTGGGTTGCGGCGGCGTCGGCGATGAGCGTCATCTGCGCCCGCTTGGGATAGGCGACCTCTTCGATGGCGTTTTGCACCTGTTCCAGCCGGCGGTAGCCTTCGGCGATCTGTTCGATCGTCTCGCGGCTGGAGGTGTTGCCGATCAGCAGACACAGTTCGGCAACGTTCTCCAATGCGTCGGCGATGGCCTCCAGGCCGGAGAGAAAGAAATAGCCGACGGCAAACTTGGCCGCCTGGCTGCCGGGCAGGACGCGGCGGATGTGATCGACGAGCTTTTCGGCGCGGTTGTCGATGATGTCGTGGGGCATAGGGACTCCTTCAAAGACCTGACAGGTTTAGGAAAACCTGTCAGGTCTTCAGGTCTCAATCAAAATCATCCAATACCAGCGATTCGATCCGAGATTCAGCGACATCCTGACGGTGCGCGAGATCAAAGCCCTCCAGGCCCTCAAACCAGCCCAGGACATCGTCGCGATCGAGGCGCGTCGGCTTGGTTGAACGCAGGGCATGGTAGGAAGAGTAGGGCCAGTCGCGAAAATCGTCAACAAAGCCGTGCTTTTCGGGGTTCCGGTGGATGTAGGTGACCAGGCGACAGAAATAGCGATCTGATGTGACCGGAATGCGGCCAAACGGGCGCTGGAACAAGGCGCCCGTGCGGCCGTAGGCCTTGTTGAAGGCCCTGGTGTAGGCATTGAACAAGTTGGAGAAGGACTGGCTTGGCGCTCGAGACCTGTCAGGTTTCGGAAAACCTGACAGGTCTTCGGGGGCATCCTTGATACGCAACAAAAAGTGAAAATGATTTCCGAGCAGGCAGTATGCATAGACCACGGCTATAGGGCAAATGTGCTGAGCAAAGCGCTGCAAAAAGTAGCGATAGTTGCGCTCTTGACGAAAAATATCCTCGCGGTTGTTGCCCCGGTTATAGATGTGATAATATTGACCGTATTGCAAAGGTATGTTTTCGGGCACGTCGATCCTCCTGAGACCTGTCAGGTTTAAGAAAACCTGACAGGTCTGCGGGTCTGCGGGTTACGGCTTGACTTCCAGCTCGATCACATCCGGCAGCAGGTCCGGCTTGAGATCGATGTTTTGCTCCCAGCGTTGGTAGCCCGTTTCTTCCACGATCAACCGCCCCGGCTGCCCGGCATGCGAGGCAGGGATCAGAATGCGCGTGTAACCGTTCGAGTCGGTATAGTCGTCAATGGGCGCTTTGCCGCCGACCTCGATGATCACTTTGGCACCTTGGATCGCCTCGTCTTTGTCTTTGATACGCACGCGCACGCCATAATAAAAACTGCCGTCGGGGTTTACTTCTACAGTTGGCTGAGCGGTCGGGTTGGCCAACCATTTCTCGATCAGCGGGACGCCCAGCGTGCCGATCAGCGCGATCAGCGCGACGATAATGGCGCTGATCAACGCAACCTGCTGCACGGCGGGCAGTGACTTGAACCAGGATACCTTGGATGGCGTTGCAGGTATCCCTGTCTGACGAGTTGCCGACCGAAACAAATCGCCAAAGTGGGCCGCAATTTCGACGATATCGGCAGGAGTATGGACATCAGGAATATCATAATACTGGCTCAAGTAGCCTTTGATGTTTTCCCATTGCCGTTCAATGGCGCGCTGGCTTGCGAGTTTTTCTTCCGACCGGCTGGTCGTTTGAATCGTCTGCTCGTGCTCGCGAATGATTGCATACGAATCGCGAATCATTTGTTCCAGGTGTGTTTTGCTTGCCATCATTCCTCCCCTATCTTTGAATAGACCTGTCAGGTTTAAGAAAACCTGACAGGTCTACCGGTCTACCTACCAGTCCGGGTCTTCGTTGTTGCCCTGATTTTCGGTGAGCTGCGTCCAAACCGCCCTCGATCCGCTGTTGAGCACGTCGGCAAAGGAGACAATGTAAATGTCATACTTGCCGCCCTTGTTGGACACAAAGGCGATGGTCTGGCCGTCCGGCGACCAGCAGGGCGACCGATCTTCCGTTGCAGCATCGGTGAGCTGAGTGCGGCTGTTGCCCAGGCTGTGATACAGCTCCAGGTTGCCGGTGTGGTTGGAGACAAAGACGAACCGATCCGCGACCGGCGAGCGGGCTGGCTCTTGCTGGTTGTCTCCCGAGGCAGCGTGATGCATCTCGTCGCCGCCGCCGAGGTTGACCGAGTAGATTTGCCAATAGCCGCCGCCGCGATTGGACTGAAAGGCCACCCGCTGCCCGTCGGCAAACCAGGAGGGATGTTCGTCGTGCGCGCCCGCATACCGGACAATGGCCCGCAGGTCGCTGCCGTCCGGTTTCACCAGGTAGAGGTCATAGTCGCCGTTGCGATTGCTCTGAAAGGCGATCCACTCGCCGCTGGGCGACCAGGCCGGCCACATGTCGTTGGCCGTGTGCTGGACGATGCGCGTCTGCCCGCTGCCGTCGGCGTTCATTACGTAAATGTCGAAATTGCCGGTGCCGATCTCGCGCGCAAAGACGATCTGGCTGCCGCCGGGCGACCAGCTCGGATGGCGGTCGTTGGCCGAGGTGGAGGTGAGCCGCTGCACGCCGCCGCCGTCGGCGTTCATGCTAAAAATATCGTAATTGCCGTAGCGGTTGGAGGTAAAGACAATCCGTCCCGTCGCCGCCACGACTGTGCCTGTTGGTGTGGGCGTGGGCGAGCCGGATGGCGTCGGGCAGGCGGGCCAGCCGGGCGTGGGCAGGGCCTCGAAATCGCCGTCCCAGTCGAAGCGCTTGCCGTCGGCAAAGCCTTCGACGCCTGCCGCGTTGCGGACGTACAGCCAGTTGCCGTACTCGGAGCGCCCCAGCACGTCGACGACGTCGTTGGGCTCGACCTTGCCAAGTTCGTACCCGGTTTTGGCCTCCGGCCGGCAGTAGATGCTGGCCCACTGGGTAGCGACGGCGGTCAGCGCATCGGGATCGCGCGTGGGGGTGGGCGTTGGAGTGGCGGTGGGCGTTGCCGTTGGGATGGGCGTTGGCGTTAAAGTAGACGTTGGCGTCTCTGTCGCGGTGCTGGTTGGCGAATCCGGCTTGGGCGTGTGGGTGGGGACTGTTTCTTCGGCTATGGTTGGTGTCGGAGTGAAGACGGGTGTTTCTGTACTTGTTGGGGTTGGCGTACAAGTAGGTTCAACATATGAGCCGATCGGTTCGATCTCGATCCGTTCAGGTAATGCATCTTTGCGCAAGTTTTTCGATTCTGTACGACTATGGAAATTATCCTTGCTTACCGTGATTTTAGCCAAAGCCTCGGCTTTAAATATAGGGATTTCAAATATTGCTATACCATTTGCATCAGTCCATTCGGTCAATGGAGCTAATCCACCAACTGCAATCGTCACTTTAGCATCGCTAACACATTGTTCGCCACCTTGTA
>JAFGEY010000331.1 GCA_016931365.1 Anaerolineae bacterium
CGACTGTGGTACCAGTTCCAGGCGAAAAAGGAACGCTGGCGGCTAGAGCAAACCGCACAACGGTTGAACAGTCAGCCGACATTGACGGGCTATCATCAATCCCTGGTCGATTTGCTGACCTTTCACCTGCGTCAGCAACGCTATCGTCCCAAAACGGTTTTGGCTGCCGACCTTCTCAGTGATCAAGGTCAGCCAGGCCGTGCTCGTAAGGGCATTCGTGCACCGTTTGAGTCGACGGGGCAACGGTGCCGTGCAGTCGCCGATGAAACGCTGTACCACTTGGTTTCCTGGATCGCACAGCGTTTGGAGGAGGGACTCCCCGCTCCTGCAATCGTACAAACGTTGCTGGCCTGAAGGCCCGGCAATCAGCGGTCTGATTCTGCCGGGCGAACGTGGCATCAAAAAATGTCCCAGTTTTGGCTGGCTTTTTGTGTTTGTAAGGAGCTCGGACCAACTGCTGGACGGCTATCAGCTATCCAGGTGATCGCAAAAGTCGAGTTATTACCGGAACTATGGCTTGGATGCCGCTCACAGACGATCTGAAATCGGGGAGAGGAGCCGGACATGAACATACCCTACGTACTCAAGTTGTATGTCGTTGGGCAGACGATACGCTCTCGCCAGGCCGTTGCCAGCATGCGGCGGATTTGCCGGGAAAAGTTGGGCGAACAGTGTGAGTGTATCATCATCGATGTGTTGGAACAGCCAGAACTCGCCGAAGCGGACAAAATCATTGCCACACCGACACTGATCAAAGTGTCACCGCCGCCAGTCCGGCGTCTTTTGGGCGATCTCTCCAATCTGGATCGGGTCATCGAGGCCCTGGGACTGCAATTCGACCTGGTTATGAATACACGCGATGGAGGCGAACAATGACCGCACAACCCTATTCAAACACAATCGTCAAGCTTCCCACCGGCATCGCCGGCTTTGACCTGGTCGCCGATGGTGGTCTGCCCAAAGGGCGTACCACTCTGGTCTGCGGCAGTGCCGGCAGTGGCAAGACGATCTTTGCCGCTCAATTCCTGGCCGAGGGGATCATCCAGGCCAGTGAGGGCGGCGTGTTTGTGACGTTTGAGGAATCACCGGAGGACATTCGGCGCAACATCGCGTCGTTGGGCTGGGATGTGACCGCCTGGGAGCGCGCCGGGCATTGGGCTTTTGTCGATGCGGCGCTGCAAACCGATCAGGAAGACATCGTGGTGGGCGCATACGATTTGGGCGCACTGCTGGCGCGCATCGAGAACGCCATTGGCCGCATCGGCGCGCGGCGGGTGGCCCTCGACTCGCTGGGCGCGATCCTCAACCGCTTTCAAGACAGCGCCACGGTGCGCAGCGAACTATTCCGCATCGCCTCGGCGCTTAAACACCTCGGTGTCACCGCCGTGATGACCGCCGAACGCGCCCGCGAATACGGCGACATCACCCGCTTTGGCGTCGAAGAGTTTGTGGCCGACAATGTGATCATTTTACGCAACGTGCTGGAAGAGGAAAAACGCCGCCGGACGATCGAAATCCTGAAATTTCGCGGCACCAGCCACCATAAAGGCGAATTTCCGTTCACCATCATCCCCGGCGAAGGGATCGTGATCATTCCGCTCGCCTCGTTGGAACTCAAACAAAAATCGTCCAACGTGCGCATCACCTCCGGCAACGGCGAACTGGACCGCATGTGCGGCGGCGGCTTTTTCCGCGATTCGATCATCCTGGTCTCCGGGGCCACGGGCACCGGCAAAACGCTGCTCACCACCGAGTTCATCGCCGGCGGCGTCGAGAGCGGCGAGCGCTGCCTGCTCTTTGCTTTTGAGGAGAGCCGCGAACAACTTTTCCGAAACGCCACCGGCTGGGGGCGCGATTTTGAGCGGATGGAACAGGATGGGCGCCTCCAAGTGGTCTGTGAATATCCCGAAGTAGCCGGGTTGGAAGATCACTTGATCAATATGCGGACGATCATCAACCAGTTCAAACCCAACCGTGTGGCCGTAGACAGCCTCTCGGCCCTGGAGCGCATCTCGACGATCAAGGGGTTCCGCGAGTTCGTGATCGGCCTGACCTCGTTCATCAAACACCAAGAGGTTGCCGGCCTGTTCACGGCGACGACGCCCACGCTGATGGGCGGTTCGTCGGTCACAGAAACGCACATTTCCACCATCACCGACTCGATCATCCTGCTCCGTTACGTCGAGTTGTACGGCGAGATGCGGCGCGGCGTGACCGTGCTCAAGATGCGCGGCTCGATGCACGACAAGGAGATCCGCGAGTTTGCCATCGATGACGGCGGCATGCACGTCGGCAAACCGTTCCACAACGTCGCCGGCATCCTCTCCGGCCATCTGGTCTACATCGATCCTCAAAAACGCGAGATCGATCGGCTGGATGGTTTGTTTCAAAGTTGAAAATACACATCATTTCCTTCGGCTTGATTCATTGACTAAAAGGTAAAGTGATGACCGAACAAATCCAGACCCTGCAAGCCCGTCTGGCGCAGGTTGAAGGCCAGCTTGCAGCAAATGAAGCTCGCTTTCAGAGTATCGTCGAGCGCAATGTGGATGGTATTCTGATCGTCGACTATAAAGGCTCAATTCTTTTTGTCAACCCGGCAGCAGAACGCATCCTGTGCCGCTCTTCTGCCGAGTTGGTGGGTGCTGAGTTGGGTTTTCCTGTCCTCGCCGGCGAAACGGTTGAGGTCGATCTGCTCTGCCCGGGCGGTCAGCCTACGACTGCTGAAATGCACGTGGGCAATACGACGTGGAGCGTACCCGATGACATTGAGGAGCAACCAGCTTTCCTGATCTCCCTGCGCGATACCACCGAACGCAAGCAGTCCGAGGCGCAAATCCGCTTCCAATCTCAGTTACTGGATTCGGTTGGTCAGGCAGTGATCGCCACAGATCTTGGTGGGCGGATCATCTACTGGAATCAGGCCGCAGAGACGCTTTACGGGTGGTCGGCGGAGCAAGTGTTTGATCAGCACGTTTTAGAAGTCACGCCGGCGCTTCAGAGCCGAGAACAGGCGGCTGAAGTGATGGACATATTGCAAAAAGGCGAGCGATGGTCGGGCGAGCTTTTGGCCCGGCATCGTGACGGGCACACATTCCCCATCCTGGTGACCGATTCGCCCATCTATGACGACCAGAGGAACCTTGTTGGCATCGTCGGTGTCTCAACCAACATCGCCGAGCGCAAGCAGGCCGAGACGATTTTGCGCATCCAGCGCGATTTGAGTCTGGCCCTGGCCTCAACCGATGATCTGGAGAAGGCGGCTAGCCTGGTTTTGAATATCATCCTGGGGATGAATGACATCGACTGCGGCGGCCTGTATTTGGTTGAACCGTCGAGCGGCGCACTGAATCTGCTGGCACAACAGGGGTTGTCACCGGCTTTTGTAGAACAAGCCTCCCACTATGCGCCCAACTCTCCCCATGCCCTGATGGCACAGGCCGGCAAGCCAATATACAACACATATGCCAAACTCCGTCCCATCAGCGACCCGATCCGCGAGCGCGAAGGCCTGCGCGCAATGGCATTCGTTCCCATTTCCGATCAGCACAAGGTGATTGCGGTTTTCAACCTAGCCTCGCATACCCAAAACCGTTTTTCCGAGGATATGATACACACGATCGAAGCGGCTGCAGCCGTCGTGGGGCAGACGATCAGTCGGATCGGTGCTGAGGCCGCACTGCGGGAAAAGAGCGAGGAGCTCGAGCAGTTTTTCAATTGTGCGCTAGATCTGCTCTGCATTGCCGATACGGACGGCTTTTTCCGTCGCCTGAATCGGGAATGGGAAAATGTGCTGGGGTACCCGCTGGAAGAATTGGAGGGCCGCCAGTTTCTTGACCTGGTTCATCCTGATGATGTCACAGCCACACAGCAGGCGGTCAGCGAACTCGACACGCAAAAGCCGGTGCTCAGTTTTACGAATCGCTATCGCTGCCGTGATGGATCCTATCGCTGGATCGAATGGCGCTCTTTGCCTGTAGGACACAAGATCTATGCTGCCGCGCGCGATGTCACCGAGCGCAAAAAGACCCAGGAACGCATCATCCATCTGAACGCCGTGCTGCGTGCCATTCGCAACGTTAATCAGTTGATCACTCACGAAAAGAACCGATCCCGCCTTTTGCGTGGCGTTTGCGAGTGTCTGATTGAAGCCCGCGGCTATCGCTCAGCCTGGATCGCTTCTTTTGATCCAGCCGGTCGAATCGATCTGGTGACATCGGCGGCTACCAATCTATCTTTTGATCACCTGCTTGAACGGATTCAGGAAGGGTATATCCCACAGTGCGTACAACTCGCGCTGGCGGATACCGAGGTCGTGATCCTGCAAGAGAAGCATGTGTGCGTTGACTGTCCCGAAAATACCAGAGAAGAGTGCCTGCACAAAATGAGCATCCGTTTGGGCCACCAAGATCGGATCTATGGTGTACTGACCGTTTCGCTTCTTGATGATGAACTCGATCATGGGCCGGTGACCATTGATGAGGAAGAAAAGGATCTGTTTCGTGAGGTCGCTGGCGACATTGCCTATGCCCTGCACAGCATTGAACTGGAGCAGCAACGTGCGTTGGCTGAAACTGCACTGCGTCGAGCCCTGGAACAAACTTGGCAGCGCGAGCAAGAAAATACCGCACTGCTTGAAGGCGCACGTGCCGTGCTGCATCATCAAGACTTTGAGCAGGCCGCGCGAGCCGTCTTTGACATCTGCAAGATGCAAGTTGGAGCAACGAGCGGCTATGTTGCGTTGCTGTCGACCGATGGACAAGAGAATGAGGTGCTCTTTCTCGACGCCGGTGAGTTGCCTTGCACGGTCGATCCCGAGTTGCCAATGCCCATTCGCGGGTTGCGTGCCGAAGCGTATCGCACCAGGCAGGCGGTCTATGAAAACGGTTTTTTCAAGAGTGCATGGGCAACCCTGATGCCACGAGGCCATGTCCGGCTGGACAACGTTCTTTTTGCCCCGTTGTTTTTGGATCAAGTTCCAGTCGGACTGATTGGCCTGGCGAACAAACCCGGCGGCTTTACCGACCAGGATGCACGCATCGCTTCGGCCTTCGGCGAATTTGCTTCACTCGCCCTTTTGAACAGCCGAACGTTAGAATCTTTACAAGAGCGAGAACACGCACTCGAAGCTGCTTTGGCCGAGAAAGAGACGATGCTGGCCGAAATTCACCATCGCGTCAAGAACAACTTGCAGGTCGTATCGGGATTGCTTGACTTTCAAGCGCAGTACGTTGAGGATCCGCAAGCATTGGACGCGTTACAAAGCTGTCGCCAGCGCGTCTACGCTATGTCCCTGGTTCACGAGCAACTATATCGCTCCTCCGATCTGACCCGGATCGACATTGAGGCCTATGTGCAAGCCATGGTCAATGACTTGCTCACCGTTTACCGAAACCACCTGGCGGTTGACGTGGACATTCAGGTTGACCATCTCTACCTGAATGTCCGGCAGGCAATTCCGTGCGGTATGTTGATCAATGAACTGGTTTCCAATGCGCTCAAGCATGCTTTCCCGTCTCATTCGAACACAAATGGCGCAATGATCGGCATTTTTATGGGAGCTACGTCTCACGGGACCTGCACATTGACGGTTTCTGACAACGGCATAGGACTGCCGCCCGATTTTCGTTTCCCATCTGACGATACATTAGGTATGTTCTTGATCGATACCCTGGTCAAACAGCTCAAAGGCACTATTGCGTGGCAAAACAATGGGGGCACCGTATGCCACGTCGAATTTAGACCCAATGCCCGTGAATGAAATCAAGTTTTGACAGGATTCACAGGATTATAAACATGCATCGCTACAAAAAATATCTTGAAAAATCCTGCAAAATCTTGCTAATCTTGTCCAAGAATAATTCGCTCACAGGTATTGAATTTAGACCGTTATCTGGACAATAACCGGTAAAGGATCTCGTAATATGAATCCATCGCGCATTGTGATCGTCGAAGATGATGTCCTGGTCGCGCGAAGCATCCGGCACAAACTCGGCCAGGCAGGCTATGTCGTGCCGGCGCTTTTAACCTCCGGCCAGGAAGCCATCCAATCGGTGTCCGCGCTGTCCCCAGACCTGGTGCTGATGGACATCGATCTGGGGGAAGGCATCGACGGCGTCCAGGCCAGTGAAGAAATCCACCGCCAGTTGGACGTGCCGATCATCTACCTGACCGCCTTTGCCGGCGATGCGATCTTGGACCGGGCCAAACTGACCGGGCCCTATGGATACGTTCTCAAACCCTTTCGCGACAGCGATTTGCTCAGCAACATCGAAATTGCCCTCTACAAGCACCAGATGGAACGCGAACTGCGCGCGCGCCAGGCAGAAACTTGCCAGGCCCAGGCCGCGCTCCAGGCCAGCCAGGCGCGCTTTCAAGAACTGGTCGAAGCGATGCAAGAGGTGTTCTGGGTGCGCGATTTGGAGACCCAACAGTTGGTCTATCTCAGCCCCAGCTATGAGCGCGTCTGGGGGCGCACCGTGACCAGCGCCATCGAATCCCCCGGTTCCTTTCTAGAATCCGTCCATCCCGATGATCTGGAACGAGTCAGAGCTGAATTTGATAGGAGCCTTGCCGGCGAAACAGTCGTCACCGAGTATCGCATCATCCATCCAGACGGGACCATCCGCTGGGTCTGGATTCGCAGTCAGTGCGTGCAGACAGGCGCCGGTGCTCCCCGGCGGCAGGTCGGCATCGCGATCGACATCACCGATCGTGTGCGCGCCGAGCAGGCGCAGCAGCAAGCGCATGAGCAGTTGCGCCTCCAATCGCTTGTGCTTAACCAGATTCAGGATCGGGTCACCATCACCGACCTGTCGGGAAAAATCACCTATGTCAACGACGCAGAAGTCGAGTCACTGGGTCGCCCACGTCAGGAATTGATCGGACAAAGTACCGAATCGTATGGAGAAGACCCGACGCGCGGCGCGACTCAGCAGGAAATTCTACAAAAGACGCTGCGCGACGGTCATTGGCGCGGCGAGGTGGTCAATTATGCTGCCGATGGGCGCGAGGTCATCCTCGACTGCCGCACCCAGCTTGTACGCGATGACACAGGCGCCCCGATCGCGCTGTGCGGCATTGCCACCGACATCACCGAACACAAGGTGGCTGAAGCGCGAATGCAAGTCATGTCCGAGATGCTCGATATCGCCCCCAACTCGATCACCGTCCACGATTTTAAAGGCACCTTCCTCTACGCCAACCAGAAAACATTTGAACTGCACCAATACAACCAAGATGAATTTATGACCCTCAACCTGCACGATCTGGACGTGCCCGAAAGTGAAGCCTTGATCGCATCTCGGATGCAACAGATCGTCGAAACAGGCGAAGCATCCTTCCAGGTTGGCCATTTTCGCCGCGATGGTTCGGTGCTGCCACTCGAAATCTTTGTCAAGCAGGTCAACTGGCTGGGCCAACCTGCCATGCTCAGCATCGGCACCGATATCACCGCGCGCAAAACGGCCGAGCAAGAGCGCGAAAAGCTGGTCGCCCAGATTCGGGCACAAGCGCAGCAGCTCCAAGACATCTTGAACGCCATGCCGGAAGGCGTGCTGCTGCTCGATCCGAGTTTCAAGATCGTCATCGCCAATTCGGCCGCGCAACGAGACCTGAGCTTGCTCACCCAGGTGCAGGTCGGCCAAACGCTGGATAGTCTGGGCGGTATCTCAATACTCGATTTGATGACCTGGCCGCAAGACCCTGCCTGGCACGAAGTTCGTGGAAAGAGCCGGATTTTCGAGGTGATCGGGCGGACGATTCGTCTCGAACCCAACCAGATCGGCTGGGTGGTTGTGCTGCGCGATATGACCCAGGAACGTGAGATGCAGGCCCACATCCGCCATCAAGATCGGCTGGCTGTGATCGGCCAACTGGCCGGCGGCGTGGCCCACGATTTCAACAACCTGCTGACGGCGATCAAGGGCTACAACGAATTTGCCATCGAGGCCTTGTCGCCGGAAACCCCGGTTCTGTCCGATCTGCAAGAAGTCCGTCGGGCCGCTGACCGGGCCGCCGCACTGACCAATCAACTGCTCATTTTCAGCAGAAAACAGGTGCTGCAGCCCCAAGTGCTCTCGCTCAATGACGTCATCAACGAGATGGAAAAGATGCTGGGCCGCTTGATCGGCGAAAACATCCAGCTTGACGTTGTTCTGGACAGCAACCTGGCCCCGGTGCTTGCCGATGCCAGCCAGATGGAGCAGGTGGTGATGAATCTGTGCGTCAATGCCCGCGATGCGATGCCCGAAGGCGGGCAGCTCACCATCAAAACCGGCAACGTCATTGTTGAAGAATGGCTGCCGCACCCATCCGGCCTGAAATCGGGCGTGTATGTGATGTTGTCCGTAACCGACACCGGCGTAGGGATGAGCCAAGAGGTCAAGTTGCATCTGTTTGAACCCTTTTTCACCACCAAGGAGACGGGCAAAGGAACGGGATTGGGTCTGTCAACCGTATGGGGCATCGTCCAACAAAGCGGCGGACAGATCACAGTCGACAGCCAGATTGGTATGGGAACGACCTTCCGCATCTACCTGCCGCCGGTCGAACCTGTTCTGGTCACGCGCGCCGAACCAATCGAAAATCAAGAACTGCTCACCGGCACCGAAACCCTGCTGCTGGTCGAAGATGATCCCCTGGTCCGCGCATCGACCGAACGCATGCTGACCGGCTATCGATATCGCGTGCTCTCGGCTTCTTTGCCCAGCGAGGCCTTGCGCTTGATCGAGCAAGAAGGCGCGGGCATCGCGCTGCTGATCACCGACGTGGTGATGCCGGAAATGAATGGCCGCGAACTGGCTCAAAAACTGCAAGCCCGGCTGCCACACCTACGCGTCCTGTACATCTCGGGCTATATCGACGACAAGATTTTTCCGCATAGCGTGCTGGCAGCCGGCGCTACGCTGCTCGAAAAGCCATTTGCCCCTCAAGAACTGGCCCGAAAGGTGCGGGAGACGCTGGATGCATAACAAAAAGGAAATGGACAACCTGAACACTCGGCTTATTGGCCGTGTCGCCTGGTGGCAAAAGGAATGGGTCCGTTTCATCGCGCTGGCCGTCTTGGGCGGGGCAGCCAGCTACTTGAGCGTCAACATCCCCGGCAGCGAGGTTTTTTTTGACCTGCGCTGGATCTTTGGCTTTATCGGGTTTGCGCTTTTGCAGCATGGGTGGTCGGCGCTGCTGCTGGCCTTCGCTTTGTCCCTCGTCGGCCAGCACACGGCACCGCTGAACATCGTCCTGCTTGGAAACATGCTATACACACTGCCCTGCTTGCTGGTCATCCGGGCGGTTTATACCCGCAGGTTGGTCCACTTGCGCTCTCTGACCGGGTATGGCTTGGCCTGGCTGCTGATGGTCTTGTTCTGCTACCAGCTCATTCTCACGCCGTCGATTTGGGGATTCATCGCCTTCTTGCACAACAGCCCAATCTGGCCTGGTGTGCTGGCCGGCTGGCGCGAGCAGCCCTTTCTCGTCGAATCGCTGCTGGTCGGCATCATCTCGGCGCTGATGATGGTGGTGGCCCGCAGCGCGACCTGGCTGGACGCAAGCCGGCGCGAGTTGTTCACCATCCTTTACTCGATCGGCGACGGGGTCATTGCCACCGACTCTGACGGTCATATCAGCCATATGAATCCGGTCGCCGAACAATTGACCGGCTGGCGCGAGGCGGAGGCCGTGGGACGCGCGTTGAGTGAGGTCTTTGCAATCATCAACGAAAAAACGCGCCGGACGGTCGAAAGCCCGGTGGCACGGATTTTGCGCGAGAGGCACGTGATTGGGCTGGCCAACCACACCCTGCTCATCGCCAGAGACGGCGCCGAGATTCCCATCGCCGATGCCGGCGCACCGATCGTCGATCCCCAGGGCAATCTCACCGGCGTGGTGCTGGTCTTTCGCGAACAATATCAGGAGCGTTTGCACCAACGCCTGATCGAGACACGCCTGGCGCTGATCGAATACGCCGCCGCGCACACGCTGGACGAACTGCTGACTCGTGTGCTGGACCTGACCGGAGAGTTGGTGGACAGCCCGATCGGCTTTTACCATTTTGTCGACGCCGATCAAGAGACACTTGCCTTGCAGCAGTGGTCAACGCGCACCCTGAACGAATTTTGCCGGGCAGAGGCAAAAGGACTGCACTATCCCATCGCCCAAGCTGGCGTGTGGGTAGACTGTGTGCACCAGAAAAAGCCGGTGGTTCACAACAACTATGCCGCCTTGCCGCATAAAAAAGGGCTGCCCGAAGGACATGCCCCGGTGATACGAGAACTGGTGGTGCCGGTCATGCGCGAGGGGCAAACAGTTGCCATTCTGGGGGTGGGCAACAAGCCGGTCGACTATACGGACCAAGATGTTGAGTGTGTTTCTTACCTGGCCGATGTGACCTGGGAGCTTGTCCAGCGCAGGCAGGCCGAAGAATCGCTGCGCCAGAGTGAGCAGTATTTGCGCACCATTTTGCAGACCACCGTCGATGGCTTTTGGGTCATCGATACCAGCCGCAACATCGTTGAGGCCAACGATGCCTACTGCCGTATGTCGGGCTACAGCCGGGACGATCTGCTCACACTCAGCATCGCCGACCTGGATGCCAATGAAGACCCCTCTGAGATCGGGGCGCACATGCAGCGCATCATTGCCGGCGGCTCAGATACATTCGAGACGCGCCACCGCCGCCGCGACGGCAGCCTGTTCGACGCCGAAATTGCTGTCACCTATCTGGAAAGCGGCGCTGGCGAGTTTGTCTGTTTCTGCCGTGACATCAGCGAGCAAAAACAGGCACAAAGAGCGCTGCGCGAAAGCGAGGAACGGCATCGCCTGCTCTTTGAAAACGCCAGCCAGGGTATTGGCTATTTCGATCCGCAGGGCCGGGTGATCGCCTTTAACGCCCTGGCCGCCAGCCGGATGGGCGGTCGCCCCGAGGATTTTGTCGGCCAGTCGATGATCGATATGTATGGCGAACAGGCCGGCGCAGAATACAATCACCGGATCGACCTGGCTATGGGCTCCCCAGACAGTCAATCATACGAAGACCGGGTCATGCTGCCCACCGGCGAACAGTATTTTGTATCAACTTTTACCCGGATTATAGGCACTGACGGACGCATTGCCGGCGTGCAAATCATTTCCACCGACATCACCGTGCGTGCACAAGCTGAAGCAGCGCGCGCGCGCAGCCAACGCCTGCTTTTGGCGCTCAATCAAGCGGCCCAGGCCGTGCAGCGCGCGCGTACAGCAGAGGATGTCTATCGCGCCGTCGGTCAAGAGGTCACAAAACTGGGCCTGGATGCCACAGCCCTCACCTTGAGCGAGGACCATACATACCTGACCGTTTCTCAACTCACGTTCAGACCCGAGTTAGTACGAACCGCAGAAAAGTGGACCGGTTTGTCGGTCAAGGCATATCGCGTGCCAATCCTGCCAGACGGTTTTTTCCAGCGCGTCATTGACGGCGCCAAGTCAGTGTTTTGCGAGCTGGATAGCGGAATCTTGGCCGAAGCATTGCCCCGCTCCGTGCGCCCGCTGGCTGGCCGGCTGGTCAATCTGCTGGGCTGGAAGCACGGCATTTTTGCACCACTGATCCTCGAAGGTCAGACACAAGGGCTGCTCGTTGTGACCGGCGCCGACCTGACCGAGTCGGACGTGCCGGCGATAGTGGCTTTTGCCAACCAGGCCGCGATTGCGCTTGAAAATGCCCGGCTGTATCAAGAAACGCAGCAGTTGGCTGTTTTCAACCGCGATATCGTCCAGAACATAGCTGAAGGGATCATGATTCAAGATGCCGACCGAGTCTTTACATTCGTCAATCCAGCCGCTGCCGAGATGCTGGGTTACACACCGGAAGAACTGGTTGGCTCAACAGGCTTGAGCGTCATTCCGCCCGAACAGTGGGACATCGTCAAGGCAGCCGACGAACGGCGGCTGCACGGCGAATCTGATCGCTACGAACTGGAAATGCTGTGCAAAGATGGACGACGGCTTGCCACTCTGGTCAGCGGCAGCCCTCGTTTCGACGGGGAGGGCCATATCATTGGAATGATGGCCGTCTTTACCGATATCACCGAACGAAAGCGGGCTGAAGCGCAAATCCAGGCCAACCTGGCCGAAAAAGAGGCCTTACTGCGCGAGGTCCATCATCGGGTGAAAAACAACCTGCAAGTGATCTCGAGCCTGCTCGACTTTCAGGCGCAATACGCCAGGGACGAACAATCTGCTGCCGTGCTGCGCGAAAGCCAGGGACGCGTACACGCCATGGCTCTGGTCCACGAGCTGCTATACCAACCCTCCGACCTGTCCCGCATTGATATGGCGACCTATATGCAGACGTTGGCTGCTGATCTGCTGGCCGCGTACGGCTCGAATTCGCCCAATCTCCAGGATCGCCAAGATTTACGCATTCAGGTGGATTTGAGGGACATTTTTTTCGAGGTGCAAAGAGCCATCCCTTGCGGCCTGATCGTCAACGAACTGGTTTCCAACGCGCTCAAGTACGCTTTTCCTGCCGATGCTGAGAGCCTGCCACGCCCACACTTGATTCACATTGCCATCGACGAGATGGCAGAGCACCGCTACCGGCTCTGTGTCAGCGACAACGGCGTCGGTCTGCCACCTGGATTCCGTTTTCCCAGCGACGGGGACTTTTACCAGCAAGGCTCTCTCGGCTTATTCTTGATCGACACCTTTGTTCGCCAGCTCAAAGGGCACATTACGTGGCACGGGGTGGGGGGAACCCGCTGCGAGATCGTTTTTGAAGGGGAGAAAAATAGATGCACCAAGCGCGAATTTTGATCGTCGAAGATGAGCTGCTCGTAGGCAGAAACATTGCCTACAAGCTCGAGCAGGCCGGCCACGAGGTTGTGGGCATCGCCACCAATAGCGATGACGCGATTCAGATTGCCGCCCAGTCTAAGCCGGACTTGATCGTGATGGACATTCAACTTGAAGACGGTATCGACGGCATCCAGGCTGCAAAACAGATCCAATCCCAGATGAATGTACCGATCATATATCTCACAGCACACGCCGATGACGAAATTCTGAACCGCGCTCGAGTGACCGAACCTTTTGGATATATCCTCAAACCCTTTCAAGACCGCGAGTTGTTCAGCAACGTCGAGATTGCCCTGTACAAACACGAGATGGACCAAAGGCTGCGCGCCAACCAAGCCGAACTGGAGGCCATTTTCAACAGCACACTGACTATGATGGTCGTTGTCGACCGGGAGCGGCGCGTGTGGCGGGCCAATCAAGCTGCACGGGAAAATGGCTGCTCGCTCGATGCGGATGTCGAACTGCGTGCCGGCGATCTGCTGCGCTGCGTCAATGCGCTGAGCAGCCCGTGCGGCTGCGGTTTTGGTCCCAACTGTGCGCATTGTGTGGTTCGTCAGACTATTTTGGACACCCTGGGTACCGGCCGCGCCCACCGCCAGGTAGGGGCCAGCCTGACCCTGATCGTCGATGGCTGCGCCAGGGAGCACACGCTGCTGGTTTCAACCACGCCACTCGATACAGACGGCGAACTGCTGGCCCTGGTCTGTCTGGATGACGTAACCGCGCTCAAACAAACCCAGGATACGCTGAGCAAGGAGCGGCAGTTGCTGCGCACGGTGATCGACAACCTGCCCGACGCCATCTATGCCAAAGATTTGGAGGGGCGTAAAACGCTCGCCAACCGCGCCGACGTAGCCAACATTGGTGCGGCATCGGAGGCGGATGTGTTGGGCAAGACCGATTTCGAGCTGTTTCCGCTCGAGGTGGCGGAGCAGTTCTACGCCAACGATCAACGGGTCTTGCAGACCGGGCAGCCCGTGTTCAATCAAGAAGAGCCGCTGGTCAACGAAAGGGGAAAACAGATTTGGTTGAATACTTCCAAGCTACCCCTCAAAGACTCCGTGGGCGAGATCATCGGCCTGGTCGGCATTGGCCGCGATGTCAGCGCACAACGCGAGGTGGAGGAAGCATTACGACACAGCGAAGAACAATATCGTACTTTGTTCGAGACGATGCAGGAGGCCTTTGCCTTGCATGCACTCATTTTCGATGACCAGGGCATGCCATGCGACTATCGCTTTCTCCAGATCAACCCGGCCTTTGAGCGGCTGACCGGCCTGCGCGCCCAGGACATCCTTGGCAAGACGGTGCTTGAGGTTATGCCCGATACCGAATCTTATTGGATCGAAACCTACAGTCAGGTGGCTCTGACCGGCGAGCCGGTCCAGTTTGAGAACTATGCTTCCGCCTTGGAAAAATACTATCAAGTGATGGCGTTTAGTCCCCGTCCAGGCCACTTTGCCACCATTTTTATCGATATTACTGAGCGCAAACAGGCCGAGATAAACCTCGAAAAAAGCCGTTATGAATTGCAGGTCACGCTGGATGCAACTACAGATGGCATTTGGATGTGGCACTTTGAGACTGGTGAGCTGGATTTTAGCCCGCGTTACTACACGATGCTAGGGTATACTCCCAATGAATTCCCCGCCTCATTTGAAGCCTGGCAATCGCTTATCCATCCCGACGATCTGGAACACGCGCTAAGCGTCGCCAGTGAATGGTTACAAACCAAGCAAGATCGATACGACAACGAATTCCGTCTTAAAACCAAATCGGGCGCATATCACTGGATCTATGCCCGTGGAAAAGTTGTCGAACGAGACGAATCTGGTCGCGCCATCCATATGATCGGCAACCACGAAGATGTCACCGAGCGCAAACAGGCGGAACAGTCGTTGCGCAAGAGCGAAGAGAAATACCGGACCCTGTTTGAGCATATGGCCCAGGGCGTTTTTTATCAACAAGCCGATGGGCAGCTCGTCGATGTGAACCCAGCGGCGCTGGATATGTTTGGGTTGACCCGCGACCAGTTTTTGGGACGCACGTCTATGGACCCAACATGGAAGGTAGTCCGAGAAGATAAAACGCTTCTAGACGGACAAGAACACCCATCGATGGTCGCCCTGCGCACCGGCAAACCACTCTTTGATGTCAGAGTCGGTGTGTTCAACCCACAGCGAGACGATTATGTGTGGATGAACACCAGTGCGATCCCTCAATTCAAACCCGGCGAATCAGAACCATTCCAGGTTTTTGTAACCATACACGACATCACCGAGCGCAAACGCGCCCAAGATGAACTACAAAAGACGACCGAACTGCTTGACGCGGTGCGAGAGGCTCAGTCGCTCTATATCGCGCAAGATGAGCCACAACCCGTGTTCGATGCGTTGTTGCAGACGGTCATCTCGATGACGGGAAGCGAGTTCGGTTTTCTGGATGAGGTGCTGCATGATGTTGACGGTACACTCTATAAAGTCAACCTGGCCATCTCGAATATTGCCTGGGATGATGACTCGAGGGCATTGTACGAACAACTGCGCAAGCGCAGTCTTGAATTTCGTAACTTGACGAACCTGGCAGGACTTCCAGTCCTGCTTCAGGAACCGATCATCGCCAATGACGCGGCACGCGACGCGCGTTCAGGCGGTTTGCCGGAGGGACATCCCCAGCTCCGCTCATTTATGGGGCTACCTGTACATGCCGGTGGAGAATTGGTCGGCGTGATCGGGGTCGCCAACCGGCCGGGCGGCTATGACGAGGCAATGACGCGATTCTTGAGGCCGTATCTGAGCGCATGCGCCGGGATCATCCAGTCTGTTCGTTTGCGTGCCAGCATGCGTGAGGCTGAAAGGGCGCTGATCGAAAGCGAAGCCAGGTATCGTGAAATTTTTATGAATGCGCCGCTGGGCATTTTCCGCTCCACTTTTGAAGGCCAGTTCCTTGCCGTCAACCCTGCCCTAGCCCAGATGCTCGGTTATGACTCACCTGATGATGTCGTTCGCGAAATAACCAGCATCAGCGAACAGATTTATGTCCGCCCACAAGATCGCCAGAAAATCGTTACCCCTCAACTAGACCAGAGTGAATTTACCCATCACTGCAATCGCTACCGGCGCAAGGATGGCAGCGAGTTCGTTGCCAATTTGTATCTAAAAACAGTATTTGATGCTCATAACAAACCTGCTTTTCTTGAAGGGATCGTTGAAGACATTACCGAGCGTATACAGGCCGAAGCGGCGTTGCAAGAGAGCGAAGAACGTTTTCGCATTCTGGTTGAATCATCGCCGATGGCCGTTGTGATGATGCGCGAAGGCAAGTACGTCTATGGCAACCCCGCCAGCACACGCTTGTTGGGTTTGACCGATCCCAAAGAGATTGTTGGCCTGGATGCGCTTTCGACCATCGCCCCCGAATTCCGTCCCCTTGTGCGCGAGCGTATGGGGCAAATTCAACAAGGCCAGGATAATTCCCCTATCGAGATGCAAATCATCAAACCCAACGGTCAAGCTGTATGGACGATTTCGACTTCTGTTTCAATCGAGATGGATGGTCAACCCACGTCGGTCATCGTTGGGCAAGATGTGACCGATCTCAAGCAAGCCGAGCAAGCGCTGCGCCAAAGCGAAGAAACGCTCAACGAGGCACAAGAAATTGCCGGGGTCGGTTCGTATATTTGGGATTTGCGCACCGACGCGCTGGAATGGTCGCGGCATATGTTTGCCATCGCCGGCCTGGATCCAGATGTCTTTTACGGCAACCTGCAAGACACCATAAACAGGTCGATTCACGCTGATGATCGCGAATCAGTGCAGCAACAAGTCGCACAAATGGTCGAACAGAAACGAACCTGGCCAATTGAGTTTAGGCTGGTGCGTCCTGATGGCGAGGTTCGCTGGCTCCGTTCTGGATCGCGCTTTGAGTTTGATGAGCAAGGTTCTCCGGTGGTGTGCATCGGCGTCCACTATGACATCACCGAGCGCAGGCAAGTAGAGCAAGCATTGCGACAGAGTGAAGCACGCTTTCGTACTCTGTCCGATCTGGCACCGGTGGGTGTTTACCAAACCGACGCACAGGGGCGCTGTCAATACGTCAACGAGCGGTGGCTAGAAATGGCTGGGTTGACTTTTAAACAGGCACTAGGCGATGGTTGGGTAACTGGCATTCATCCGCAAGACCGTGACCTTATCGCCTCCACCTGGTACAAGATGGTTGAATCGCAAGGGCGTTGGGGGCTAGAATACCGCTTCCAGACGCCGGAAGGGAAAACGACTTGGGTCTTTGGTTTAGCTACACCACTGTTCGATGGGTATGAGCAGATCACGGGCTACATCGGCGCCAATATGGACATTACCGACCGCAAAGCAGCCGAAGCCGAACAGGAGCGGCTGTTAGCGGAGATGCAACAGCTCATCGCTGCCGTCCCTGAAGGCGTGATCTGGGTCGACAATGCAGGACATATTCTGATGGCCAACCCGGCCGCGCAGCGCGATCTCCAAGTACTGGCTGTTTATGGCGGCGCAAAACAAATGCTCGAAGACCTGGGGGGGTATCCGCTGGACGTGGTTCTGACCTGGTCAGGCGAAAAAGCCTGGTACGAAGTCCAGGCCGACAGCCGCACGTTCGAAATCGCTGCCAAGGCAATGCCCGAATCGGCAGGATGGGTGCTGGTGATCCGCGATATGAGCCGTGAACGCGAGATGCAGGCGCATATCCGTCAGCAAGATCGTCTGGCTGTGATCGGACAACTGGCCGGCGGGGTAGCCCACGATTTCAACAACATCCTCACGGCGATCAAGGGCTATGCCAGCTTTGCGGCAGACGAACTCGCGGACGGCAACCCGATCCGCGCTGATATCGAAGAGATACGCATAGCGGCTGACCGTGCTGCAGTGTTGACTTCACAACTGCTGATCTTTAGCCGTAAGCAGATCATCCAGCCGCAAGTATTGAACCTCAACGACGTGATCGCCAATATGGACAAGATGCTGCGGCGCATCATCGGCGAGCAGATCGATATACAAATTGAACTGGACCCCACTGCTGGCAACGTTGAGGCCGACTTGGGCCAGATCGAACGGGTGGTTATGAACCTGTCCGTCAACGCGCGCGACGCTATGCGCGATGGTGGGCAGCTCAAGATCACCACACAGAACGTGATCCTGACCTCTCAAGATATCGAATCCCATCTCGACGTTGCTCCCGGCCCATATGTGCTACTGACCGTTTGCGATACCGGCACCGGAATGACCGAAGAGGTCAAATCGTATCTGTTCGAACCTTTCTTTACCACCAAGGAGCAAGGCAAGGGCACGGGGTTGGGATTGTCCACTGTGTACGGGATCGTCAAGCAGGCCAACGGGCACATTGAGGTCGAAAGCCAGGTCGGGCAAGGCAGTACATTCCGCATCTATCTGCCGCGGATTGAAGCTGAAGCCGTGACTACAGGCGAGTCGTTTCTACCCACAGACATGCTCCCCTGCGGGACAGAGACGATCCTGCTTGTTGAAGACGAGGATATGGTGCGCGAATTGGCTCATCGCACTCTCGAACGGCAGGGATATACTGTACTGACCGCCCGTCTGCCCAAGCAAGCACTAGAGTTGATGCTGAATTACGTCGGATCCGTCTCATTGCTGTTGACCGATGTGATTATGCCCGGTATGGACGGCACCGAGTTGGCTCAGAATTTGCTTCAACGCCATCCCGATTTGCGAGTGATATATATGTCTGGCTACACAGACAATGAACTGACGCGGCATGGCGTCTTGGATCCTGGCGTGGTTCTGCTGCTCAAGCCGTTCGATCCTAACGAGCTTGTACAAACAGTAAGAAAAGTGCTGGATGCACCTGTGAGAATATAGCCGTCCTAATTGATTCATAAAGCTTGTCGATAATTCCGTAATTTTGGGAAATCCAATAGAGCTTGATGTAATGCGCAAAAATATGGTGACAATGATTTAGCTGTGGCATACTGTGGCAACCCTAAAACCACCGTGTTGTCTCATAATCGGCGGACAAACCAGGCGGTGCTCAAAACGAGCACGGCCTGGTTTTCCAGTCGCACTTGGCTGATGAGACTTGATCCTTTTGACCCTCACCATGCTCGTTTTTCAATCGATCGGTTGTCTCACCCACAGCAGGCACGGCGACTTGCTGACTGCCCTTGTATGCTCTGCCTGGCACACAGGGATATGTCCTCAAAATGAGATGACAGCGATGGTGAGTTCGGCGCAAGGCATCGTTCGCTTCTGGGCCTTTGACAGGATTATCCCTGCCCGCCGATCAAGAAATAGGTCAGCATATCGCCCTTGTTCTTGATCTGGATCACGCCGCGCGACTCGAACCGGTACTTGTCGCGCAGACGTTCGTAAACGGCAGCGGTGACCTGGATGCGGCCGGCGCAGCCGTGCGATTCCATCCGGCTGGCCGTGTTGACCGTATCGCCCCACACGTCATAGCTGAATTTGGCGCTGCCGATCACGCCGGCCACCGCCGGCCCGGTGGCGATGCCGATGCGGATGGCCAGGGGCTGCCCGGCGTCGTCGGTCAGCGCAGTGATTTCGCGCTGCATGTCCAGGGCCATCTCTGCGACGGCTTGGGCGTGATCGATGCGCGGCTGCGGCAGGCCGCCCACCACCATGTACGCGTCGCCGATAGTTTTGATCTTTTCCAGGCCGTGTTTTTCCGCCAGTTGGTCGCACACCGAAAAAACCTGGTTCAGCATCGCGATCATGCGATCCGGCTTCATCCGCGCCGAAGTGGCCGTGAAACCGACAATGTCCGCAAACAACACCGTGATCTCGGCATAGTCGTCGGCAATGATCTTTTCGCCCTGCTTCAGGCGGTCGGCGACCGGTTTGGGCAGGATGTTGAGCAAGAGCCGTTCCGAGAGCGCCTGTTCCTGCTGTATTTTCTCGCGCGCCAGTTTGAGCATAAGGTGGGTTTTGACCCGCGCCTGGACGATGGGCGCGCTGATTGGCTTGGTGATGTAATCTACCGCGCCCAAAGCGAAACCGAGCGTCTCGTCTTCCACCTCACCCCTGGCCGTGACAAAGATGACGGGGATGTCGCGCGTGCGCGCATCGGCCTTGAGGCGGCGGCAAACCTCATAACCGTCCATACCGGGCATCATCACGTCCAGCAAGATCAGGTCGGGTGGGGCGTCGGACATGGCGCGCTGCAAAGCCTTTTCCCCGCTCAACGCCACGCTGCGTTTATAGTTCGCCAGTGCGCTTCCCAGAACGTCAATGTTCTCGGGAACGTCGTCGACAATCAGAATTCTCTGCTGTGCCAGTTTTTCTTCCACGTCCGGTGCTCCTCTAGAAATAGCCACCGAGGACACAGAGAGCACAGAGAAAGAAAGGACGCTGTGCTTTGTGGTCTCTGTGACAGAATGTTGATTTGCAGCGCTGTCCCATTGGGACGGTTACACTCCTTACGCTGTCGGCAGCGTCAGCTTGGCCAAAAGGGCCAACGCCTGTTCAAAGTCGTATTGGCCCAGTGCAGCCTCGATCGCCCGGAGCGGCTGCTCCAGCGCCGTTCCCTTGACCTGCGCCCGGAGCGCGGCAGCCACGTCTGCGGCTTCCATATCGTCCTCGCGCAACAGCGCGCGCAACCGGTCGATGAGCGGGGTCAAGGCCGCCACATCCAGCGCTCCGCCCTCTGTGGGGACGGCATCATCTGGCGGCGGTTCCAACGCAGCAATCGCCTGCACGACCTGCCGGAGCGCGCGCTCGCAGCCGTCCAGCAGGGACTCTGTCTCCGGCTGCTGCTCCCTGAGCGCCGTTTCCAGTTCCTGCGCCGCCTGGTACAGCGCATTGGCCCCCACGTTCCCGGCAACGCCCTTGAGCGTGTGCGCCAGGCGAACCGCGCGCGCCGCGTCGCCCTGCTGCAAGGTGGTGCGGATTTCGGCCACGGCGTCGGCATTGTGGTGAGCGAACTTGCACAGCAGTTTGCGATAAGCGATGCGATTCCCACCCAGCCGCGCCAGGCCGTCGGCGACCTCGATGCCGGGCAGCGCCGGCAGCACTGACTCGGTGTCAGGTTCGCCTGGGGTGTCCTGATTGCGTAACCGGTCGCCGGGGGAAATCCAGCGGACCAACGTGGCAAACAGTTCTTGCGGATCAATGGGCTTGGTCACATAGTCGTTCATGCCGGCTTCCAGGCAGCGTTCGGCCACCCCGCTCATCGCGTCTGCGGTCATTGCCACAACGGGGATCGACAGGTGACCTGCCTGGCGGATCTCACGGGTGGCGACATAACCGTCCATTTCCGGCATCTGCAAATCCATCAGCACCAGGTCAAAGGCATCGACCGCCGAATCACGCACCCGCTCGAACGCCGCGCGCCCGTCGTTGGCGGTGCTCACCCAAAAGCCTTCCTGCTCTAACAGCTCGGTGGCGACCTGGCGGTTGATCTCGTTGTCTTCGACCAGCAGCAGCCTGGCCCCGCGCACGGCGTCAAAGCCGGGCGGATACTGCGCGCGCTGTGCCCCTGCACGCTGCCGTTTTTCCACCGGCTGGCCAAAGGCTTCCATCACGGCATTGAACAGAACGGAGGCGCCGACCGGCTTGACCAAAAAGCCGTCCAGCCCGGCCTGCTGCGCTTGCGTGAACACCTCTTCGCGACCATAGGCCGTGACGATGATGATCGCGGGCGGATGGGTCAGATCGAGCTGGTGTTTGATGCGGCTGGCCGTTTCGATGCCGTCCAGGCCGGGCATTTTCCAGTCCATCAGGACCAAATCGTAGGGTTTTGCGCCGGGGGCGCGCGTCTGTTCGACGATCTGGATCGCTTCCTGGCCGGAAGCCGCCGTCGTCACTTCCCAGGCGAACCGTTCCAGGTCGGCGCGCAAAATCTGGCGCGACATGTCGTTGTCGTCCACCACCAAAACGCGCAAGCTCTGCAAATCCGGCGGGACGATTCGCTCGGGGCGTTCGACCTGAGACTGGCAGCCAAAACGAGCGGTAAACCAAAAGGTGCTGCCCTGTCCAACCTGGCTTTCCACCCCGAGCTTGCCCCCCATCATCTCGACCAGGCGGCGGCAGATGGCCAGGCCCAGACCGGTGCCGCCGTACTTGCGCGTGGTCGAGTTATCGGCCTGGGCAAAGGGCTGGAACAGGCTGGCTATCTGCTCCGGCATCAGGCCGATGCCGGTATCGCGCACAGCAAAGCGAAGCAGCGCCCGGCCGGCGTCCGCCGGATGTATTTCATCCGCCGGATGTATTTCATCCGCCGGATGTATTCCAACCTGTTCGACCGTCACCACGATCTCGCCCTCGGCAGTGAACTTGATGGCGTTGGAGGCCAGATTGAGCAAAATCTGCCCCAGGCGCAGCGGGTCGCCGACCAGCGCCAGCGGCACGTCCGGCGCAATCGAGAACAAGAATTCCAACCCCTTTTCGGCGGCGTGGATGGCGACCTGGTTGGCGACGTTTTCCAGAACGTCATCCAGGTTGAAATCGACCGCTTCGAGTTCCAGCCGGCTGGCTTCGATCTTGGAAAAATCCAGGATGTCGTTGATGATGCCCAACAGATTGCGCGCCGAAGCGAGAGTTTTGCTGACGTAATCTTGTTGCTTGGCGGTCAACTCGGTCTGCAAGGCTAACTGACTCAGTCCGATGATGGCGTTCATAGGCGTGCGAATCTCGTGGCTCATGCGAGCCAGGAACTCGCTCTTGGCGCGAGTGGCCGTTTCGGCAGCTTCTTTGGCCGCAAGCAGCTCTTGTTCCATCTGCTTGCGCTTGGTGATGTCGTGCCAGATCAACAGCTGGCCGTTGGGAAAGGGCAGCAAATGGACATCCAGGTGCCGGCGCTGCTCCGCGTTTTGCAACGCTGCTTCGAGTCGCGTCTCCACTTTTCTTTTCAGGGCGGCGACTATGGTTGGCCACGCGGTCAGAATGCGCGCCGCCGGCAGGCCAATCACCTGATCGGGTGCGACGTCGGCGGGCAGGGTTGCGCCCAGCAGTCGCTCCATCGCCGGATTCAGGTCAATCACACGGCCTTGGGCGTCGACGACCAGCATCCCGTCGCTCATCTTGTCGACCAGCGTATTGCGGGCGACCGGAGCAACGTCGAGAAAGCGGTGACGAAAAGTTGCCCAGCCAAATGCCACGCCGGCAAAGGCAAGAGACAAGGGGAATATCTCCTGGCCGGCAGACCAAAAGCCAAAGGTATAGAGCATATTGATGATCAGCGGCACAGTGCAAGCGGCGAGCAGCACAATGGCTTGCATCCGGTAGAGGTGAAAGGAGCGCACTGCCATCACCCCAATCATGAGCAGGCTGATCAGCAGTAGCGCATAGCTGTAGGCCGTGTGTACCCAGAACCACGGCCCGCGGGCCGTTACCTCCATCCAGACCAGAGTGTCCTGGGACAGTGAACCGGTTACGGTAAAGAAAAAGGATTGCAGTGAGGGGATCCAGTTGAATACCAGAGTTAGCAAGGGGATGGCAAAGAGTGCGGCAACATGGCCCTGTGTCAACCCCTGGCCATAGCCGTTGCGCCGCAGAACAGAGATGAAAAGGGAAACCGGCACCGTCGCGATGCTGAAAAAGGTCAAACGAGTCCAGAAAAAGAACATATCCGGCGCGCTCAACTGCCTGAGTTCGTCGAGCAGCAACCACACCGTCAAGGCCAGCATAAAGCCGGCAAAGGCTGCCGCGCCGGCGGTATCGCGATGCCGCCAAGCGTAAACAGCCAGCCCCAGGGTGATGGCTGCGGTGATGAATGTCACGGCCAGGTATAGGTAGGAGAGCCAGGACATAGCATATGCTCCTTGCATCGGAGTTGATCAACCGATGATAAAGTTATTATACTCTGCTAAGGAATATGCAGCAACCCTTCAGAGTGGCAGTTATCACCATCCTTCCAACGGTGGAACTCGACCAATACTGGACAACTAAGGCCATTATCGCATATAACCGCCCCTTGCGCGCACCGTCCAAACCACCGTGTTGGGCCATAATCGGCGAATAAGAGTGTCGCAATAGGCCGAAACCAAAGTGGGTCGAAGACTCCTCGTCTTCTTCGACCCACTTGTTTTGTGCCAGAGAAAAGGATGTCGTGTCCGGCAAATTCGTATGGACACATTTTGGTGTTTTCTACAACG
>JAFGEY010000332.1 GCA_016931365.1 Anaerolineae bacterium
CGAGATGTTGCTGATGAAATCGCGGCGCACCGTTTCCAGCCGCCGGATGCGGGTCAGGTCTTGCAAGATGATCAAGTAGCCCGGCGTAACCGCCGACTTGAACGGGCAAACAATCGCCTGCACGAACAGCCCCTGCCGCCCCACCTCGACTGCCGCGCTTTGTTCCTCGCCCTGCTCCCGGCAATGCTGCCACAGGTCGATCAAATCGTGATGGCGCAGCACCTGGGCCACCGACCGCCCCAGGGCAACCTCGCGGCTGGTACGCAGCAAGGCGACCGCCGCCGGGTTGATCAATCGCACGCGGCCCTGTTCATCGGCGATCAGCACGCCGCCGGCCATGTTATCGAGGATAGCCGCCAGTTGTTCCTTTTGCGCGTCGAGCGTCGCCATCTGATCGCGCAGTTGCTTGGCCATGTCGTTAAAAGCGCGCGCCAACTGCCCCACTTCGTCGTCGGTGACGGGAGAAAAGCGCACGTCGAGGTCGCCGCCGGCCACGCGATGGGCCATCTCGGTCAGTTGGCGTACCGGGCGGACGGTAAAACCGGCGATGAACAGCGCCAGCAGCGCGGCCAATACCGTGGTCACCGCCGCAACGATAATCATAGTCTGCTGAAGCCGCGCCACCTGCGCATCGACCTCGCCCAGCGGCAGGGCCAGGCGCACCACACCGAGCAGCACATTGTCCTGCCAGGCGGCAACGGCGACATAGAGCATCTCTTGCCCGAGCGTATCGCTCGGGCGGCTGCTTCTGCCCTGTCCCTCGGCCAATGCCTGCCGAACCTCCGGCCGGTCGAGGTGATTGTCCATCTCTTGCCGGTCCTTGCGCGACTCGCCAATGACCTCCCCGTCGGGCGCAATCAACGTCACCCGCGCGCCCAGCAGCCGCGCATAGCGGTCGATCTGGCCGTCCAACTCTGGCGACGGCTCGCTCAACGGCAGCAGATCGACCAGCAGCCGGGCTTCAGAGGTCAACTGATCGACAAGCCGCTCCCGGTACACCTGGCGCACAAATCTCGACAGGTTGGCCATCAATGCGATCATGGCCGCCAAGATGAGCAAAATATAGGGGATGGCAATCCGCCAGCGAATTCGGCCGAACATCGCTCACACCTCAAACCGGTAGCCGACCCCACGCACGGTGACGATGCGTGTAGGGTTGGCCGGATCGACCTCAATTTTTTCGCGCAGCCAGCGCACGTGCACGTCGACGGTGCGGCTGCCGCCGTCAAAGTCCCAACCCCACACCCGCTCCAGAATCAGGTCACGCGAGAGAGCCATGTTTTTGTTCTGGGCCAAAAAGAGCAGCAAGTCATACTCTTGAGGTTTGAGCCGCACCAGCTCGCCCTTGAGCGTCACCTCGTAACGCGCCCGGTCGATGATCAGGTCGTCGAATACGAGCGGGCCGTCCGAGGCGAGCGCGGCGGACGGTTCTCGGGCAAACCCCGCCCGCCGCAGTTGCGCCTTGACCCGCGCGATCAGTTCGCGCATACTGAACGGTTTGGTCACGTAATCGTCCGCGCCGACTTCAAGCCCGGCGATTTTGTCTGCTTCCTCTGTTTTAGCGGTCAGCATCAGGATCGGCACGCTGGTCTCCCGACGCAGTGTGCGGCACACTTCAATGCCGTCCAGTCCGGGCAGCATCAGGTCGAGGATCAGCAGATCGGGCTTTTCCTGCCGCGCCAGCGCCAACGCCTCAAGGCCGTCGCTGGCGGTCAAAACCTCATAGCCCTGCCGTTCCAGGTTGTAGGCCATGGCATCGCGCAAAGTTGTGTCATCCTCGACGATCAAAACCTTTTGCATCGTTTTTTATTGCTGCTTTCTATATGAATCGTGTCACGATGCGCTGTCGCGTTTGCCATACGATTCGGGCACGCCCTTGAGGATTTCGATCCCGTGCGGGATGGCTTTTTCAAGCGCTTCCAACCCATCGAGCACGCCCTTGGGACTGCCCGGCAGGTTGACGATCAGCGTCTGGGCGCGGATGCCGGCCACAGCCCGCGAGAGCATCGCATGTGGCGTCTTGGCCAGCCCAACCGCGCGGATCGCCTCAGCCAGGCCGGGCGTCTCCCGCTCGATCACCGCCCGTGTGGCCTCCGGCGTCACGTCACGGGGAGCAAAGCCGGTGCCGCCGGTGGTGAGGATCAGCTCGATCCCGCCGCCGTCGCACCAGGCGATCAACTGTGCCGCAATCTGATCGCGCTCATCGGGCACAATTTTCTGCTGCACGACCTGCGCCCCCCAGTGTTCGCTCACCCATTCCGCGATGAACGGCCCGCTGCGATCCTGCTCCTCGCCGCGCGAGCAGCGGTCGCTGACGGTGAGAATGGCGACGGTAAATGACATAAATTATCCTTATTTAAAGAATATACTGGTTTAGTTCTTGCACCAACTGATGCACAGTTGTACAAGGATTATCGCGCTCTGGATTATGTGCGGAGCCGTAAAAATCCAGCAGTTGCTGCGCATTTTGAATAGCAGTCGGCTGACGCTCAATCAGTCGGTCATACATATTGAGATCGTTTTTGCGATAGAGAAATCCCAATCGGTTGGCAAGCATGTCACAATACTGGCTGCGCGAGATAGCCGTATTGCAATAGTCAAAGTGAAGCAGATACCAAAGTTCAAAGGCTTCATTGGAATAGGCGACTTGAATGCTACGCTGTCGCGCCAACGCTATGGCATTGTTGAATTGCTCGGCAGGAAAACTGTCACGATCAAAAACACACCAGACTTGGGCATAATCATCTTGCCTCATCAATTCACAGACCTGTCTGACCAGGTTCAACGGATCGTTGCCCAACCCGACCACCTGTACATCGACTACCTCGGCATTGACACGAAACCGCTTGAAGTAGTTTGGCTCGGTCTGCTTTCCCTCGCACACGATCAAAAATCGTGGCCGCACCAGGCGCGTGTTGACCACCCGTCCCTTCAAAGGTCGCCCTTTGTCGGGTAGCCTGGCCAATTTATGCTGTTTGGCCATTGGCGCTTTCCTCAAACAGGCTGTGCAAACCGCCAATGAATGGTACTGCACCATACTTGCCGGCAATATAATCCTTGTCAAACGAAGCATCGTTGCGCACCTGAAGCTC
>JAFGEY010000333.1 GCA_016931365.1 Anaerolineae bacterium
CCGAGGGCGCTGACCGCCAGGGCGGCCACGTCGTGCCCGGTCACCCGCGCGCGGTCCAAAAGGGTGCGCGAGATCGCGCACACATCGCGCCACCACACGCCATCGGCGTCGTGTTCGGCCCAGCCGGGACGCGGGATGGACAGGCCGTGCTCGACCTGGTGTTGGGCCAAGATCGCGCCGCCCGCCGTGCACAGCACGCCTTTCGAGCTGAATGTGCCCACGTCGATCCCCATCAGCAGCTGGCCAGTCATGGTCAACTCCTCTGCATACGCTGAAAGTGACTGAGTGTGTGGCGAGTCTGCCCCGTCACCGCGCCGGGGTGAAATGCCGCTCCGTCTGCTCGACGATCCAGCGATTCA
Organism: Anaerolineae bacterium; assembly: GCA_016931365.1. The sequence continues at coordinate 360 of JAFGEY010000333.1, forward strand.
GCGCGGCGCGGTCGATGCGCCACTCGCGCCCGACCTTGTAGGCCGGCAGTTCGCCCTTGCGGATCAGGTTTCGCACCGTCAACGGGTGCAGATGCAGATATTCGGCCACTTCGGCGACGGTCATGGTGTCGGTTTGAAGCGCTGTGGATGGGGAGGACATCGTCGGTTCCTTTCAGAAATGCGATCAAGGTCATCACCTGATGACATGTTGTTTTCATTTTAGCACAGGGATGCTGAACGTGCAATGCAACAGAAAGCCCGGAGCAATTCCAGGCCTTTTCTTTGGTATGCCTATGCTGCCTTGATGCCTTCCAGGTGCGGTCCTCGTGCCTGCGACCACTGCCCGGTCACTCTACGGCGATCTGCTCCTGTATGCGCGGGCGGCCGTAGGCGGCCCCACCCGTCTTGACCAACAGATTGGGCAGGATGCTCGCTTCTCCCGCGCTGTGAGTGTGGCCGCACAGCACGGTCAGGTGGCACTCGGGATGGCGCTGCATCGTGTCGGCGAGGAGGTCGCCGACGACGCTGCACGTAAAGTGTGGCAGGAACTCGTCGTCAGAGATCTGCCCCTGATGCCAGCACGACGCTTTGAATGGCGGCACGTGGGTCAGGAGCAGCAGGCGGCGAAAGCGTTCGACCGCTAAAAGCAACACACCACGCAGGTAGGCGGCGGCTTGATCTCCCAGCGCGTTTAGCCTGGCGAAGCGCGTCTGCTGCGAGAGGCCGGTCAACTCGTCGATGTAGAAATAGTCGTTGAGCGTGACCTGGGAGCGAACGGCATTGCCGAGACGACCATCGGCCCAAGCGCCGTGCCCGATCAGTCCCGTATTTGGGGAGAGTTCCACGACGCCGGCGTCCGGCAGCCAGCGCAGCCAGGGCGATCCTTTCGCCAGCCTGGCGACGCGCGCCCGCACACCGGAGATCGAGCCGCCGTAAAAATCGTGATTGCCGAGCACAAAGTAGATCGGACGCCGCGCGTGTCGCGCGAGCAGGAGGAGATGCTCCTGGATCCGCATCGCGATGCTGATGTCGCCGCCGATCAGAATGGCATCGGCCTCACAGCGGGCGACGCTTTGGCAAAAGGCATCTGTTTCCTCTGCGTCGAGAAAGTCGAGATGGATGTCGGTAAGCCAGGCAAGCTGGGTCAATTTACGGCCTTCTGGAAGGATGCGGCATCATTCTCTGTCGTTCTTCACGAGGTCATTCGTCGTGTTGCCTGTGTGTGTTATCACATAGCCGTGTTTCATCCGCCGATCGATCACCTCGGCAGCAAGGTGCAGCGCATCGTCCATGCTCGCGCACTTGTGCACCTGCACACCGCGCGGGTTTTCCCCGATCCGACCCCACCGGCAGACCAGCGCCCAGGTATTCCAAAGCGTTGGCTGCCAGGCCGTCACGTAAAAACGATAGCGATTCGTTTTCGGATCGACACTTTGCATCCGAAGATAGTTCGTCACACTGCCGCTCCGTTGGTTCGATTCCTGACAGAAGAATAGCACGGATGTTCGGTCTGCGCAAGTCGAACAAAAAAGCCCGGAGCATCCCTCTCCGGGCCTTTTTCATACATCCCTACTATCACGCCGCCAACGGCAGGTCAAAAAGCGACATCTGCCCTTCCGGCACATCGACCTTCTTCCGCCGCGAACGAGCCGCCTTGACGTCCTCCAAGCGCAGCCCGCGTGACTGTAGCCATTGCTCGGTCGTCGTCAGCGCGCGCGAGCGCGCGGTGGGCGACCCCAACGGGCTGTCCGTGATCAGGTCCGATCCGAGCGTACCAAAGATCTGCGTGTCCGCGCCGACGCCCAAGTCTTCACCGTCCTGAATGGCGCGGATCAACTCGACCGTCAGGCTGGCGTCGCCGGCGTCCTCGACCAGCGCGCTGGAGACATCCTCCCCATAGAGCAGTTGGCCGGCCATCATCTTTTTGCCCATCCGGGCCAGCGCCTTTTCTTCCAACGTACCCGGATAGTGAGCGAAAAAGATTTTGACTTTTTTCGTCTGTCCGGGCCGCCACACGCGAGACATAGCCTGCCAGAGCGTGTAGAGCGAGTACTCGATCTCGAGAAAGACGATGGTCGAGTACCCGTATTCGTGCAAATTCATGCCGGTTTCTATGAGCTTGGGATTAGTGATCAACACCTGCCTGGCGTTCTTGTCCAGCCAGGCCCCGCGCTCGCGCGTGCCGACGTTGGCGCCCAGCACAGCCACGTCGGTTACGCCACTGCGGAGCAAGACGTTCTGGATGCGCGGGCGGATGTCGCGCGTGCCGGTTTGGCGCAGGTACACGATCACTTTGCGCCCTTGCGCCAGTTCGGCGCGCACCGTGTTCACCAACCACTGCTCCTTGGGCAGCAGTTCGCCCTCCTTGACCTGGGCCGGGCATTCCATTTCCTCGTCCGGCGCCGTGATGATCTCATCGCGGAAAGCCGAGTTGGGCCGGGCCAGGTTCCACTGCAACCAGGCGCTGGTCCAGGTCGGCCAGTTCTCGATCATCTTGTTCCACGTCCAGCCCCAGACGGCGTCGATGTGCGCGGTCAGGAAGCCCAGTTCGACCGGTGTCATCTCTTCGGCGCAGGCCGGCATGTCCATGCCCAAATCCGTCACCCTGGCAAACACCGTCGTCGGCAGCATAAAGCGGATCGCTTCCGGCGACAGGCCGGGCTGCTCTTTGGTCGA
>JAFGEY010000334.1 GCA_016931365.1 Anaerolineae bacterium
CGACCGATGTCAGCTTCATTGAGATGTTAGGCGGAGGCGACGTGCGCGAAGCGCCGAGCCGACACCATCTCAATGTTATCTCGCGCCCATTAGGCGAGATGCGAGCGCGCGAGCGTCTCGCCTAACTAGGTATTATCCTCGTCTATTCACAAATAAACCCCTGTCCGGGGATGTTATGCCAGACGAGACGGGCATAAACTCCCTCTCCGTCATCTTATCAGGCTTTTTTCGGCCATATCCCTCCTCTCAGGGTTCTTATTCGCCCAATCTGTCGCGTAAACCCCTTGACAAGAATCGGCAAATGGTTTATCCTGTTGATAGAACGTCCGTTCTTTTTCCAATTCTCATCTGCCATCATTTTACTTCAAAATCTCTCTTTTGACAATGGTTTTTCCAGAGGAAGCGGTATGGAACAACGACCCAAAAAACTGCTCGAACAGGCCTACACCAACTGGATCAAGCGATTCATCGTGTTCAACAAAACGCCGCAAGGTGAATTCAGACATCCCGCCGAAATTCAAGCCTTTCTCACCCACCTGGCTGTAGATGAAAACGTCGCTGCCTCGCCCCGGAACCCTTGCCCTGAGCTTGCCGCAGGGACCAGGATTTCGACTATCGACAAATCACCATCCGCGATGGCAAGGGCGAGCAAGACCGCGTGACCATGCTCCCCGACGCCACGGTGCCCTTTTTGCGCGAGCACCTCGCTCATGTCTACTTGCTGCATCAGGACGATCTGGTGCAAGGCTATGGCCGCGTCTACCTGCCCTATACCCTGGCCGAAAAATATCCCAATGCCAACACCGAGTGGGGCTGGCAGTACGTCTTTCCCGCCACCACGTAGACGAAAAGCGTAGGGGCGAAGCATTCTCCAACTCAACTGGGTGGCGCCGTTGTATTTTACGATGATGTGTTGTCTGTCAGTATGTCAAACTTGGAATGCTTCGCCCCTACTCCCCCACCCACTCCGCGTACAGCGCATCCAGTTCTTGCCCGCTGACTTGCTCGGCCAGGGTGAGCAGGTCAGCCGGGTAGGCGATCCCGTAGCGGTATTGTTCAAAATAGGCCTTGAGCAGTCTGAAAAACGCCGCGTCGCCGATCTGGCCGCGCAGCGCGTGGAAAAAAACCGGCCCCTTGCCATAGACGATCGGCCCGTACTGGTGATCGCTATACCCCGCCACCGGCCGGCCGATCTGGATTCCCTGTTCCTCGACCGGCAGCGACTTGTACCAACCTTCAAAGGAATCGCGCAAAATTTCCTGCGCCACCTCGTCCCCGTAGCGCTCCTCAAAGTAGAGCAGCGTGGTGTACTGGGTCAGTGCCTCGTCGAGCCACGGTTCGTCCAACTGGTCGTTGCCGACCAGGCTGTACCACCACTGGTGGATCACTTCGTGCGCGGTGACCAGCTCAAAGTACCCGCCGCTGCGATCGTAGAGGTCCTGGGCGACGACGATCAGTCCGGGATACTCGATGCCGCCGGCCTCGGTAGGCGTCGCCATCACGTCGAGCTCGCTAAACGGGTAAGGGCCGATCAACGTTTGCAAGTAGCGCAGCGCATAAACAGCATAATCGAGGGCCAGTTGGCCGCCCGCGTCGTCGCCAGTGCGGTAATAAGCCGAAACCCGCACGTCGTCGACGTTCTGTGCGACAACCTGGTAATCGGCGCTGGCGACGACGTTAAAATCGCGCATCGGACCGCTGGCAGCGAGATGGGTGGCTGTGCCGTCGGGGTTTGCTTTTGTCTCGACGATGGCCCCCGACGCGGCGACGGCCATCTCGCCGGGCAGGGTGATCCGCGCCAGGTACAGCGCCGTGTCGCTAAAGGTCGGATCGCCATAGCTGGGAGCCAGTTCCACATTCCAGCCCTCGTCGTCGTAAACCGGGATCAGCGGATAGGCCGCCGGCAGGGCCAGCACCCGGTCGATGTAGCCGTATTGGGCGTATCCGGCAGTGGCCGCCTGTGGCAGCGTGCTCTCGTAGGACAGGGTCAGTACGATCGCCTGGCCCGGTTCGAGCGGTGTCTGGAGCGGCAGGTAGGCCGCCGAGTTCTGGTATTTGAAGACCGGTTCGACCGGCTTGCCGTCTGCCAGCACGGCAAGCAGCTCCATCGTCGCGCCAAAGCCGGGCAGGTTGGGCAGCAGCCGCACGACGATCTCGTCCAGCGGCGCATCCTCTTGATTCGTATAGCGTATCTGCGCCGTGCCGCTCAGGGACAGCGCCGCCGAATCGACCCGCAGGTCGAGCCAGTAGCGCGTGGCGGTTTCAAACTGCGCCACGTCGGCGGTGAAAGGCGGGCGCATGGCCTGCTCGAATAGATCGAGGCCGTCGTACTCCCAGAACGCGGCCAGGCCGATCGGCGGCGACGGCGAGAGAGTGGGCACTGGCGTCGTGGTCGGTTGGGGGGGCATAGTTGGCGTGTGGGTCAGCAGAGCCTGTTCGGTCACGGATTCCGGAGTGGCGACAAAGGGCGACGAAGGGAGCGTGCAGCTCAACATCCACACACTGATGGCAATCAAGAGCAATAAACGATGTTTCAAAGTACCTTCCATACACTAAAACCTCCTTTGTCTTTGCTCGCAGGTTGTGTTATACTAGAGTTTACTATCGTCAATGGGCAAAGTCAAGCTGGATTGCATATTACTCCGTCAAATTGAATTTGATTGAAAGAGTAATATAGAAAGGGCCTACCCATGATCCAAACTCCTGCTTCTCCTTCACCGCTCAGGCAGTTGGGCCGGCTGATCTTTTGGGTTGTGCTGCCGCTGCTGGCGGGCCTTCTCGTCGCCTGGGTCGCCGTGCCGGCGCCGCAGGTCGGCGTGGTGCGCTTTGAGGATTACATCTGGTATTACAGCACCGAATACCTGACTGAACTGCTCGATTATGCGCGCACCGATCCCGATATTCGCGCCGTCGTGCTCCAGCTCGACAGCCCCGGCGGGGCGGTGATCTATACCGAAGAGCTGTACTTTCACCTGCTCAAGCTGCGCGAGGCCAAGCCGCTGATCGTCTCGATCGAAGGGATGGCCGCCAGCGGCGGGTATTACATGGCCGCGGCGGGCGATTATGTGTTTGCCAAGCCAGCCTCAATTGTGGGCAACATCGGCGTGATCAGCTCGCTGCCCTCCACCGACGATCAGCGCTTCACCGACGAAAGCTATGTCGCCACCGGGCCGTATAAATTCTCCGGCGGCAGTCGCGGCGACTATTTGCGGCAGATCGAACTGCTCAAGCTGGGCTTTTTAGAGGCCGTCTTTGCCCAGCGCGGCGATCGGATCACCGTCGGGCGCGACGTGATCTCGACCGGCGAGATATTCCTGGGCTTACAGGCGCAGCAATACGGCCTGGTCGACGAACTGGGCGCGACCAGTGAAGCGGTGCAAAAAGCGGCCCGGATGGCCAAACTGGCCCATTACGAGGTCGTTGACGTGGCCGAGATCGTCTATCCACCGCAAGAAACGGATGAGGAAATCATCCCCTTGGGGGCGAGCAAAACGCCCGCGCTCGACAACTTGGCGCGCGGGCTGTATTACCTGTACATCGAACCCGAACAGAGGAGGCCGTAGCGATGGAAAAGCGTTCAGTCTGGAAAACCGTTGGCCTGGTGGCGCTTTTTGGTGCGCTGCTGGTTCTGCCTTCGCTGGTGCGGGGATTCTATTACTATCGCGGCTGGTACGACCCCGGCGAGATCGCCAAGCCGGGCTATGCGGTGGGCGATCTGCCGACCGTGGAAATGGCCGCCTTTGTCGAGACCGATCTGGCGCAGGCGGAAGGGTTGGTCGTCGTCGACAGGGGGCATGGCAACACCTTTCAGGAAGTCGAGTTGAACGTGCTGCTTTCACGCCTGACCGCGCGCGGCGTCGAAAACATGACCCTGAACGAGGGCGATGATCTTTCGTCGGCGCTGTACAATGCGCTGGCGCTGATCGTCGTTGCCCCGCACGAGCCGTTTACCTCCGCCGAGGTCAAAGCTGTGCAGCGATTCGTCGAGCAGGGCGGGCGCGTGCTGTTGGTGGCCGATCCCAGCCGCTACGCGTGGGAGACGCGCTATGACGAGGAGTTCGGTGAGTACCAGGAGATCGAATCCGACGTGGCGGCGATCAACACACTGGCTGCGTCCTTTGGCCTGGCCTATTCGGACGATTATGTATATAACACGGTAAAAAACGGCGGTCATTATCAATACGTGATCCTGAACGAGTTTGCCGATCATACGTTGACCGTCAATCTGGAAAAGGTGGTCTTGTACGCCGCGCACTCGCTGGCCTCCGTTGATGAGGTTCTGATCGCCGGTGACGAAAACACGACTTCCTCACTCAGCGAGCAGGCCGGCGGCCTGACCCTGCTGGGCCTCGGCGGCAACGGGAACGTGCTGGCCGTGTCCGACCTGACCTTTATGACCGAGCCGTACAACTCG
>JAFGEY010000335.1 GCA_016931365.1 Anaerolineae bacterium
CCCTGTCGGTAGGCGAAGCCTATCAACAAGGCGGCACTGTCCACAGATTGCTCCCTTCGGGTGTCTCACAATACTTGACACATTCCGGATTGAGATCGGCATCAGCGGGTGGATATATACCTATGCGCTGGCGGTGGGCATCGCCGACGAGACAACGGCCGCCTATCTCAACTCGGCCTTTTGGGGTGCGTTCACGGTCGGGCGATTGCTGGCGATTCCTGTAGCGGTCAGAGTGCGCCCGCGTACGATTCTGTTTGGGGATCTCGTATTATGCCTGTTCAGTATGATCGCGCTGGTGTTTTTGCCCGGTTTGCCTCTCGTGGTATGGATCGGCGTGATGGGCGTGGGCTTGGCTATTGCGCCTTTGTTCGCCACGACGATGTCGTTGGCCGAGCGGTTGATGCCCATTTCGGGCCGGGTGACAGGCTATTTTTTCATCGGCGTGAGTTCGGGCAGTCTGGTGATGCCCTGGCTGATCGGGCAATTGATCGAGCCGGCGGGGCCAAAGGCAATGATGGTAGCCATTTTGGTCGATGTGGTGCTGGCCTTGCTGGTTCTAGCAAGCCTGCTTTTTTTCTTTGGCGATGGCCGGCGTGAATCAATGGAGAAAATCAACGTCTGAGCAAGCAGCCGGCGGTTCGGGCATTATGGCGCGGGCGAGTTCTTTTGTCAAAAATTTCGGGTTTGATGTATAATTTCCGCTTGGAATACAAGCATGATGGGAGTCTGATATGATTGATGTTCAAAATGTGTCCAAGTCGTATGGCCCGGTTCAGGCGCTGAAAAATGTCTCATTCAACGTCGAGGAAGGCGAGATCATTGGTCTGCTCGGGCCGAACGGCGCTGGTAAAACGACAATGATCAAGGTGCTCACCGGCTATCTCCAGCCCGACGAGGGCGAAGTTACCGTCGATGGGCTGGATGTGATGGCTGATACGCTGAAGGTGCAAGAGCGGATCGGCTATTTACCCGAAAACGCGCCGCTCTATCCCGAACTGTCGGTGCAGGGGTATCTCAAAATGATCGCCGAACTGCGTCAAATCCCTGAGGATACGCAGGTAGCGGCATTAACCGAGGCGGTGTGCTCAACCGATCTGGCCGATCATCTCACGCGGCCGATCGGCCAGTTGAGCAAGGGCTATCGACAGCGGGTGGGGCTGGCCCAGGCCATCTTGCACAAGCCACGCCTGTTGATTATGGACGAGCCGACGGTCGGCCTTGACCCGACACAGATCGTCCATGTGCGCGGGTTGATCCGGCGGTTGGCCGAAAACAGCACGGTCCTGCTGTCCACCCACATTTTGTCCGAAGTAGAGGCGATCTGCGACCGGGTGATCATTTTAATGAACGGCGAGATCAAGGCCGATGCGCGCCTGGCCGACCTGGCCACAACGTCCGATGTGGTGCTGGTGCTCGACGCAAGCGCGCCTGATGCGGCCAAGAAATTGAAATCGCTGTCTGGCGTGAAAAACGTCGAGGATGAATTGACCGGCGACGGGCGTCAATACTGGGTGCGCTGCAACAGCGGCGTCGATCTGCGCCCGGCGATTTACGATCTGGCGCGCAAACAAGATTGGCCGCTGCGCGAACTCAAGCGCGATGTGCGCACGCTGGAAATGATTTTCAATGAACTGGCGGTTGCTGCCGCAAACGATCAAGAAAACGAATCTGGAGGTGCGGCATGAACTCGTTTTGGAGGCAGTCCTGGGCTATCGCCCGCAAAGAACTGGGCGCTTACTTTGGCTCGGCGATGGCACTGATTTTCGTCGGCACCTTTTTGGTGGTGACGCTTTTTTCCTTCTTTTTCGTCGGCAAGTTTTGGGTGCGCAACATCGCCGATGTGCGTCCCTTGTTTCAGGGGCTGCCGGTGTTGATGATCGGCCTGGTTGCCGCGCTGACGATGCGCCAGTGGAGTGAGGAGCAGCGCAGCGGCACGATGGAGATTTTGCTCACCCTGCCCGTGCGCAAAGCGCACCTGGTGTTGGGCAAATTTATGGCCGCGATGCTGCTCGTTGTCGTCGCGCTGGCGTTGACCTCGTTTTTGCCGCTGTCGGTGAGCATCCTTGGCGATTTGGACTGGGGGCCGGTGATCGGCGGCTATTTGGCGACATTATTGATGGCATCCACCTACGTCGCGCTGGGGTTGTTTGTCTCTTCGCGCACAGATAATCAAATCGTATCTTTGATTGTGACGGTTATTATTGGCGGGCTGCTCTATTTGGTCGGCTGGAACGGTGTGACTGGGATGTTTGGCGAAAGCGTGACCCAGGTTTTGCGCGCGATCGGCACGGGCAGCCGTTTTGAGAGCATCGAGCGCGGCGTGATCGACCTGCGCGATCTGATCTATTACCTCTCGCTGACCGCGTTTTTCCTGATCTTGAACGTCTTTTCGGTCGATATGCAACGCTGGAGCCGGGGTGCACGCACGCTGGCCTACCGGCGCAACGCGATCTTGAGCGTGGTGTTGATCGGGGCCAATGTGCTGGCTCTGAATGTGTGGATGTTTCCGATCAGCCGCTTGCGCGTCGATTTGACCGCCAACCAGGAATACAGCCTTTCGCAAGCCACGCGCGATCTGGTCAGCAACCTGCAAGAGCCGCTGTTGATTCGCGGCTATTTCAGTGAAAAGACGCACCCGCTGTTGGAGCCGCTGGTGCCGACGATCCGCGATATGTTGCGCGAGTACGCCATCGCCTCTGGCGGGCAGATCACGGTTGAAACGGTTGATCCGCGCGAAGACGAAGAACTTGAAGCCGAGGCCAATCAGGTGTATGGTATCAGCCCGACGCCGTTTCGCGTTTCCGAGCACTATGAAGAGTCGATCATCAACTCATATTTTGACATCTTGATCCGCTATGGCGACCAATCGGAGGTTTTGAACTTTCAAGACCTGATCGAGGTCGAATCGCTGCCGACGGGAGATGTCGAGGTGCGGCTACGTAACCTGGAATATGACCTGACGCGAACGATCAAAAAGACGGTGTACGGTTTCCAAAGCCTTGACGCCGTCTTTGCTGGCATCGAAAGCGAGATCAAGCTGACCGCGCTGGTGTCGTGGGACGCGCTGCCATCGTCGTTGGCGGAGGTCCCTTCGCTCATCGAAGCGGTGGGGCAGGAAATCCAGGATGAGTCGCGCGGCAAGTTCAATTATGCGTTCATCGATCCCGACGCGCAGAACAGTCCTTACACCCGGCAGGGGCTTTACGACACCTATGGCATCCAGCCGATCCCGGTGGCGCTTTTTTCGCCTGAATCGTACTATTTGTACATGATTTTAGAGGTTGGCCAGGAGGCCCATGTGATTTACCCCACGGCGACGATGGGCAAGGCTGACATACGCAGTGAGATCGAGGCGGTTTTACGCCGCTCGACGCCCGGCTTTTTGAAAACCGTCGGCGTGTGGTCGCCGCCCGAAACGGCGATGCAAGACCCGTACACCGGCCAGTCGATGCAGCCGATTTCGACATTTCAGTATGTGCGCGAGCCGTTGGGGCAAAACTATACCATCAAAGAGGTCGATTTGACGTCGGGCTACGTGCCTGGCGACGTAGATGTGCTCGTTGTTGTTGCGCCGCAGGGCTTTACAGCCAAAGAGCTGTTTGCCATCGACCAATACCTGATGCGCGGCGGATCGGTGGTAGTTGCGGTGGGCAATTATATGCTCTCGCCGTACCAATACAGCAGCGGGCTGGCGCTCGACCAGATCCAGGACGGCGTGGGCGAGTTGTTGGCTCATTATGGCGTTGCCGTCGAGCCGTCGATCGTGATGGACCCGCAAAACGAGCCTTTCCCGGTGCAGGTTCAGCGCCAGGTGGGCGGGATGAGCGTCGTTGAGCTACAGCAGGTGCCCTATCCCTTTTTCGTCGATGTGCGGCAAGATGCGATGAGCAAGGACAGCGTCATCGTTGCCAACCTGCCGGCGATCACGCTGCATTGGGCATCGCCGCTGACGATCGACGAGGCCAAAAACGAAGGGCGTGACGTGGTGACGCTGCTCGAATCGTCAGCACTTTCGTGGCTGACCACGTCGACTAACACCTTGCCCGACTTGCAGACCCATCCCGAATACGGTTTCCCGGTCGAGGGCGAGCAGGGCGCGCGTCCGCTGGCGGTGAGCATCTATGGTGTGTTTGAGAGCTATTTCAAAGGGCAACCGTCGCCCTTTGACACGGTGCCCGATCCGGCCAGCCCGGACGCCGGGGTCGCATCTGAACAGCGCCCACTGACCCAACTCGACCAATCGCCCGACTCGGCGCGGCTGGTGGTGATCGGCAGCGCCGAGTTTCTCGATGACACGCTGTTGCAACTTTCGCAGCAGATGTCGCAGGATCGTTATCTGAATAACTTGCAGTTGGTGCAGAATGCCATCGATTGGGCGGTGGAGGACGAGGATTTGCTGTCAATTCGCTCGCGCGGGACCTATGTACACTTGCTCAAATCGGTGAGCACCGAGCAGCAACGATTCTGGGAGGGCCTCAACTATGCAGTAGCCTTGATCGGCCTGGCTGTGATCGGCGTAGTATGGAACAGCTGGCGTCGCAACGAGGAGCCGATCATTGCTCAAAACGTTGACGCCTCGAACTCGCCGAGTTCGCTGGGGAAGGAGATGCCGCATGAGTAACGGATTGAGCCGCAAAAACCAAATTCTTGTCGGTGTTTTGGTGCTGCAATTGCTTTTGGCCGTCGTGCTGTTGTGGCCCAGAGGGGCGCAGACAAGCAGCAATGAGCCGATGTTTGCCGATCTCGATCAGGTGATCGAGGTGCGCATCCAGGATAATACGGATTCAGCGGTGACCCTGGTCAAGTCCGGCGAGCTTTGGGTGCTGCCCGACGCCGACGATTACCCGACGCAGGAGAACAAGGTGCAGGATTTGCTCGATAAACTGGCCGCGTTCGAAAGCAACCGTTTGGTGACACAGACCGCGTCGAGCCATCGCCGGCTTCAGGTGGCGGCAGACGAGTTTGTGCGTCAGGTGACGCTGACCTGGGCTGATGGCACAGCCGGAACCTTTTTCCTGGGCACGGCGCCAAGTTATGGCGTGATCCACGTTCGCTTTGATCGCCAGGATGAGGTTTACCTGGTCTCCAATCTTTCTGTGGCTGACGTCGGTGCAAGTGCGGGAAGCTGGATCGACACGCTGTACTTGAGCATCGACACGGCGCAGGTCTTTGATCTGACGCTAGAGAACGCCAACGGCGCGTTCACCTTTTCCAAGGGAGAGGGTGACGTGTGGTTGATGACCGGTTTGGGCGCAGAAGAGGTGCTGTCCCAGGCCGATGTGACGTCGCTGGTGTCGCGCGCCGCATCGGTGCGCATGATCAAGCCGTTGGGCAAGCAAGGACAGGCCGGGTACGGCACGCAGACGCCGGGCGCGCTGGTCACAGTCAAGGCCAGGGATGCGGAGGGCAACGAGACCACAACCATTTTGCGCGTCGGGACAAAGGATGAAGAAACGGGGAATTATGTGGTTATCTCTTCTGCGTCGCCTTATTATGTACAGGTGAGCGGCTATAGCGTGCAGGATTTTGTCGAAAAGACGCGCGAGGATTTCATCGAGCCGCCGCCGACGCCTGCAGCAGAATAAAGCCATTGACGACAGACCACTGACCGCCGACCGCGGGCTTTCTGCAAGAAAGCAGCGGCCGGCGGTTTGCTGTCGGCGGTCAGGCGTGGTTTTTCTTTAGCAGCCTTTGTGCGTTCTGGAAATAAATTTTGTCCAGCGTGGCTTGCGGCAGACCCAGCCCGTCAAGGTGTTCTTGCAGCCGATTGTTGAAATCGTCGCGCCCGTAGAGCAACCGATCCTGGAATTCGAGCAAAAAATCCAGGCCAAACTCGTGGTCGCGGCTGATCGCGTTCAGCGCCGAGTTGGCCGACAGGTCAGCGTACAGGTTGGGACAGGTGCGCAGCATCTCGACTGCTTTGCCGCCGGGCACGATCGGGCCTTTGGGATACATTGCCTTGTCGAACTGATCGTCGTTCGAGATGTGCGCCCAGAACCCCGGCGCGTGTCCGATAAAGTGGGTCTCCGGACAGGCGCGGACGGCGCGCTCAAAAGCGTCGATGCCGCCGCCGTACCACCAGTTGCGGCGCGGATAATTCTTACCCGTGTCAAATTCATAGTCGATGTGTATCGTGACCGGCAGTCCCTTTTCGCCGCAAAAGCGGAACATACGCAACGCGTCGGGGTTGTCGTAGCACATGCGCAATTTGAGTTCGCCGTATACCTGCACGCTGTAGAGATCGATGGCTGCTTGCAGGCGGTCGATCGCCTCTGGACGGCGTGGATCGGGCGCGTAGCCGAGGATGAATTTGTCCGGCGCGCGTTCCGCGTACTTGAGGCAGTTTGAAAAGGGCAGCGGGCCGAGTTCGTTGGCCAGCAAGATGGGGTGATGCGGGGCGGGATCGTACTCGTCGGGTGGGCACTCCCAACTGAGCAGCCAGGTCCGATCGATGTTGAATTGGGCCATGTTGTCCAGAAACAGGGCCAGGTTGTGTTTGTGCCAGTCGGGATGGTTGTGGGCGTCGATAATCATCGATTGACTCCTTTCTGGGTCATTGAACCTCTTAAATAGTATAGCACACAAACAGCCTGCGCCCAATTTGGACACAGGCTGTTGTATGGATGGTTGAGCAGACAGATCAAGTGCCTGGTGTTTCAAACACTGTGTGTTTGCGGCAGTTTGGGTTCGGTTTTGCGCGAGATCAGCATCACTTCAACCTCGTCCAGTTCCAGGGGACGACGGCCCCAGTTTCCGGTTGTGCCCCCATAGACGTGCAGCACTTCCAGCCCGACTTCGGCGTGCATCTTGAGCAGTTCGGGCACGATATAAGCGCGCTCGATGCCCTGATACATGCGCCCCAGGTGCTCGTGTGCGTCGGAGCAGGTGCAGCGAAGGGGATCAAACCGGTCGTCCTCGTTGTTCTCGGTCGTCATGATACGGATCACCCAGTAGCCATTTAGCGTCGTCAGGCAAAAAATGCCGCCGGGCTTGAGCGAATCAGCGATATTGCGCAAGATGCGCTGGTTGTCCTGATCGCTTTCCAGCAGCCCGAACGCTCCTTCGCACAGGCAAATTGCGGCATCCTAGCTTCGCGTGCGCACAAAATCTCGTGCATCCCGGCACACAAAATCGACCTGTGTGTTTGCCTGCGCGGCGAGCTTGCGCCCGGCGTCGATGAAGGATTGGGTAAAGTCGACGCCAGTGACTTGAAAGCCGCGTCTGGCCAGTTCGATGGCATGGCGGCCCGGGCCGCAGCCCATGTCGAGGATGCGTTGGCCGGGTGCGACGTTGAGCACGTCCAGCACAAAATTGACTTCGGCGGTCGTGTTGGCAGTAAACTCGAACTCCATATACGCTTGCCCGCCAAGAGCCTCGTAAAAGGCTCGGTATTCATTCTGTTTCAAAGGGTTCTTCCTCCTCATATGTGTGGATCAGATACTCTTCGGCAAAGACGATTCTAGGGTCAGGCGTGGCGTAGCGCTGCCACAACTCATCGGTGATAGCCTGCGCGTCGCATTCGACCTTGTAACGCGCAAAATAGTCGCGGATTCGCTGTACGTCGCGCTGCAAGATGGCATAGGCGCTGTGGTTGTTGTAATAGCTGACTACTTGCGGAAAGTCGATCAACGTGATTTGCCCATCCCAGTATAGGATGTTGTACGCCGACAGGTCGCCGTGGATCAACTCGTACTGCATCATCAGATCGATGTTGCGCATCGTTTCCTGAAAGAGCGGTTGTACCTCGTCCGGATCGAGCCGAATCTCGTGCAGCGTGGGTGCACCCACGCTCTCACCGCCGATGTAGGTCATCAGGATGGCGTTCTCGCTCGACGAGATCGGCTGCGGCACGGCGGCTCCGGCCTTGAAAAGCCGTTCCATTGTAGTGTATTCGTGCATCAGCCATGAGGTATGCCGCACTTCCAGCCCAAAGTCGGTGCCGTGGATCACGGCGCGCATCAGCCGTTCGTCAGTTACTTTGACCGCGCGCCCCGATCCGTCGAGCAGTTCGCGGCTTTCGCGGTACAGCTTGTCGTTGCGCAGGTTGCGAAACATGCGCGGCCGGTAGACCTTGGCTGCCAGCAGATCGACGCCGGTGCCGGGATGCGCCCGGCAGCAGTAGACGCTGGCCTCCTTGCCGCCTTTGACCTTGAACAGGATGTCGGTGATCAACGCCTGTTCGAAAAAAGCCCCGATGGACGACAGCAGCCAGCCTTCTTCGTATTGGGCCGGCGTGTAGGTGATCTTGAGGCCGCCTTCCAGCCCGGTGACATCGCTCAGCTGAGACGCGACTTCCCATTGTTCCGGCGCTTTCTGCGGCTGCTTGCGCGGTCTGCGTTTGCGCCGCGCCTTGCGGTCAATGCGCAATGGATCGTAGCGTGCGTCATAGTAATCGTGGTCGTTCAGATATTGTTCCAAATCTTGTTCAGACTTGATCTCGGGCACTGTAAATTTCCTTTTTATGGTGTGAGATGGATAAAGGTTGATGTCGAATGGGTGTTGCGAAATCAAGTACATGTTCCATCTTGCTCCTCCGGCAACTGCTCAGCCTGCGCTGGGCAGTTACATAAAAACAAGGCCATGAGCAAAAGGTCTCATGGCCTTGTTGGGACGGCAGTGCAAGATCAAAAAAGGCCATGAGATGCGCGATCGATCGCCTGCTCATGGCCCGGTTTATGGCTATGGGATTGTGAACAGCAGATTAGCGCGATGCTGTTCCTGAGAAAGGCGATCGGCATTGGCACGCGTTGTTTTCAAACTTGGGCAAGCAATTCATCAATGGGATCTCCTTTCTCTTGGTTCAAGGTGGATAAACAATATCCATATTATAGTCTTGTTTACCTGGTTGTCAAATCGAAATTTGTCAAAAGCTGGCTTGATCAGGGCGCTTTAAAAATCTGTGCTATAATACAAGCAACCATTGACCTACAAGGTGAAATGATGGTACGACGATGGTTGCTTTTCGGTTGGGTGGCTGCTATGTCGATCCTTTTTGTTCGCTGCACGTATTTTCCTACAGCGACGCCAGCACCTACTGCCACGCCAGCGCCCACTGCTACAGTCGTTTCTGTAGAATTGCCTTCTTCTCAACCGGACCCCTATTTGAAACAGCGTCAAGCGATGCTTGAATCCCAGATTCAAGCCCGTGGTGTCTCCACTGAAGCAGTATTGGAGGCGATGATGGCTGTCCCGCGGCACGAGTTCGTGTTACTAGAGCACCTCAACCGGGCCTACGCCGACCATCCCCTGCCGATCGGTTACGGACAAACCATCTCGCAGCCCTACATCGTGGCTTTGATGAGTGAGTTGATCGATCTGCAACCTGGCGAGCGGGTGCTGGAAATCGGCACCGGCTCCGGCTACCAGGCCGCGATCCTGGCCCAGCTTACCGATCAGGTCTATACGATCGAAATCATTCCCGAGCTGGCAACTCGCGCTCGCGAGACCTTTGACCGGCTGGGCTATTCGCACATCACCGCCATACAGGCCGACGGCTACTGGGGCTGGGAGGAATGCGCGCCATTCGATGCCATCATCGTCACCGCCGCGCCCGACCACGTACCGCAACCGCTGGTCAGCCAGTTGGCCGACGACGGTAAAATGGTCATTCCCATCGGCCCGCCGGGCAGCTACCAGAGCCTGTGGGTGCTGGAGCGCCAAGACGAAAAAATCTTGCGCACCAACTGGGGTGGCGTGAGTTTTGTTCCACTGACACGGAGCGAATGAAGGTTGAGATAGGGAGCCGGAATGGCTATCCCGGTCTCCACTGCCAGCTCACCGCCCCTGCCAGCGCGTAGGCTGCGGCGGCACCCCACAGCACCGCCGAAAATCCCCAAGTCAGAGCGACCAACGCGGCCAGCACGGCGCTGATTACCGATGCACAGCCATTGACAGCCCATACCCACGGGATCAGGTGAGGAGCAACCTGATCGACCCGCCGCAAACCTGTGGGGAATGGAATTCCCATCAGCAACCCCAATGGACTCAGAACAAGCACTGCCACAGTAGCTCGTCCGGCCCATGGCAGGCTGAGGCTGACGCGGAACAAGACAGGCAAAAGGTGAGGATAGGTCAACGTCAGCAAGGCAATCAGCACCAACGCGCATTGCAGTGACAGCCGTTTGCTCAAATAGCGACTTCCCAACCCCGCGCATAGTAGCAATGTAGAGACGACTACCGCAAAGGCGTAGGCCGGTTGTCCCAGGTAGAGGATGAATCGTTGCAGCAGAGGAATCTCGACGAAAAGGAAACCTAGCCCTAGCAGAGAAAAGTAGAGGAGAAAGGGCACAGAACCATGGCGAACAGCGCGGCGTCTCAGGAGAGGCAGCAGAATAAACCCCACCGATAACAAGATGGACAGAACCAGCAAAACAAGCAGCACCAGATAGCCGCTGCCGCCGAACGGCTGCCAGGTTTTGCCCAGCGACTGCAAAACCTCCGGAATCTGCCGCCATTTGAAAAAGTGGAAAAAGTAAGGATGATCGTCGGTGGACGGCGCGACGGCAAAGGGATAGTCCGCGTAAAAGCGGGCCGGGTTATCGGCAGTGACGAGCGCGTCGAAGGTACGATAATACGCTGCGTCCGGTACGACGCTGTATCGATTCGCTTCTTCCGGCCAAATATCCGGCAGCCAGATCAGATCGATCTGCTGCGCGGCGGCGAAGTCGCGGATCAGGCGCAGATCCTGCCCGGACAGCGGCGCGGCGGCGACGCCGACCAGCGAGGTCTGCAAGCTTTGCACGGCAAAAAGGTTGGCGTCGCCGAGCGTGACGGCAGCGCGGCGGGATGCCGTCACGGCGACCGCCCACAGCCGCAGGCTTTCGCTGGGCGGCAGTTGTAGCCAGCGTTCGGCGATCAACAGGCCGGACGGTGTCAGACGAGCCAATGCGTCGGCAAACGCCTCGACGGTGTAGCGGTATTCCTCATTGAGCGCAAAAGCCCCGGTAGTGACGGAATGAAAACTGCCGGTCAGCGGCAGTAGAATCAGGTCAAAGCAGCCAGACGCGCGGCGCAGGAAACTGCGCGGCTCATCGATGATCAGCCTGACCCGTGGATCGTCGTACAGGTGCCCGGCCAGGTCGGACAGATCGTTCCGGACGATCTGCGCTACGGCAGGGTTGCTTTGCACCACTGTCACTGAGCGCGCGCCCTGCTGGAGCGCAGTCAGGACGGACAGGCCGCCGCCCGGCTCCAGGATGAGTATGTCGGCATCGGGGCGGAGGACAAAAGCCAGTGACAGCGGCAGGTGGGCCGTAAAGTCGGGATCGCCCGGCGCGGTGATCGGGGTCAGGTTGTCGCCGTCGACCGTCAGGCCAAGCTGCGACGGCAGGGGGCCGCTGTACGCAAAGCTGAGGCCGGGCGCGGAGCGGATGCCGTCGCTGCGGATCACATCGACGCGAGAAAAGGCGTTCCAGCGACTGATGATGACCTCACTGCCGGGGTACAGTTGGGCCTGCGACAGCGCCTTGTAGGGAGTCAGTCGGACGTCGAACAGCGGGGGCGGGTTCAGGGTAAAATAGCCCAGGGCCACGGCGACGAGGCCCAGCGGGATCAGACGCTTGAGCGAAGGCTGCGGCGCGAGCGCGGCCAGCCAGCCAAACAAAGCGCACAAAAAGACGTTCCCCGGCCCGCCGACTGTGGCCAGTGCCAGCAGCGCCAGCGGCGATCCGGCGGCTGCACCCAGCAAGTTGGCCGCATACCAAGAACCGGCCTGCGCCGGCCGTGACGCCAGCGCCGCGCCGACTGCCAGACCGCTGAAAAAAAAGGGGATGGTCAGCGCCAAATAGTACGAGATCAGCCAGAGGATTTGAATGCGCTCCCAGGCCAGCCGGTAGGCATCAAAGGGCAAATAGTTGATCGCCAGGTAGGAGGCCAGGACGGCGACGGCAAAAAGCATCGCTGCGACGGCCAACAGGTGGGGTAGGCGATCGGGTCTGGGCCGGCGGAGGGACAGCCAGGTGCCGCTGGCCCCCCCGCCCAGCAGGGCCAGACTGACGGCCATGAAAGCCATGTGGCTGCCCTGTGCCAGCGCAAAAAGGCGCGTCAGCGTGATTTGAAATGCCAGCGCGGCGGCGGATATCAGAAACAGCGATGAATGGATGCTCATTTCCAGGCTTGCAGCAGTTCGCGCTCGCGCTCGCGGCTCATCCCGGCGCGCCAGGCGTGATCGGCGGGGCGCGTGGCGAGCCAGTCCAGCGTGGCCCGCACGGTCTCCTCCAGCGGGCGGAAAGTCAGCCCATTGGCGATGGCACGGGTGTTGCTGTAGGCAAAAAAGCCCGGCGCTGTCGGATCCGACTCGGGAATCCACAGCGGCAGTTCGATCCACATTCCCACCTTGCGCTCGACCAGAAACGCATCGTCGACCCAGGTGAACGCGGCGTCGCTGCCGCTGACTGTCCGGCAAACGTCCAGCACCGCCGACATCGGCAGCGGTGCGCCGACGGCATTGTACACGCCCGTTTGGCCCCCTTCGAGTAGCCGCACGATCCATTCGGCCAGATCGCGCACATCGATAAACTGCACCAATCGCGCAGGGCGGCCTGGCGCGAGCACCTCGCCGCCCTGCGCCACCCGATACGGCCAATAGCTAAAGCGATCTGTGCGGTCGTGCGGGCCGACGATCAGCCCGGGGCGGATCAACAGCGCACGCCCTGGCAGCGCCTTTTCGACCTCGGCTTCGCACAAGGTCTTGAGCGGGCCATATGTTTCGCCGGTTATCTCTTCTATCGTCTCGTCCCGCATCGTTGCCAGCGGTGCGCTTTCATCTGCGCCCGGCTCGGACGGCTCGGCATAGGCCGACAGCGACGAGACGAACACATAGCGATCCACCTGGTCGGCCAGCAGCCGCGCCGACTGGCGGACGACGCGAGGAACATAGCCACAGGTGTCGATTGCAGCGTCGAATTGGCGACCGCGCAGCGCGTCGAGGCCGCCATCGCGGTCGCCGAACAATTTCTCCACGCCGGGAAACAGATCGGGCATGGATTTGCCGCGATTGAACAGTGTGATCTCATGCCCACGCGCCAGCGCCGCCTCAACCGTGGCACGGCCCAAAAAGACGGTGCCGCCGATAAAAAGAAGCTTCATATCGTCCCCTTTTTTATTCGATCCACGGATTTTGATGGTGCATCGGGATTGCCTTTGGATTCAATTTGAGCCGGCAGGCGGTCAGTTCACTGTGCAGTTTGGCCGTGCGCCCGTGGTTGGTCTCGTCACCGTTGAGCCGGTGCCCCGCCGCCCACGCCCCGTCCTTGAACGTGCCTGTTTCAAGCCACAGAAACTCAACGTTGACGCGCTCCGCGTTGCGGGCAAACTCGATCATTAGGTTGCGCCCAATCAAGATAAATTCGTCGTCATTCAGGGACATGACCAGTCCGCCGCCTGGGATAACGCCCTCCTGGAGGATGACCGTGCTGCTCGCCAGCAGCCGGTAGCCGTCCAGTTCGACAGCCCACCGCTCGTTGTCGGCCTGCTGGAAAAAGCCAACCATCCGCCCCTCGCCCTGTGCGTCGACGATCAGCGGCAGCATTTCGCTCAACAAGGCATAACTGTCGACCAACGGGTGCGGCAGGGACACGCTGTCGATGCCAAAGGGCGCGTAACAGATCGCGTCGTGCTGGGCCAAAGCATAAAAACAGGCCGCTGCTGCGCGCTCATCACGCCGCGCCTCGGGGATGAACAGCGGATTGTCGGAACGCGTGTACTGAGCGCAGACGCCGCAAAAGTCAGGCGCATAAATGTCGGGAGCGAGGATGTCGATGTGCGGCGCGGCAGCCTTCCACACGTCGAGCATCGTAAAGGTCGGCCCACCGACCGGATATTTGCCTAACGGCTGGTCAAGGCCAAGCTTGAGCCAGGCGTTGGCGATCATTGGGATGTCGTGTTCGGCTTTGCCTGCTGCTGTCACCCGGTCGACATAGCGCGCGACGTGCCAAGCCATAAACACCTCGTCGGCCCACGGGCCAAAGACCTCGTCCCACACGCCCGATGTTTTGGCGCCGGCTTTTTCCCACGCTTCGCGGAACGATGAAACCAACGATGTTTTGTGCTGCTTAAGATAAAGAGTCAATTCAGAGGGAACAGGCTGCGCAAACGCGGCCTCGGCCAGCGGGCAGCGGTCGCGCGTCGTGTCGAGCACGCCGGTCTCGTTTTCGACCTGGATCGCCAGGACGGTGTGCTGCGCGCCGTCGATCTCGCGGATTCTTTTCATCACCTGGGCCAAAGCGCGCGCGTCGGCCTGACAGGCCTGCTCGCTGAAACAGGAAATCGCATTCGACGCTTCGCCCGGTCGGCACTGCATGCGCCCAAATCGGGCCAGGTCGGTCTTGACCCAGCTGGGCACGTAACTCGACGCGGCGTTTTTCCAGGTGCCGAACCAGAGAAAAACCAGCCGCAGGTCGCGCCGGCGCGCCCCTTCGATCAGCCCATCGACTAGACTCAAATCGAACTCGCCTTCGACCGGCTCGATCAGTTCCCAGTACAACGGCAAAATGACCGTGTTCAGGCGCATCGATTTGAGCTTGTCCCAGATCGGCTCCATATACTCCAGGCTGGACGAACTGGAATTGTGAATCTCGCCGGACAGCATCACAAACGGCTTGCCGTCGACGACGATCTGATACGTCGTGCCTTTTTTGACCAGATGAGGTTGCATTGTTTCTGACATTATTGTCTCCTTTCCAGATTGATCGCCGACCGCGGACGGCTAACGGCCGTCGGCGGTTATACAAACAAAGGCTGCTGAAACCAAGTTTCACCGATCTCAACGCCATAACTTTCCAGCACCAACTGGCGCACGCGGGCCAACTGCGTTTTGCCTTCCGGTGCGATGGTACTCAAAAGCAGGCGCGGGATGTGGTTGTCGAGCCATTGGCGCACAAACGCAAGGGGTACGCCCAGGCGCTTGCACGGCCAGATGACGGTATCGGCCATCAACTGCGCGGCGTCGAACTGGCCAAAGGTAGTGAACGGCTGCTCGTTAAAGGTGCTGCGATTGACCACCCCCAGCACCGCGCCGGCTTCCAACGCCTCGACGACCATCACCGCCTCGACGGCATGCCGATAGTAACAATCGTCGCTGCACCCGGCCAGGTTGGGTGCGTTCCCAAACACGGCCTGCGCCGTCTCCCGGCTGAACAGCTTGTAGCCGGAGTGAAAATCGGGAAATTCGCCGAACGGGGTGACGTACGAGAGGGGCAGCGGCTTGCCGGTCGTTGCCGCGCGATAGTGCAGCGCGTCGAGCAGCACGCGATCGCCAAGTTCTTCGAGTTCGCCGCGCAAAAAGCCCATCGGCCGGTGGCGCGACGTGCGCTGGCCCAGCACCAATACCCGCTGATGCCCCTCCCGTGCGACGATGTGCTCTGCTGCGCGCACCAGGTTGAGCAGTTCGCTGGCAAAATGATCGCCATCCTGATCGACGAGGGCGATATACTTGAGCCGGGAATTTTCAAGCAGCTTGCGGACGCCGTGGATCGCGCCCCACAATTTGCCGCGATTGACCTCGGCGACGGCCAGCGACACGCCAAACTCGGCGGCGATCTCGACTGCCTGCCGCGCGCCGAAGGACAGGCCGTCGACGCTGAGGCAAATGTGTTCGGAAAAGCGTGTCTGGGCCACATAAGCGGCGACGTTGTCGCGCAGTAACGCGAGGGCCAGGTCCTGGTCGATCTTGGGTGAAAGGTAGACCGGAATTGCCACGCCGGTCTCGCGTTGTAAAACGTCGATGCTGGGTGCAGAAAGGTGGATGGCCACGGCGATTATAATCTCCTATTGGTTAAAGTTGGGGATGTTGCGCGTCATTTCAGTATCAGAGCCTGACCCCGCAGTTAAGGCAAAATGAGAGCTTTTCTTGTATAAATTACTGACTATGGTCGTTCAATCAACACGCCGGCCTGCAAGCCCCAGTTGTGCGTTTTCAAAATGGTCTGCATTTCCTGCGCCGTGCAGCCGATCAGCAGCTTGACCTCGGCGTCTCGTTTTTCCAGGTTGACCGTGCTGACGATCGCCACGACACGTTTTTCGGGCAGGCTGCCCACCCACACATCGACCCCGCCGCCGTCCATCGACTGCGTGCCGTCGAGGTAGCCGTAAGGGTGGGGATAGATGAAATCGGGGTAGCGCGGGTGCGCCGATCCGGCCGGGCGGTCGATGACGATCTCGGATTCGGCGACCAGGCGATCAAGATAGGCCCAAAAAGTGTCGGGTGGATGAGACATCGCGTCGGTCTCCATAGCGAACAGGTTGGCGAAACGTACACATTGTATCTATTCTTGGCTTTGCGCGCAATTTGTGCTTCTGCATTACTTGCGCAGGATGCGCTTTGCACTAGAATATGGACAGGATTTTTGCGTGCTTGGCATCTTGTCAATTCTGTTTATCCTGTTCACTTGTTATCGGAGGTTTGCATGTCAGAGTCATTGCGTTCGTTGTTGGATTTTGCCGTCGAGACGGTCTACCTGGCCGGTCGATCTACGCTGGGGCATTTCAACACTGGCGTTTCGGCCCAGTACAAGGCCGACAATACGCCCGTCACCGTCGCTGACCGGCAGGCGGAAGAATTGATCCGCCGCCGCATCGAACAGGCGTACCCTCATCACGCCATCGTCGGCGAAGAGTTTGGGGCGCAAGAGACCCAGGGGGCCAGTCACCGCTGGTTCATCGATCCTATCGATGGCACTAAAGCCTTTGTGCGCGGCGTGCCACTCTATGCCGTGCTGCTTGGGCTAGAGATCGAAGGGCGAGTGGAGGTGGGCGCGGCTTACTTTCCGGCGCTCGATGAAATGGTCGCCGCCGCTCACGGTGAGGGCTGTTGGTGGAATGGCCGCCGCGCGCGCGTCTCGACGGTGGACACGTTGGAACGGGCAGTGGTCAGTTGCACCGACGTAGGCGGGTTTGTCAAGTATAACCGCTGGGCCGAGTGGGAGCGCATTGCTCGCCGGGTCTATCAACGGGTGGGCTGGAGTGATGCCTATGGCTATCTGCTCGTCGCCACTGGGCGCATCGAGGTGATGATGGACCCGATTATGGCTGAGTGGGACTGCGGGCCGTTCCCGCCGATCTTGCGCGAGGCGGGCGGTTATTTCGGCGATTGGCAGGGCAACGAGACGATCTATGCACATGAGGGGTTGGCGACGACGCAGACGTTGCTGCCGCAGGTATTGGGGGTGATCCGGGGGACGTAGGGGCGCAGCAGCGCTGCGCCCCCACTTGCCCGCATTTTAGTCCAGCTTGCGGAAAATCACCGTCGCGTTGTGGCCGCCAAACCCAAAGCCGTTGGACATCGCCACGCGGATGGGCGCGGCGCGCGCTTCCAGCGGCACGTAATCGAGGTCGCACTCGGGATCGGGCGTAGTCAGGTTGGCAGTGGGCGGGATGATCCCGTCGCGGATCGCCAGCACCGAGATCACCGCCTCCAGCGCGCTGGCGCCGCCGAGCAGGTGTCCGTGGACGGCCTTGGTTGAGCTGATTGCCACCTTGTAAGCATAGTCGCCAAAGATGGTCTTGATCGCCTTGGTCTCGATGGGATCGTTCAGCCCGGTGCCGGTGCCGTGCGCGTTGATGTAATCGA
>JAFGEY010000044.1 GCA_016931365.1 Anaerolineae bacterium
CGCCTCGCGAGCAATGGCTTCAAAGGATACCTCTTCCGGCGGGTTCATCAGCCGCCCGATACGCGACAGCTCCAGCAACTCATTGAGCAACTGCTGCATTTTAGCTGTAGCGTCATTAATGCGAGCTATGTCGGTCTTGACCCGCTCCACGTTGCCGGCCAGGGCGTCCTTTGCCAGAAAGCCGACAAAGCCGCCGATGGTGATCAGCGGGCTTTTCAGGTCGTGGGAGACGGTGTAGGTGAAGCGTTCCAACTCGGTGTTCTTGGCTTCCAGTTCTTCAATCAAGGCCTCACGCAATTCTTCGGCCTGCTTGCGCTCCGTGATGTCGCGCACGGCAGCAAGGACGCGGTCTTGCCCGTAAATGCGCGCCTGCCGCAAGTTGACTTCGACCCAAAACAAGTGGCCGTTTCGGTCTTTGGCTCTCCACTCAAAGAGTTGCGGGCCTTGAGTTTGGGTTTTCTGTACCAGGGCGGTAGCCTCTTGCTGACCAAAGGGGGGGTATCCCTGGCTGACGTCGGCAATTCGCAACTGCAACATTTCGGCCTGGCTGTATCCATACATTTCGCAGGCCTTGCGATTGACATCAAGGATAGCGCCCGTGTTGGCGTCGTGGATGAAAATGGCGTCGTTGACACCATCATAGATGGTGCGAAACCACGACTCGCTTGCTCGCAGAGCAGCTCCAGCTTTGATGCGTTCAGCGATCTCGGCATGCAGGTTCCCAATGGTTTTTTCAAGTTCGGCAGCCATCAGGTTGATGCTGTGCTGCAAGATGCCGATCTCGTCCTGTGAAATTGGCCCGTTGATTCTTGCGGTCAGACTGCCAGATGCAACTTGTTGCGAAACGGCTAACAGTTTTCCAATTCGGGTCAGAATGATCGAACGAAAAAGAAGTATAATGCCGATAGAGGTTGAAAAGATACAAAAAATGGACCCCAGTATAAAAACAAGGGCCACAAGCCTTTTTTGCCTTGCCAGTTGTTCGGTTCCAATCTTGAGGTACAAAAAGCCGACCAGTTTCCCATCTCGAAGGCTGAGGGGAGTAATGTTGACCAACCCATCAGTCATTTGAGTGGATTTGCTCTGGATCGTAATCTCTTCAAGTTGAGCGACAAACTGGGGATCAAGGATGCTGTTTACGTCTCGTCCGACATCGTTGGGGTTTAGAGCATAAAATATTTGCTGATTCAAGCCAATGACCAGACTGTCTATCAAGGTCTCGCCAATTAGCTCTTCCATAATTGTTCTATCGCTGACGGCTTCATAGGTGAGCATACCTTGAGTCATCAACATGCCGGGGGTCTCAATCCGCGTTTGCATGCTGCGGTCGATTTCGCCGGAAAAGCGATTAATATAATAGAATCCCATCGTGGTCAGAGCTGCAATTTGTATCAAAATGACGGCAATGCCTATTTTAAAAGTCAGTCCCTCGAAAAAACGCTTCATTTGCGCGGCCTCTTTTTTTGTGTGAACTCGTTACTTGACTTGTGACATGATGCGCAGGTAGGCATCTTGCGCCGTGGTCTGTTGGGTGAGCAGCTTTCTGAGTTCTGCGTTGACGGCTTGAGTCAAATCCTTGTGCTCCTGGCCCAGCAAATAACCGACATCAGCAGCATAATGGACATTCGAACCATATTTGTTTGTAATCGTCTGCTGGAATTGTTCAAATGCAAATTCTTGAGCGACCTGGCGCACCAGTGTTTCGCGTTTGTCCTCGTATAACCAGTGTCCCATCCAATTCAACTGAACCGGCGCTAACGCTTCCTTTTCATTTTCAGTGACTATAGTAGATGTGGTGCGCTCACGGGGCGACATTGTGTTCTGCTGGCAAGCCACAGCGAGGGTAATGAGAACTGTTAACGTTATGTTTGTCAACAAGCGTTTCATTGATTTCCTCCCCCATCCCGAATAAATCGGAACTGAACGCGGATGTATTCCATCCGACGATTTGGCCGCCTGGAAAAATTCTTACACCGGTGATGATCTCCATCGCACAAACAAGAATCTCACGGGATAGGCACTAACCTGGACAAGCCAGAACCAAATAAATCACCGTCCCGCGATGGGCAGTTCAAAGGCAAAGCATGCGCCCGCGCCTTCGGCCGGCTCGGCCCAGATATGTCCGCCGTGTCGCTCTACGATGATTGACCAGCAAAGCCACAGGCCCAGCCCGGTCCCTTCGCCAACTTCTTTGGTGGTGAAAAAGGGTTCAAAGAGCCGCGTTCGAGTTGCTTCTGGAATGCCAGTGCCATTGTCCTGAATGTCTACTCGCACATACGTGTCGATCCATGTGGTGCGCAGGGTCAGGCGCGGTTTGTAGCTGAGATCGTTGGCCCGTTTTTCGGCCATCGCCTGGGCGGCGTTGCGCACCAGGTTGAGCACGACTTGTTGAATTTGCTGGCCTTCGCATATCACTCTGGGCAGCGTGCGGTCGAGCGCATAGACGATTTCGATGTTGCGAAAATCATATTGCCTGCGCAGGTCATAGTCGGTGGCAGCGAGTTCGAGCGTTTGTTCGATCAGCGCGTTCAGATCGCGCGGAGCCGGGTTGGAGATGCCTTTGCGCGAAAAACTGAGCAGATCGGAGACGATCTTGGCCGCGCGCGCGCCCATATCGCGGATGCCCTGAATGTAGGAGAGCAGGTTCCGTTCTTGCAGATAGGCCTCCAAGTGATCGGGATCGAGGCCTGCTGCTTCCAGGCGCGTCCGCGTGCGGGTATTTTGGGTGTCTAGCGACAGTTGCAGCAGTTGGGCCGATTGCATGATCGCGCCCAGGGGGTTGTTGATCTCGTGCGCCACGCCCGCCGCCAGCCCGCCGACGCTAGCCATTTTGGTCGATTGCAGCATCATTTCCTCAATGTGCACGCGCTGAGTCACGTCGTCAACGCGCAAGACGGCACCGGTTACGCCGTCGGTGAACAATGGAAAGACGTCAACGTCGTAAAACCTGGTTTCGTGAGACGTCTGGATGGCCTCACGATGCCGGTGGGCGATCTTTTGGCTTTGCAAAACTTGATCAAACAGATCGCGGTAGCGTTCGAGCATAGGACAGGTATCCCAGAGCACGTGCCTTTTGACCTGTTCGGTCGTGCATCTGGTTAGGGTTTCGGCAGCCGGATTCCAGGTCAAGATGCAGCCCTGGGCATCCAGCGTGATCAGTGCCGAGGGCATCGAATCGGTGATGTTTTGCAGCAGGTGCTGTAGCCGGGAGATCTCGCGTTCGGACTGCCGCCGCTCGACCAGGTAATGCCATTCGCGCAGGGCGCGCTCGGCGATGTGCGGCAGGTCGATTAGCGTTTCTGCCGACTTGACCACGTAATCGAGCACGCCGGCTTTCATTGCATCGACAGCAACCCGTTCGTTGCCATAGCTGGTCATCAAGATCACCGGAAAGGGCGGCTCTGGCGTGTCTGCGGGCAGCAGGTCGATGCCTTGCCCGTCGGGCAGGAGCCAGTCGGCGATCACCAGGTCGACGCTTGTGGCAGCGAGCAGCTTTTGAGCCTGATTGAGTGTGCCGACCACATGCAGGGTGATTTGCGGCGCGCGGGTTTGGAATGCACGTTCGATCAGCGCGCTGTGTGCGTCGTTGTCCTCGATCAGCAGAATAGTAATTTGTGTCTCGTTCATGGCTTTGTTCTCCGAATGTGTTCAGGCGGCGTATGCGCCAGGGTAAAATAAAAGGTGCTGCCCTTTCCAGAACCTTCTGACTCAACCCAGATTTGGCCGCCGTGCGTTTCGACGATTCGTTTGACAATGGCCAGACCGATGCCAGTGCCGTCGCTGTTGGGATCGAGTTTTTCAAAGAGGCCAAAAACTGTGTCGTGATAGCGTGGTTCGATGCCGATGCCGTTGTCACGCACAAAAGTCGCCAGACCCCGGCCGGTCTGCTCTGTGCCGATTTCGATGCGTGGGTGCGACTGGTTGCCCATATACTTGACGGCATTGTCGATCAAATTTTGCAGAACCTCGCTCAATCGGGGGCGGTCTCCGTACACGATGGGCAGATCAGACGCGATGTCTACCTGAACGCCGCGCTCGATGAGCTGCCCGGCGACGATTTCGACCACTTCTTGGGTCAGCGCGGTCAGGGAAATCTCTTGGATAGGGTTTGATATCCGCCCGATGCGCGAGAGTTCGAGCAGTTCGTCCAGCAGTTGTTGCATTCTGTCAGCGGCGGTGGAGATGCGCGAAAAATCGTTCTTGATCTGACCGGCATTGCCAGCGAGGATGTCCTGTTCCAGAAAGCCAAGGAAACCCTTGATGGTGATCAGTGGGCTTTTCAGGTCGTGTGAGACGGTGTAGACAAAGCGCTCCAGTTCGGCGTTTTTGCTCTCCAGTTCATCGATCAACGCT
The DNA here is from genome assembly GCA_016931365.1 of Anaerolineae bacterium. The sequence continues at coordinate 4,354 of JAFGEY010000044.1, forward strand.
TCGCGTTCCTGGGCGGCGTGCATCTGTTGGGTGATGTCCCGGTCGACGCCGATCACCAAAGTGCGATCCTGGACGCGAATGCGCACGGCGGCGTACTCGACCATGTTTTCTTGCCCGTCCAGTCTATGCCAGGAAAAACGGCCTCGATAGGTTTCGACACCATTGAGTTGACCCATTCTGTCAGGATCGATCCTGTGCTCGAGGGTGGTTTGCAAAGGTAGCGTATTGCCGATGTGTAGTAGTTCTTCTTTGCTTCGCCCGGCGATCTCGGCGTAACGTGCATTGCAGTCGAGCAGCTTGCGCGGGCGTCCTTCGGGAAACTCTTCGTACACGCTAATCCCATCAAAGGCGCTCTCAAAAACCAGGCGCAGCAGTTGTTCGGATTCGCGCCGCGCCGCTTCGGCCCTTTTTTGTTGGATGATGTTCCATGCATTGGTGGCAAGCAGAGTCAATTGATCGATGTCGAACTGGGTGTAATCCTGGGCCTTGTTGCCGACACCGATCACGGCAACAATGTTATCTTGTTCGAACAAGGGAACGACCATCTCGCGGATCAGTGGCGTATGTCCTTCCGGCAGCCCCTTTTTGTGGGGCAGGCTGGGGTAGTCGTTGTGGATGATGGGGCGGCGCTGGTGGATGCAGTCGACCCAGACGCCGGCTTGCTCGATGAGGTAATGTGTGTCCATCTCGCTGACTGTGCAGCGTTTTAGCGTGTCCTTGGACCAGGTTTGCAGGCGGATCGTTTTTTGATCGGGGTTGACAAAGTGGAAAAAGCCGATCTCACTTGCGGTGAGCCGGACGCCCTCTTCCAATCCAGATTGGATGATATCGGGTATGGAGAGTGGTTCCATCGCCTGGAACAGGTGGAGTGAGGCGCTGAGTGTGGCTTCGACCCGCTTGCGCTCGGCGATCTCTTGCTGGGCCTGTTCGTACAGGTGCACGTTCTGGATGGCAATGGCCGACTGGGCGGCAAATTGGCCGAGGATTTCGACGTCCTGATCGTCAAAGGGCGACCTGGTTGGATCGGCGATCACCAATACGCCCAGGAACTCGTCACCATATTGGATGGGTACGCCAATCACCGAAGCGGACAGGTCGGCGCGGTGAGGCGATCTACCATCCCACTCCTGATAGCTGTTGACAATCTGCGTTTGTCGCGTGGCCCAGACGCGGCCGACTAACCCATCGCCCTGGCACTGCGAAAACCCGATCGGGGCCAGTTGTTCGCCCACATTCACAACCCATTCCAGGCATTTGCTGTCTGGCCGGTGCAGCGAAATGCCGCCGCCGGGCCGCCCGGTCAGGTCTACAGCATTTTCGACAATGCGGCGGAGCAGGAGGTCCAGGTCTTGCAGGGCTACAATATCGTACGTCACCTGGTTGAGGGCGGCCATTTCGCGGGCGCGGCGGGCCACGGTTTCTTCAGTGCGCTTGCGTTCCGTAATGTCGGTGATCGAGATGATGTGTCCGCGCGCGGGGGCGTCCGGGTCAAGAGCTCGGATGCCAACAATGCAAGGCATCACGGTGTTGTCCTTGCGCAGCAGCCGGGCTTCAGTCTGGCCGCTGCCCGTTTCTACAAAGTGTGCGTACATGTCACGTCCGGCGCGTTCGTATTCTTGATCGTCCGGATAGATTGCCCGGACGTTTGTGTGCAGAAATTCTTCCGGCGTCCAGCCCAAAATCTGGCACATCGCCTCGTTGGCCCAACTCAAGGTGTGGTTTTGGACGTGGGCCAACCCGATCGGCGTTGCAGCCAGGATGGCCTGGAGCAAACGCTCGCGCTCGCGCAGGGCCTCTTCGATCTGCCTGTGATCGGTGACGTCGCGTGAGATTGAACCGATGCGATACCCCTGATCGGTCTTGATCGTAAAAGGCGTTTGCTGGATGAAAATCTCTGTCCCATCCTGGCGACGCATTTTGACCTCTTGAACCCGGCCGACGAAAAGTGCGCTGCCTGTTTCCAGCGCAGATAGGATCACCTGCTTCAGCTGATCTTGATAGCCCGGCGGGAGTGCTTGGGGATGCGCCATCAAAAGCTGTACATCCCACAAGGGTTTGCCGATGGCCTCCTGGCGTGTGATGCCGGTCATCTTGGCCTGGGCATAGTTCCATTCGATGATCGTGCCCTGCTCGTCGACCAGGGCCAGGCCATCCGTCGACTGCTCGACAAAAGTACGGAATTTTTCTTCACTTTGGCGAATTTGATGTTCAACTCGTTTGCGTTCGCTGATGTCGCGGACGATGCTCTGGATGTGCATCGGCCGGCCTTCTGGATCGCGGATCAGGGCGGCATTGATCTCAACCGGCACGGCGTGGCCGTCTTTGTGCCGGAAAAGGCGGGTGTAAACACCAAGTTGTTCACCGGCTAACAGGCGTCGGTGTTTGTCGGTGCTGTCTGAATATTCTTCCGAGATCACGATTTGTTTCATCGGCATATCAATCAATTCATCGACCATGTAGCCAAGCAGCCTGACCGCCTGTTGGTTGACGGCGAGGTGGGTGCCTTCCAGGCTGAGGATAAACACGGCGTCATTGGTATGCTCAAAGAGAGCGCGGTAGCGATATTCACTTTCGCGCAGTTGTGCTTGTCGATCACGCTCGAGTTGGTTGCGGTGGTAGAGGATGGTGACGGTAAGCGCCGAGGTGGTGAACACAAAGCCCCACCCGCCGACGACCGACTGGAAAGGCAGACCGGGGATGACCAGTGGCAACAACGGGATGCCAGCCAGAAGGACCAGCGAAAAGATCGCTGTGCCCCGGATGGAGAAAAATACGCCACCGACAATTACCGGCAAAGCCAGCCAGACCAGGTGGGAACGGATGCTGGGTTCGGTCATATCCGTTTCCATACCCGTCGACATCACCGTCGGAGCAATCAGGAAGGTCAAGGTCAGGATCGTCGAAAGAGCATATAGCCGGGTCCGGCTCAAGCCGTAGCCAGCCGACAAGATCAAGGCCGTGGCCGCAAACACCGACAGGCGGGGAGAGTCGGTGAACAGCGCCACGTAAGACACATTGATCAGGGTTGACAGACTCAGACCAAAGAGTAGCGCAGAGAGCAGCCGCGCGTTTTTGCGCTTTACTTTGTCTCTGATCGCCGGCGAGGGTTCAAACAACCAAGCCCACACAGTTTTTTTAGGCGCCGGTTGGGCGCGATAGGGCTGTTTAGGGGTCATTCTCAGTCCTCCTGACTGCCTGTGCAGAGGGTCAAGATAAGACAAAAACAGCTGCCCTTTCCTCCGACTTGACTCACGTATGCCCATTGTGGGGCTTTACGATACATTGGGTTCTTAGATGCCCCGAGCTGGGCCGTGGTTGTTTTACATTAACAGTTTACCATATCTGGATCAATGCGGCAACACGGCTTTTTTGACCATCACCGGGTGTATTTGACGATGTTGAAAGTGGTGATGCTGGTCAATTCTTGTCGTTCTGTATTGACAGAACGTTCAAAATGTGATATGATGTGTGCGTTGGGCAAAGAGCCTTGATCTATATCTTTGCCTACCGCAGCATGCGCCGGTCTCCGTTCCGTTGCAATCCGCTGAGCGCCAACAAGCCGCTGGTGTGGGCGGCGGTCGGTGGGCTGCTGGTGGCGCTGCTGGCCTTCCTGGTTCCGGGTTTGCGAAACGTGCCGGGCATTGTCCCTTTGCACGTTCAAGATTGGCTGCTGGTGGGGGGCGTGGCCCTGGGACTGCTGGCGGTAGTCGAGGTGGGCAAGGCGATTGCCAACAGAGGCCGGCGGCCTGCCAAAGCACAAGTATCGCATAGCTAACGTAAAACATCGGGAGGAATCCAATGTCGGAACGCTATTATGAGCAAAAGCATTTCGTCGAAGACATCGGCCTTTACTTTGAGCAGATGGGGCTGCCGCGCATAGCCGGGCGGGTGCTGGGTGTGCTGCTGATCGCCGACCCGCCGGTGCAGTCGCTCAATGACCTGTGCGAGGGCTTGCAAGCCAGCAAAAGCGCGCTCAGTACCACTGCCCGCTTGCTGATCGAAATGGGCCTGATCGAGCGGGTTCCTTCGCCCAAGCCGCGTGAGGTGGCCTTTCAATTCAAATCCGGCGGCTGGTTGGTGTTCATTCGCATGCACCTGCGCCTGATGGCGTCGCTGCACCAGATTGCCGAGCAGGGGTTGGAATTGCTCAAGGACGAACCCCTGGCCCTGCGCGGGCGGCTGCAGGAAGCGCACGACATGTTTGCGCAAATCGAGCAAGCGCTTCCGGCCTTGTTCAGGCGCATCGAAGAAGAACGGAGGCTGGGATGAATCAGACCAAGAGCTGGACACAATGCTGGATGATCGCCGGCGCATTGTTGAGCGCCGGGGCTGCACTGGGCTACGTGTGGTGGAGACGGATGCAGCGAGCAGTCGAGCAGCCCGTTGAGGTGAAGATCGATCTCGCCCGGTACCTGTTGGAACGCGCCGCGCCGTTGCTGCGCTTGCCCACCTCGCCGGAACAGCCGCCGGAAGTCCTGCCAGAAGGCGCCCCGGAAGGCGCCGGCCTGCGCTGCCCGGTGACGGGGCGCATCTACCCTTACCGCAATGGGATTCTCTGTCTGCTGGAAGCTGCGCCGGATAAGACTTTCACCCAGCAAGTCTTGGACACGCCCTTCACCGCCTGGGCCTACGACCGCTTCCGCGAGACGATCACGCGCGCGTTCAACTCGCCGGATTTCGCCGTCGAAGTGGCGGAGGCGCAGCGAGCATTGCAGATACAGTCCGGCGACATGCTGCTCGATCTGGCGTGCGGGCAGGGTAACTTTACCGTCGAGTGGGCCAAGCGCGCGGGAGCAGAGGGCCTGGTCATCGGCCTGGATTACTCGCTGGCGATGCTGGCGCGAGCGGTGTACCACGTCAATCGCTGGGGATTGGACAACGTGCTGCTCGTCCACGGTGACGCGCACGCGCTCCCCATCGCCGGTGGCGTGCTGCACAAAATCAACTGCTCCGGCGGCTTTCACCAGTTTCCCGATCTGCCACAGGCGTTGCGCGAGATCGCCCGCGTCAGTGCGCCAGGGGCTGTGCTGGCGACCAGCACCTTCGCCGAAGGCGCAGATGACCCGCACGCCGATTTCAAGCGTTGGCTCAAGCGCGCGTTTGCTCTGCATTTTGTGCCGCTGGTCCGCCTGGGCGAGCAGTTGACTGCGCTTGGGTACACAGATTACACCTGGTCGCTGCCCGGCAGCGGCTGGTTTGGCTACGCCTCAGCGTACAAAGGGCGGGGAGTGTAACAATGTCAGCGCAAGTTCAAGCCACGATGACTTTGATCACATGGGGGGTGCTGATGACGCTTTACGCGCTCAACAAATACGTCATCAAGCACGACTTCCTCAAATCGCCGATCCTTGTTGATCTGAGCGCCGTTCCGATCTCGCGCCCAGGATCGTTCATCGCGGGCGCCGGGGTGCTGTTCACCTTTGTGAGCAACATCGCCACTATCGGAGTAGTGTTTGGCTGCGCGCTGTCTCCGTCGTTCGAGAACGCCGTGCGCTTTTTGCGATTCAATCTGCCGTTGTGGGTCAACGTCGCATGCGGCGTCTTATTCGTGCTCAACTCATTGTGGGGGCTGTTGGTATTGTTCTATAATCCCAATTATACCCCTTTGTACAAGCAATTGCGTGGGCATTACATCATCGTCACCGAAGGGCCATACCGGTTGGTGCGTCATCCGCGCTATGCTGCCGAAGCCCTGGCGAATCTCATCTTTTTCCTGTTCACCGGCGTCTGGCTCTCACTACTCGGCATCCTGGGATGGGCAGCGATCTATGCGCAAGGCAAAGCCGAAGAGCAGTTTCTCTTGGCGTTGTCGCCCCAGGCATACGGCGACTATCGCCGCAGGACGGGGATGTTTTTCCCACAGATTCGTCAATTGACCGGGCCAAGGTAATCACAACTATTTTGACGGTACGATAAATCCTGTAGGAGGACGCGCAATGGAAAGAAAAAATGCTTTGTGGATTGTGGCCGCTCTGCTAAGCGGTCTGGTCGCCTTTTGGCTGTTTGGGATCAAGCTCCTCATGAAGCTGATGAAAGGCCGCGGCGAACCATGTCCCACCTCGTGGAGCTGGATTGTGGATAATCCGCTGCGCCGCTGGGATGTGCGCCACGCGCTCGATCGGGCCGGACTGCGCCCTGGCGAGACGGTGCTGGAGCTTGGCCCTGGGCCGGGCGCGTTCACCGTGGATGCCGCGCAGCGCGTAGGGCCGGAAGGCCGCCTGATCGCCGTGGACATCCAGCCGGGAATGATC
>JAFGEY010000336.1 GCA_016931365.1 Anaerolineae bacterium
CCTGTCGGTAGGCGAAGCCTATCAACAAGGCGGCACTGTCCACAGATTGCTCCCTTCGGGTGTCTCACAATACTTGACACATTCCGTTGTCACTGATTATCATTTGTGCAGAGCGGGCTAACGGTCGGGCTTAAGCCGCGCGGCGGATGCGGCGAGTTGCCTTTCTACAGCAGACCTGTGCGTGCGCGTTTCTCCGCCGAGTGCAGCGACGTAGCCGCGTCGGTCTTGAAGCGATGTTGGGCGGCCTGACCTTGGGAATCTCGAATCACAACAGCAACCCAAAAAGGCTAATATCCCTGAGCCTTTCCTGCTTGAGAATTGCCCCTTTCCGTACTCCTTCCTTTCGGAAACCTGCTTTACATAGCAGGCTGATTGCTGCAGCGTTGTCTGCAAAACAACTGCATTCAATTCGCTTCAAGCCAATCTCTCGAGCCTTATCAAGTACAGCACAGATGAGTTGGTATCCTATGCCACGTCGCCGATATTCCTTTCGTACACCAAAACCGAGCTCTGCGCAGTGTATCTTTGAAGGTTCCATGAACCGGTCTATACCTGCCATACCTATAATCTGACCGTTCTCCCGTGCCCAAAACGCATAGTTTGTCTCTCGACTCAATACTTTACTTCGGAAGAAGTGAATTACCTCGTTGTCAGGCTTCTTCACCAGACCCTGGTTTTCCTCGAATTCCCATCGAATTTGATCTGGATCAAAAACCATGTGCCAAAAGGACAGAATATCGGCATCGGTCGGGACTTGATCCCTTGTATGGAATATCTCTACCATAGTCATCGTTCCAGCGGTTTTTTTCTGACCGGTACTTATGCGTTGCTGCAGTTAGTTCCTCTGAATGACTGGCTGCTTGGCTTCGCCTTGGAAGCCGCCCAACGACCTGCTTAAGCTGCGGGGTGGCTGCGGCGCACTACCTGCGAGAGCAGACCTGCTTGTGCGGGTTTCCCCATCAACTGCACGCTGCCTAACCCCGTCAGTTTCAAGCGATGTTAGGCGGCGGCCTACAGAGCAGACTGGCCCGCCACGCCCCGCCCCGGGAGCTAGGCCCCACCGCACGCGCACGGCTTTTGTAGAGCTTACTGACTTCGCCCGCGCTTAGCCTTTCAATGTCCACGTTCTTTCTGCTGCGCCGCGCCGCCTAACTAGTTGTTATCCTCGTCTATCTTTGAATAAAATCCCGTTCCGGGGGTTTACACGAGACGAGACGCGCATAAAACCCCTCACCGGCATCTTATCAGGCTTTTTTCGGCCATATCCCTCCTTCCAGGGTTCTTATTCGCCCAATTCGTCGCGTAAACCCCTTGACAAAAACCGACAAATGCGCTATTCTATTGACTAGAACGTTTGTTCTTTTTGCGCATACACTTTACAATATTTTACCTCAAAATTCTCCTCTTGACAACGACTTGGCCATTTTTCAGGGAGGCGGTATGGAACAACGACCCAAAAAACTGCTCGATCAGGTCAGCGACCTGCTGCGCGTCAAGCATTACTCGATCCGCACAGAACAGGCTTATATCAACTGGATCAAGCGTTTTATCGTGTTCAACAAAACGCCGCAAGGCGCGTTCAAACACCCTGATGAACTGGGCGCTGCCGAAATCCAGGCCTTTCTCACTCACCTGGCCGTGGATGAAAATGTAGCTGCCTCCACCCAAAACCAGGCCCTCAGCGCGCTGCTCTTTTTATACCGCGAGGTGCTGGACGTCGAACTGGCTCCGGTCGACGTCACCTGGGCGCAAAAGCCAAAACGCCTGCCCACCGTGCTCACTCGCGAGCAGGTTCACGCCGTCATCGCCGCCCTTTCCGGCGACAGTCAACTGGTCGCACGGCTGCTTTATGGCTCCGGGCTGCGTTTGCTGGAAGCGCTGCGCCTGCGCGTCAAAGATGTGGATTTCGACTATCGACAGATCATCGTTCGCGACGGCAAAGGCGAGCAGGATCGAGTAACTATGCTCCCTCAAAGCCTTGTTGAACCCCTTCAACAGCATTTGCATCGCGTCAAACTGATCCATTTGCGCGACCTGGAACACGGTCACGGCGATGTCTATCTGCCCTACGCCTTGGAGCGCAAATATCCCAATGCCAACAAGGAATGGGGCTGGCAGTGGGTTTTTCCGGCCTCAAGCCTGTCCAAAGACCCGCGCAGCAGCGCCACCCGCCGCCATCACCTCGGTGAAAGCAGCATACAACGCGCCATCCGCGAGGCCGCCAAACTGGTCGGGATGGTCAAACCCGTCGGCCCGCACACCTTTCGCCACTCCTTTGCCACTCACCTGCTGGAAGCCCACTATGACATTCGCACCGTTCAGGAATTGCTTGGGCATAAAGACGTGAAAACGACAATGATCTACACCCACGTGCTCAACCGGGGCGGCCTGGCCGTCCGCAGCCCGCTGGATCAATCGTAGGGCGGCTTTCCCAAGCCGCCTATCCAATAGTGTCAGGTATGGAAACCTGATCTAATGCTGATATGGGCGACCGCTATGTGCCCGGCGCTTTTTGTGGCAACCATTCAATGCTGATCAAATCATCCAGGGCTTTAAATTCGGGGTCTCCGGTGAGCAAGGTACCGCTCACGTCAAATGCCAGTGCCGCTGCAAATGCATCTGCATAGGCTAACGGGTATGTAGCCTTGATTTCTGCTGCCTTGAGCGCCAGTTCTCGCCCTACAGCAACCAGTCGAATTCGCGTGGCCTCGAGTGCGCCCAAAACCTGGAACACCAGAGCTTTACCACGGCGTCGCTCAACAATGTACGCCACTTCACCCACGTTCACCCAACTCATAAAAACTTGGGCCTGTGCTCGTTGCAAAACGGCCTTGACCTGGTCACTTCCCGCTTCATTGCCCAGCAAGGCGAGCACTGCATAGCTGTCCAGCACATAGACCTCAGCCACGCTGAACCTCCTCGCTCTCTCTTTCCGTTGCGTGAGCAGCCAGCAGATCGGCGGTTAAAGATGTCTCGCCCGCAAGCAGCCCATGCAAAGCCTCGACCGGGTCATCTGGCAGCGGCACCAGCGCCAGAACATCGCCGTAATCCACCACCTGCACTTGTGAGCCACTCTCAATGCCATACTTGGCGCGCAGTTCTCGGGGAATGACCACCCAACCTTTGGTCGACACTTTGACAGTATACATTTATCCTCCTCAAGTATAACCGATCTTGCTACAGTATACCATCAAGGCAAGTAGTATACAAATATAAACAAACTGGTTCAACTCTGTGCGCATCTTTCTCTCGTCACCGGCAGCGCAAATACCTGTACCCCCGTCGCCCGGGCGATCGCGTTCGCCACCGCCGGCGCCACCGGGATCAGCGACAATTCGCCCACACCCTTGCCGCCAAAGGGCCCGCTTTTATCCTCGCATTCGACGACAATCGTTGTGATTTCAGGCAATTGATCGATGCGCGGGATGCGATACTGTCCCAGCGTCGGCGTGCGCAGCTCGCCCCGCTCAAAGACCATCTCTTCCTGCACGGCATAGCCCAGCCCCATCACCACCCCGCCTTCCAACTGCCCGCGCAGGCCGAGCGGGTTGAGCGCGCGGCCCACGTCCTGGGCGAGAATCAGGTGGCGCACCGCCGCCTCGCCCGTTTCGAGATCGACCTCGACCTGCGCCGCCAGCGTGGCGTAGCCAAAGCTAAAGTGCATGTCGCCGGGGCGGCCCAACGCCCTGGTCTCCGGCGGAGTGTAGCTGCCCTCCTCGCGCAGCGACAGGCCGATCACCCGCGCCTGCTGGATCGCTTGATCGAAATTGTACTTGGCTAAATCTGGGCCGACGAGATCGGCTTGAGCGATCAACCGCGCCTTGAACGCCTCGGCGACGGTCCGCACGGCGTTGCCGGTGATGTAGGTCTGCCGCGAGGCGGTGGTCGGCCCGCAGTCGGGGGTCCGGTCGGTGTCGGCCACGGTCACGGCGACGCGCTCAATGGGCACGCCGAACACCTCCGCCGCCGTCGCCGCCGCGATCTGCACCAGCCCTTGCCCCACCTCCGCCGCGCCGATGCCCACCCACACCCGGCCATCGTCCTTGACCTCGATGTAGGCCGCCGCCCGGTCGGGCAGGCCGCCGCCCAGGCCGACGTTCTTGTAGGCGCAGGCCAGCCCCCAGGCCGTGCGCTTGCCCTCTTTTTCGCTCACCGCCCAGCCGCCCTGCCGTTCGACCTCGGCGATCACCCGCTCCAGCGTCTCCTCCATCCCGATCGGCTCGCGCAAGACCTGCCCGGTCGCCGTCGTGCTCCCCTGGCGAAGGATGTTGCGCCGCCGCACCGCAACCGGATCGAGGCCCAACGCCAGCGCCATCAGGTCGATCTGCCGCTCGACGGCGAACGACGCCTGCGGCACGCCGAAACCGCGAAAGGCCCCCGCCGGCGGGTTGTTGGTGTACACCGCGCGCGAGACGACCTGCACGTGCGCCACCTCATACGGCCCGGTGACGTGGGTGGCGGTGCGCGTCATCACCGGCAGGCCCAGGCTGGCGTACGCGCCGGTGTCGCCGTCGATCTCGGCCCGCACCGCCAGCAGCGCGCCATCCCGGCGCATCCCCGTCTTGAGGCGGATCGTCGTCGCGTGGCGCTTGGGGTGGACGATCATCGACTCGCGCCGGGTGAACACCAGCTTGACCGGCCGCCCGGTCGCATAGCATCCCAACGCAGCGTGGATTTGCGCCGCAATGTCCTCTTTGCCGCCAAACGTCCCGCCCACCGCCGTGCCGACCACGCGGATTCTTTCTTCCGGCACGGCCAGCGCCTCGGCGATCTGGCGGCGGTCTTCAAAGGGAATCTGCGAGCCGACGAACACCGTAATACGCCCATCCTCGCCGGGTACGGCCAATGACGCTTCCGGCTCCAAAAAAGCGTGCTCCTGCGTCGGCGTGCGGTAGACGTGCTCCATCACCAAATCTGCCTCGGCAAAGCCCTGCTCCACGTCGCCCTTGCCGAAACGAATCTCGTGCATCAGGTTGCCGCCGTCGTGCAGGGCGGGCATCCCCTCCTTGAACGCCGCCTGCGGCGAGTCGATGACCGGCAGCAAATCATACTTGATTTGAATCGCCTCGGCGGCGGCGCGGGCGAGCGCTTCGGTCTCGGCCAGGACGACGGCCAGGGCGTCGCCCCGGTAGCGCACCCGTTCGCCCACGCCCACCAGCGTCGGCCAATCACGGCGGATCAGCCCGTGCCGGCGCTCGCCGGGGATGTCGCCGGCGGTGAGGACGCGCACCACGCCTGGCATAGACATCGCTAAAGCGACATCTATTTCTACGACCATCCCGTGCGGGATGTCGCTGCGGCGCACCGCCGCGTGGAGCATCTTGTTTTCGAACAGGTCGGCGGTATAGCGCGCCGCGCCGGTCACTTTGGCCACGGCGTCGGGGCGGGGGATGGCGCGGCCGATCACCTTGAGCGGCCGCGCGCTCTGCGGCGGGTCGCCGCCGGCAAGCCCTGCCGCCCGGTGCACAGCGCGCAAGATGCCGGCATAACCGGTGCAGCGGCAGAGATTGCCCTTGAGCGCTGCCGCGATCTCTGCATCTGTAGGGTGAGGGTTGGCGTCTAGCAGCGCTTTGGCGCTCATGATCATGCCCGGCGTGCAAAAGCCGCACTGCACCGCGCCCTCGTCGATGAACGCCTGCTGGAGCGGGTGCAACGTCCCCTCCCGGGCCAGCCCTTCGATTGTCTCGATACGCAAGCCATCGACGATTTGCTTATCGCGCACCAGGCAGGCCCGTCGCGCCCGCCCATCGACGATCACCGTACACGCGCCGCAATGCCCTTCGCCGCAGCCGTTCTTGGCGCCGGTGAAGTGGAGCTGGTCGCGGAGCAGGTCGAGCAGGGTGGCATCCGGCCCTACCAGGGCCTCGACGGTCTGACCGTTGACGATCAAGGTGACGGTTCGTTCGCTCATACTCGCACTCCTTTGGGCAATGTCGAGTAGGGGTGAGGCATCCCTGGATGGGGCTTGTTTGACTGGCCTTGTTCCTCTGGACGATCATCCCGATCAATGAGCCATCGCTGAGGGATGCCTCACCCCTACCGAAAACCTATTTTCAGATCTCTACTCCAGCGGCAGCCGCAAAATAACCTGCGTGCCCTCGCCGGGCTGGCTGTGCAGAGAAAATTCGCCGTTGAGCAGTTCGGCGCGCTCTTTCATGCCCATCAACCCCAGGTGCTCGGTGTCCGCTCCGAGGACGCTGGGCACAAGCTTGAAACCGGGGCCGTTGTCTTCGACGCGCACCACCAGGTTGTGCTCCTGAAACTGGACGGTGACGTAAACCCGCGTGGCGCTGAGGGCGTGCTTGCGCACGTTGGTCAACGCTTCTTGAACGATGCGGAAGGCGGTCAGTTCGGTTTCCGGCGGCAGGCGGCGCTCATCGCCAATCACTTCGCATGAAACGCGCGCATTCTCCTCCAGTTGGCTCTCCAGGTCTTCGGCAATGGTCTGCAATGCGGCGACCAGGCCCAGGTCTTCGAGGATCAGCGGGCGCAGGTCGCGGCTCATCCGCCGCACACCGAGCAGCGCGTCGGAAGCCAGTTCGCCCAGTTCATCCAGGGCGGCGATCAATTTGGGGTTTTCTTCTGCCGACAGCCGGCAGAGGTCAATGCGCTGCATCAATCCCACCAGCTCTTGCGCCGTCTCGTCGTGCAGGTCGCGCGAGATGCGTTTGCGTTCTTCTTCCTGGCTGCGCAGCACGCGCGAGGCATATTCCTGGAGCGTGTCGCGTTGGCGGCGAAGCTGGGTGACCATGTGGTTAAAGGCCGCCACCAGCGCTTCGACCTCGGCCGGGCCGCTCACATTGGGTGGCGTAAACTCATCGGCGGCGGCGACGCGTCCGGCCTGGTTGGTCACGGCAACGAGCGGCTCGACGATGCGCTGTAGGCCAAACCACAGCAGCAAGGCGGCAAAGATGAGCACGGCAAAGAGCAGCGCGCCCATCGCCACCAGAAACGATGTCGTCGAAGCAAAAATCTCGGAGCGCGATTCTTCAACCAGGATGTTCCAGGACGTTCCGGGGATGGGCGCAGTCGATGCAATGTGCGGATTTTCGGGTGAGACAGCCGAGAGGCTGCCCGTGCGCTTGCCTACCACCAGCGCCAGCAGATCGCCGCGCAGAATAGACCCGGAAGAAAACCGTGCCCCCTTGGGTGCGCAGAGCACATACCCCGTCTCATTGATCACATAGATCGTGCCTGTCGAGTGTTCGGCTAGCGCTTCGAGCGCGGCGCATATCTGGCTTCGTTCTGGCGCGTCTCCATTCAGGTAGCCAACCAGCGCTATGGCAGACATCTGGGCCAATTTTTCATTGCGTTCATTGACGACGTTGCGCACGTCGCGCCATGACCAGGCGATCGACAGCGTAAGCACCAGCACGCCAAACACAAACATCGGGATCAGCGACCAGATGGTCACCGACGCACGTAGACTGCGTCGTTTCAATGCGGGTCTCCCTCTTGCCATACGTCGACCATCCCGCGACGGATGGCAAGCAGCACGGCTTCGGTGCGGCTCTTGACGTTGAGTTTGCTAAAGATGCTGCTCAAGTGCACCTGTACGGTGTGCGGGCTGATACACAACGCTTCGGAAACTTCTTTGTTGCTCCATCCTTTGGCGATCGCCTGCAAGACCTCCATCTCGCGCTCGGTCAGTGCGTCGACGCCGCCATCGCCTGGGGTGCGGCTGGGATGGGTCAGCCGCTCGACGACGCGCTTGGCGACCGAAGGATGCAGCGCTGTTTCGCCATTGTACACGTCGCGGATGCCTTTGACCAAATCGCGTTGCCCGGCGGTTTTCAGCAGATAGCCGTTGGCGCCGGCATCGAGCAGGGGAAAGACGTAGCGGTCGTCCTCGTGCGCGGTAAAGATCAGCACGCGGACGTCCGGGCAGCACGCCTTGATCGCCTTAGTCGCTTCGATGCCGTTCAAGCCAGGCATGCGCACGTCGAGTACGGCTACATCGGGCAAGAGTTCCTGGATCATGTGCACTGCGCTCTCGCCGTCTTCGGCTTCACCGACAACAACGAGGTCTTCTTCGCGCTCCAGCATACGGCGTGTGCCTTCGCGAACAACTTTGTGATCATCGGCCAGGACGACGCGGATTTTGCTCATCGTAGATTCCTTTCCAAATTGCTAAACCTGGTTTCGATTATATCACGCCTACAGAGGAGGGGCAAACCATTTTCCCCAATCCTGGTTTCCGTGCTATAATCGAGAGTATGGAAAAAATCAGATTGCAAAAAGCGCTGGCCCAGGCGGGGATCGCCTCGCGGCGGGCCAGTGAACAACTCATTGCCCAAGGTCGCGTGCAGGTCAACGGGCAGACGGTGACCGAAATGGGGATCAAGGTCGACCCGGAGCGCGATCGCATCGCCGTCGACGGGCGGCCGGTGCAGGCGGAACACAAGCGGCGCTACCTGCTGCTGCACAAACCGACCGGCTACCTGTCGGTGCTGCACGACGATCGCGGCCGCCCTGCGCTCATCGATCTGGTGCCTGAGGCCGAGGGGCTGCATCCCGTTGGCCGGCTCGATCTGGACAGCGAGGGGCTGATCTTGCTGACTGATGATGGCGCGCTGACTCAGCATTTGACCCACCCGCGCTACGAGCATGACAAGGAATATCATGTCCTCGTGCGCGGCGACGTCAGTTATGCCGTGCTGCGTGCGCTGCGCACCGGCATTGAACTGGAAGACGGCAAAACCTCGCCCGCGCGGGTGGATCGATTGGATCGCTCGCCGTGGGGCGGGGGCGTGCGCGGCGAAACCTGGCTGCGCCTGGTTCTTCACGAAGGGCACAAGCGGCAGATTCGACGCATGTGTGAGGTGGTGCGGCTGTACGTGGTCAAGTTGGTGCGCGTGCGCATCGGCCCATTGACCCTGGAAGGGCTGCCGCCGGGGGCCTATCGCCCGCTGACGCGCGACGAACTGACCGCACTGCGCCAGGTGCAGCGACAGACGACGGACGACAGAGCGCAGTCTGCCCGGCGCAGATCGCGGGGCCGAGTATGACCCTGTCTTCGGTGATTGCCATCGACGGGCCGGCCGCCTCCGGCAAAAGCACGGTGGGCGCGCTGCTGGCCCAACGATTGGAGTACGTCTATTTCGACACCGGGGTGATGTACCGCGCCGTGACCTGGGCGGCGTTGGCGCGCGGCACTGCCATCGACGACGAGGCGGCGGTCACCGCGCTGTCCGAGCAGCTACACATTCAAGTAGCCGTGCCCACCGCCGACGACGGGCGGCAGTACACCGTCTTGGCCGACGGCGAAGACGTGACCTGGGCCATCCGTACACCGCAGGTCAACCAGAACGTGTCGCCGGTGAGCGCCTATCCGGGCGTGCGCGAGGCGCTGGTCGCCCAGCAGCGGCGCATCGCCGGGCAGGGGCGAATCGTGATGGTTGGGCGCGACATCGGCACGGTGGTCCTGCCTCAGGCCGACCTCAAAATCTACCTGGATGCCTCGGTCGATGCCCGTGCCCGCCGCCGCCACCACGAATTGATCGCGCACCGCCAAGAGAACGGGATCGACCTGGCGCAAGAATACGACGAAATATTAAATTCGATGATACGCCGAGATCAGATTGACAGCAGCCGCGCCGCGTCGCCGCTGCGCCCGGCAGACGACGCCATCATTCTCGACACGACCGACCTCACCGTCGCCCAGGTGCTGGATCGCATTCTGGCCCTGATCGCGCAGGCGGATTAGCCGGTGCCGGGCGGGGTCATTTCGGCGGTCGAACCGGGCAGCATCGCCGACCAGCTCGGGCTTGCGCCGGGCGATGTGCTGGAAAGCATCAACGGTCGCCCTTTGCGCGACGTGCTCGACGTACATTTTTACGCCGCCGAAGAATCGCTCGATCTCATAGTGCGGCGCGGTGACGTCGAGATGCATCATTGGGTTGAACGAGACTATGAAACCCCGCTCGGCCTCGATTTTGAAGCGCCTACCTTTGACCCGATGCGCCTGTGCCACAACGGCTGCGAGTTTTGTTTTGTCGCCCAAATGCCGCCCCGCAAATTCGGACTGCGTCCTTCGCTCTACCTGCGCGACGACGACTATCGCTACAGCGTGCTGTACGGCAGTTTCATCACCCTGACCAACCTGACCGAGGACGACTGGCAGCGCATCAAAGAACAGCGCCTTTCACCGTTGTATATCTCGGTTCACGCCACCGACCCCGCGCTGCGCCGGCGGCTGCTCGGCCAGGACAACGTCCCCGACATTCTGCCCCAACTCGACCGGCTGGCGGCGCTGGGTATCGAGCTGCACACCCAGCTCGTGCTCACGCCGGGCGTCAACGATGGCGAGCATCTACGGCGCAGCATCGACGACCTGGCGGCGCGTTTTCCCGCCGTGCAGTCGATCGGCGTGGTGCCGGTGGGGCTGACCCGCTACCATCGCGGCGTGTGCCGCCCTTACGCCCCCGCTCAAGCCGGAGCGGTGATCGAGCAGCTTGCGCCGTTGCAAAAGCAGTTTCGCCGCCAGTTCAATCTGTCACTCGTTTACCTGTCTGACGAGTGGTACCTCAAAGCCGGGCTGCCCGTCCCCCCTGACCGGCATTACGACGGCTATCCACAGATCGAAAATGGCATCGGTCTCGTCCGCCGGTTCCTTAAAGACAGCCGCGCGCTCGACACTTCATCCGCCCTGCGGGTGACACGTATCACATTGGTTTGCGGCACGCTCTTTGCCCAAACGCTGCAGCAAGAAGCAATAAAGCTGTCAAATAAAATTGGCGTTCACTTTGAGATTGTGCCGGTCGTCAACCAACTCTTTGGCGAGACGGTGACGGTATCGGGGCTGCTGGGCGGACGTGAGGTCATCGCCGCGCTGCAAGCGCATCCCCTCGGCGACATGGTCTGCCTGCCGCGAGCGATGTTTGACGATGCCGGCGAGCGCACCCTCGACGACCTGACTGTGCCCCATTTTGAACAGGCGTTGGCCCGCCCGGTGATCGTCGCCGGATCGCTGAGCGAGTTGGTCGAGATCATCACATTTAGACAAAATGATCGAGATGGACTATAATCCAAATACAGACGAGCCAAATGAAGGAGGAAACGGATCGATGTCTGCTTTGAGCGAACTGAACGAGCAAATTATCACCTGCACCAGGTGCTCGCTCCATGCCGGACGGACGCGCGCGGTGCCCGGCGAGGGGCCGGAAAACCCGCAAATTCTGTTCATTGGCGAAGCGCCAGGCTTTCACGAAGACCGCAGCGGCCGGCCCTTTGTCGGCGCATCGGGACAGTTCTTGGAGCAGATGCTGGAAGGGATCGGCCTCAAGCGCACGGACGTGTTCATCGCCAACGTGATCAAGTGTCGCCCACCTGGCAACCGCGAACCGCAGCCCGCCGAGATCGAAACGTGCAAGCCCTATCTGGATCGACAAATCGAACTTCTCAAGCCCAAGGTGGTGATTACTCTGGGCCGTTTTTCGATGGCGCGCTATTTTCCGGGGGCCAAAGTATCGGATATTCACGGCCAGCCGCGCAAAATCGGCAACGTGCTTTACATTCCGATGTTTCATCCGGCTGCCGCGCTGCACCAACCGGGCCTGCGCCGCACTGTTGAAGAGGACATGGCCAAAATTCCCGCGTTGCTGGCTCAATTTGATCAAGTAAAAGAAACGCCGCCGTCGCAAGATGTCGAACAGCTCTCACTGTTTTAGCATTGCGAAACTGTCACCGTTACAGTACCCATTTCCCCTTGACATACCCATATTGATCTTGTAGAATGAAAGGGGGTTTTATATCAAACGGGTGTGTCATGTAAGAGTACGCTCTTTCGGATTTAATAGCGTAATTTTTGTAGCGAGCCAAGGGGAATGTTGAGTGCGTGACTGAAAACAAGGTGTATCTGCAAATTTATCTGCTGCTGATTTCAGTTATTGCCGTCGCTTTGTTGATCTTGATCGGCATCAACGGCCTATTTTATTGGTCGCTTGCTTTGCTTTTTTTGTCCGTCGCATGTGCGCTATCCGAGTGGCTTGTCATCCGGCTGCCGCAGGGTGACAGATTCACATTAAGTATCGTATTTGTAGTTCTGGCTCTGTTGTTTGGCCCTCAAGGTGAGGTGTCGTTCAAACAGGCGAGCGGCCCGGTCGTGGCAATCGGCATCGGTGCGCTGGTGGGATATGCGTTGATTCATCACCCGCCGTTGTTGACCGGACTGTTTTATGCTGCACAGTACATTCTGGCTGCTTCGTGTGCCGGTGGGCTTTACGTTCTGACCTGTCAATATATATCTCCCTGGCTGATCGAGGCGTTTCACTTGCCGGCCATTGCTGTTTACGTGCTCACGTTTTCGCTGATTTCCAGAGCGCTGGTCGGTGAATTGAACAGGAACATTTTGCAGGGGCAAAAACTGCCTCAGGCCGACCCGCTTTTGGTGATCTCGCTGACGCCGATTGCACTGATCGTTTACTATTTTTTCCAGATGCGCGGCGAGCAGTTTTCGGTCTGGTCGGTGGTGCTCCTGGCGCTTCCTTTGTTGGGCATTTTGGCGACGTTTCGTATGTACATTAATATCGATACCGAGCACGGTGAGGTGACGCAGCTTTACGAGATTTCGAAGCGCTTTGTGGCTTCGATGAGCCAGGAAGAGACGGTACAGCGGATCAGCCAGAGCATCGCCCAGGCAATCGATGAACTGGTGCCGTGTGATGCCTGCCTGATGTACGTGCGCGGCGGCGAATCGAACGAGTACTTGCTTGCCAACCTTGAAGACGGAGGACATGGACCAGTCGCGCTGCTGCCTGAACAGGGCTTTTTGGGACGGATTTTAGCCAGCGGCAACAGTCAAGTGCTTAATGATGTGTCCTCGTGGGGCGATCTCAGCGCTGCCGAACAGAAATGGGGAGCCAAAACGGCGGTGATGGCTTTCCCGCTTCATGCCGAAACGCAGGTGATCGGACTGATGGCGCTGGTGCGCTATCGCCGGACATTTACTTCTGAAGATTTCAGGATGGTGGGTATCATTGCCAACCAGGTGGGCGTGCCGCTCCACAATGCCTTGATGTACGAGCGCTCCTTGCAGATGGCCCAGATGGATCACAAACTGGACATTCTGAACCAGGCCGCGTTCATGCAGCGCGCGCAGCGCGTGATGGGCCGCGCTCAACTTGCCGATCAGCCGGTAGCTCTCTTGCTCGGTGACATCGACGATTTTCGCAAGATCAACAACCAGTTTGGGCATCCGACGGGCGACAAGGTGCTGGCCGGCGTGGCCCAACTGATGAAACAATACATCGGTGAGAGTGGTTTTGTCGGCCGGCGGGGCGGCGAAGAGTTTGCGATCATGCTGGCCAACGTCAACGAAGTTGCTGCGATCGAACATGCCGAACAGGTTCGCCAACGCGTGCAAGAGTATGTTTTCAAGTCCGATGATGGGCAAGACGTGCGCGCGACAATCAGCGTCGGCGTGGCGCTTTTCCCGCGCGATGCCAGCGACATCATGGGCCTCGATCGCGTTGCCGACCGCGCCGCTTATCTGGCCAAACGGTTGGGCAAAAATCGGGTCTGCCTGTACGAAGACCAGAAAGAAAAGCTGGCTTCTCTGGTCGATCTCCCACAACCGTCGTCGCCCGATGTGCCAGATACGGCGACGGCGGCGGCACTCTTGTCGCAGGAGGAAAGAGCGTGAGCGGGCAAGCGCGGGCAAGCGGAATATGGTCGCTCTTGAAAGGTAAACCACTGGACGAGCGACAGACAGCCCGTCGCAAAAGCAAGCTGCGTTTATTGGCCTTGCTCATCTTTTTCGATGTGTTGTTGATTGCTGCGGTCTTGTTGTCCTTTCAAGAAAAAGAATATATCGATCAGGTAGAACGGTTGGAGCAAACCCGTGAGGTCATTGTAACGGTGATGGTCGAACAGACGATCACCAGTACACGGGTGGTCACAGAGATTGTTCCGTATGGTTCTGTAGAATAGCTTTTTTGCCGGTGTGAATGGCGTTCAGCACCAGGAGGGCTTATGAAATTCGGGCAGGTCTCAGAAGAACACATCAAGATCGCGGAATTGAGCCGCAAGATCGGCGTGATCTTGGTTGAGCGTGGCGATTACGAACAGGCGATGCACCAGTTCCAGCTAGGACTGCAATACCTGGGCGGCATTGAACACAAAGAGGTTGCGCGCATCTATAATGAGATTGGCCGCGTCTACTGGCATCAGGGAGCGCTGGATCGCGCACAAGAGTGGACGGAAAAGGCCTTTGATCTGGCCGAGCGCCTTCTCGATCCTGATGAAGTGGCTCGCTTTTTGTATTACGCCGGCATCCGTTACCGCCGACAGGGCTCGAACAAGCTGGCCGAAGAGCACTGGCTGCGCAGCCTGGAGATCAGCAAAGAGACGGGCGATCTGGCAATGCAGGGACGTCTGTACCAGGACTTGGGCTGGCAAAGCGAGGAAATGGGCAACTATCGGCAAGCGCTGGAACGTCTGGAAAAGGGGCGCGAGTTGGCCGATTTGTGCGGCGACATCTCGACTCTGTCGGTCATCTATGAGACGATGGGCGAGACCTATTACGTCCTGGGTGAGTGGGATAAAGCGATCGAACACTTGCAGCAGAGCCTTAATCTGGCGGAACAGGCCGGATTGCGCAAGGCCACATCCCGCGTGTTCAGCGTTTTGGGCGATATCTATCGCAACCAGGGACGCTGGACCGAAGCCGACGAATGCTACCAACGTGCGTTGTCGAGCATCACTGCAACCGGGATGGCCCAATCACCTTTTGTGATCCACCTCAGTTTGGGATTGATCAACATGGATCGCGGCCGCTATGACATTGCTCAAGAATACTTTGATAAATGTTGGGCAATTTGTAGCGAGGGCGTTGGCTTTACCAACCGTATGGCAATAGTCAAAGCACATATGGGAGAGGTTGCCGTTTTGACCGGCGATCTTGACAAAGCGGAAGCGCAGGTCGCCCAGGCCATCGAGTTCGCAAATGAAGCTGATGGGCATCGCGAGTTGGCCTATGCGATGCTGGTCAAAGGGCTGGTGGCGTCCAGACGTCGTAACTGGGAGGAGGCTACAACCTGTCTGGCCGATGCTGTTGAACGATTTGAGATGCTTGAAGCCAAATATGACCTGGCGTGCACCTATGCGGAAATGGGAAAAATGTATCGTAGCCGCAAGGCCGACGGCCAAGACCGCGAACTGGCGGAAACATATCTTGGAAAAGCCAAGGCTATTTTTGAGACTTTGGGCGCGCACAAAGATCTTGAAAAACTGGCAGAGTCCTAATTGATTTATTTTCGATTGCTCTGCGGTTTATATGCGATTGTTCTGTTTTCATTTTATCCAACATCGCGCTGTGAGGGGGCTGACCAGAGACCAGAGTGGACGCTCAACTTTCAGGATTGACGAACTGGACAGGGGCGGTTCGTGAACGGCTGCGATTGAATGGCAAACAGCGGTTTATGTTACTGTTATTGCTGTTCAATGCCTTGATGCTTGCCATCATCATCCTCTCGGTGCGCAACCAGGAAATTCGTATTCTGATTCAAAATATTGAAATCCAGACCACCCGGCTGGTCGCCCAGTTGGCGACGATTGAGGCTGAAAAGCTGTTCGTTGTCCGCATTACGGCCACACCTTCTGCCCAGGCGGTTGTCCTGGTCACGCCAACACCGACGCTGACACCTACGCCCGTGCCACCCACAGCCACATGGACACCGTCCCCTTCGCCCACGCTTACTGCGACGGCAACGCCGGCGCCGCCTACCCCTGAGCCGCCCAGCCTGACCCCAACCGTGACATCGACAGCACTTATCCCAACGCCGTCGCCCACGAAAACGCTTTTACCTACGGGAACGGCGACTTGGACGCCGACAAGTGTGCCGACTGAAACGTCCACACCCATACCGACGCCAACCTGGACGCCCATCCCGCCGACGCCGGCGCCGGTGCCCTCAAGCCTTGTTCTTTCAGCTAACCCAGGCACGCTGGCCGCCGATGGCGCCTCGACGACCATCCTTCGCGCCCAAGTACTGGATCAATATGGCAATCCCGTTGCCAATGGCACAGCAGTGACATTCAGCACCAACCTGGGTGCGTTCTGGGGCAGCGCCAATGTCGTCGTTTTGACCAGCGGCGGCATCGCTGAAGTGACATTGACCGCGGCCACATCGGCGGGAACGGCGACGGTAACGGCGACAGCGAGCAGCGCAACAGGCAGCGCGACAATTCAATTTCGGCCGGTGGTACAAATTTCCAAGAGTGTCAATCGCGCTTCTGCGCCGGCCGGCAGTGAGTTGACCTATACGATTTCGATCTATAATGCGTCTTCCGCTGGAAGCGCTGCGCTGCTGCGCACGCTGCGCGATCAACTGCCGGCGGGGTTCGCTTATGTACCCGGCTCGACATCCTCAATACCGGTGGGGCTTGTTGGAGAACCTTCTGTTGCGGGCGGAACACTGATCTGGACGCTGCTGGCCGCGCCCTATGGCCTGCCGGCGGGGAGCACGGTGCAGGTATCGTTTCGCGCGTTGGCCCTCAATGTCCCTGGCATTTATTCGAACAGCGCCTCAATTGAGGGCGATAATTTCAATCTGGCATCTACCGGGGCAACTGCCGCAGTGGCGCTTGGGGGGCCAACGCCGACCTCGATCACGCCAACGCAGGGCTGCAACAACAGCCCCGTTAGTGCCACGATCAATGGATCAAATTTTGTGCCTGGGACGGCTGCCCGGCTCGGCGGTTGGCCTTTGAGCGTGACCTGGGTAGACGAAAATACGCTGACCGTTGTGATACCGCAAGGCATCGCCGCCGGGCTTTACGACCTGACGGTGACCAACCCCGGCGGGGCAAGCGGGCTGCTGGCGAGCGCCTATCTCGCCCAAAATTGCGGCCCGCTCGATACGACGCTGGACACAGGATATCTAGGCACTTTTGGCAGAGAACCCAATTTCTCAGGCCAGCAGGGCGATGACGACCAGGTGCAGGTGCTCTTTTTCCAAGTTCCTGAAGGCACAACCGATCCATTGTACATCCGCATCTTTGATCCCGACTGCGGCGGCACATTGGACATACAAAATGGCTTCCTCTGGGATACGCCATTCACATTTGCCGTGTACGGTGGCGCCGGCGCGTACACCCATCCTGACGCGCGTTCGAGCCATCCAACCGCCGGCGTCACGTCTGGAAGCGTGCTGGTGAGCGCCGTGTTTGCAGAAAATGCGACGACCGATGGCAACTGGTATACTTTGGGGCCGTTCTCGGCTGCGCAGGGAGAAGGCGTAAGCGGCAGGCGCGTCTTTAAGTTGAGCGTGAGCGGCGGGCCAGAGCCGCCATTTGCACCGGGACTTGGTTTTGCCGATTTGAATCTGTACAATGTTGCCTTGAGCACGTCGCCCACGGCCAATGTTGCACCGTTGGAGGCGCGCATCTGGGCTTACGGCTGGACCTTTATGATTCCGTATGCAGCGTACAATCAGCCCCCGCAGATGTTTCCCTATGTTGGGACAGGCGTGACGGCTCTGACACAGCACAACTGGGATTACGACAACTTGATCGGTGTTGCCGGCATCTCTATTACCACGCCAGCGCGCCAATTCGTTGAGCCAGAATCTGTCGTATCCGGTAATGGCGAGGAGCGGAGCAGTCAATACATCGTGCAGGCGATGGAGTATAATACAACCTGGGCGATCGGTTGCTGGGCACAGCCCCCTGCCGCGAACGATAATCTGGTCACTTTTTGGGCGACCGATCAAAACGGGCAGTCTGTGGCTATTTTTGCCCGCTCGACCAATCTGCCGCCGCCATAAAGTCAGCAGCGATCGATGGGTATTGCACAAGACGGCTTTCCCCTATGAAAAGTCAGGGAAAGCCGTCTTGTGCAAATCGGTGCGACCATCTTCCTATTGACAAAGCGTGTCAAACGGACTATTATCGGGGCGGAAGGTAGAGCGATAGGCCAAGTGACGGTTGGGGCGATATATGTGTGAGCATAAGGCGAATTCAAAGTTAAGAGCCTTGTTGTGCCGATGGCTCATTGGCGCATTGGTGATCGCGCAGCTATGGGGCAGTCAGGTTCAGGTTGCCGCTCAACCGACTGGTTACCAGGAGTATTATGTCCTGGGCTACGAAGAGCACATTCGGCAGGCCTTTCTAGAGATCAACGATGAAACGGACCCGTATGCGCTCGAAGTGGGTCAAATCTGCTCGACAGTCAGCCTGGTGGCAACGGCAGGTTACCAGGTCGTGTATTACGATCAGTGGGAAGATGGTTACGAGGCCGACCTGATCAATCCCGTCCAGTCGACCACCCTCATTTTCGGCGACGGCAACCCGGCCAACGGCGGCAGCGGCAGCGACATTTTGCGCGCCGGCGACGCGATAAATCTGCTCAGCACGCAAAACATCACCGGCATGTTGGCCGTCAGCGGCTATGTCCCCGTTGACCCGACCCGCAACCCCGCAGATATTCGCTACGACGGCGGCGACCGGCTCTTTTCCATCGGCGGCCCGGTCAACCTGACGCATGCCATGTGGCCGTTGGACAACTCGTGGATCGGCGGCTCCTGGGAGGTGCCCTCCAGGCAAACGTACAAAGACACCTATGTTTACAGCATTCCCGTTGGCGAAGATTTGTATGCCTGGGATTCGAGCACTTTTGGCGACTTTAGGGATGTTTATGTCGAGGTGCTTTCATACGAGGACAACACGACCCTGTCACTCGACAATGGCGGCCAGGTTGTGAACATTGTCCTGGATCGCGGGCAAACGTACTATAGCCAGGGCAAGATCAATTCCACCGATGCAGTCAGCATTACCATCCATGCCGGCGCCGTGATCCGCTCCAACAAGCCGGTCCAGGTTGGACTGATCACCGGATCGGTTGGGAGTTTTCAGTCGCGCTTTTTTGCCATTCTGCCGGACAGGCTGCTCGGCGCCGAGTACATTGTGCCCGTGCCCAGCGATATCGACAATCCGGCCGAGGTTTATCTCTTTAACCCCAACGATTTCGAGATCACCGTCTATGCTTATGATCAGTCTGCGCAAACCATTTTTCCGATCGCTCCCAGCGGCTATATCACCTCGGCGGTTGCCTATTCGTCGGCTAGAGGAAGCGACATTCCTCCCGGCACGGCGGTACGTTTGTTTTCGCCCGATGGGGTCTTTGGCGTGCTCGTCTGTGCAGACTCGGCGCAAACCGCTTACGACTGGGGTTTTGCCGCCGTTCCCGCCAAATATCTGACCCGCGAGTATTACGTGCCCTGGGCGCCGGGCAGTTCTGAGATCACGCCCACAGTCGACGGCTCCCCGGTGTGGGTTGCGCCGTTGAGCAACGGCATCACCTTTTACGTCGATTTTAACAGCGGCGGCCTGGATGGCGTGCCCGATCAATCCTTCACCCTCGATGTACTCGAACAGCGCCGCGTCTTTGATCCAGACAACGACAACACCGGAATGCACATCTGGGCTACCGGCGAGTTTGCTGCCGCCTGGGGCGAAGACCCGGACACGGCAGATGTCAGCACTCCCTACCTTGATATGGGCATCGCCATCTTGCCGCCGGTGCAAGAATGGATCGCCCCGCTGCTGACCATCGATAAACAGGCCGAGCCGACAATCCTGCCGCCGACCGGCGGTACGGTTACTTTTGCTCTGATCACCCGTTCCTATGACGCGGCTATCTCGGACATCGACATTACTGACACTCTGCCGATCAGTTGGACCTACGTACCCGGCAGCACGCGCATTGTGTACCCGCTTGGGGGCATTGCCACACCCGACCCGGTGATTGATGGCCGGATATTGTCTTGGGATTTGAACGCCGATCTGAACTTACGGCAGTCGCTGACCCTCACGTTTCAAGCTCAGATCACCGACACGACCCAATCGATTCACATCAATAGAGCGACAGCGGTTGGCTATTACGGCTATGCGCAAGCGCGTCTGGCACCTGTGGACGAGGCAGTCGTCGCGATCGGCGATCTCGATCTGTACAAGCAGGTCAGCCACGCGGACATCAATGTCGGCAGCACACTGGTATATACGTTGACCTATCAAAACACGGGCGCGGCGGTGACTATGACCAACGTACTCATCCGCGACGTGCTGCCCGTTGAACATGTGACCTTTGTCGACGCCTCTTCTGGCGGCGCGTATGACGGCGCCAGCGGTGCCGTCACCTGGGTCTTGGGGGCGCTCGCTCCCGGTGCAACCGGCAGCGTTACGCTGACCGTCCAGATCAACAACTTTGTTCGCGATGGCGTCCAGATACGCAACATTGCCTATATCAACAGCGATCAGTTGGCTTGGGCAAACAGCAATACTGTCGCAACTCGAGTCCATGCTCCTGAAATGACACTGCTCAAATCTGCGCCGACGGCGGCTGCGCGCGGGCGGGTGATCACCTATACGCTGAACTATCAAAACACCGGCTCGGCAGATGCAACCAATGTTCTGATCTGGGATACGATCCCACTCCCTACGACCTATGTACCGGGCAGCCTGGCTATCTTGACAAACACGACATGGATCGCACTCAGCGATGCGGTTGATGGCGACGCCGGGGTCTTTATCACGCCGACCTTGATTATCACGCCCGGAGCCGTGCCAGGCATAATCGCCGCCGGCGAATCCGGTCAGATCCGCTTTAGCGTGCGCATTAGCGACACTATCCCGCGCGACACCCTGATTTTGAACTGGGCCACCCTCGATCACGATCTGGACAATCCGCGCGACTCGAACTTGGTGATCACGCGCATCTCTGAACTGATATTAACCAAATCGGCCTCGCAAACGGTGGTTAGCCCAGGCGGCGTGATTACCTATACACTGGCCTTTGAAAATCTCTCTTCGACCGAGCCGCAGACTAACGTTTACGTGCGCGAGCCGATCCCCAGCTACACCCGGTTGATCACCGATTCGGTGTATGGCGGACAAATATGGTATTCCTGGGATAACGGCGCGACCTTTACGGCAACTTTGCCCATAACACCGGTGACACATCTCCGCTGGTACACAGATACCGTGCCGACAAGCACAGTTCGCACGGTGGGCTTTGCCGTCCGCGTTCAAGAGCCGCTGCCGCCCAATACCACCATCCGTAACCTGGCGCACATTTCAAGCACCGAAATCATGTCCTACATCGGTCAGTGGATGCCTTCCAATCAGATCGACGTGCAGACGGTTGATCTGAGTGTTGCCAAATCCTCGCCAATTTCGGTTGTCTCGCCCGGCGAAGTACTGACCTACACTGTGATCTATAGTAATGGCGGCAGCTTGGGTGTGACCGGTGCGGTGCTCACCGACATTGTCACCAGCACACGCAGCATTGCCTGGCCCGGCACACAGACGCGTATCGTCGATGTTGGCGCGGGCACCTCTGGTGTATGGGAGATTAGCGTCGCCACAGCGCTCACCGCCACCTGCGGAGAAGTGATCACCAATACGGCGCTGCTTGCGCACGCCCAAGACAGCAGCGCGAGTGCCCCGGTGACGGCAACGGTGAACGCGCCATACAGTGCGGCATTTACCTCTACGGCGACAGTGGTATGCCTTGGCACGCCGATCACTTTTACCAACGCCAGCACGGGCGCACTCTATTACGAGTGGTCATTTGGGGATGGAACGGTGACAGATACGATCTCGCCGATGCATAACTATATCCTGCCGGGGACCTACACGGTGGCACTGACAGTGACCACGATGTGTGGAAGCGACGTCGCCACCCGGACAGTGACGGTGGTCGGACCGCCGGTCGCTGCCTTCTCTCCTTCCGTAACCGAGACCTGGCCCGGTCTGCCGGTGATCCTGACCAACGCCAGCACGAGCTACACCACACTGCTCTGGGATTTGGGCGATGGGACGGTGACGGACACCATCTCACCGGTGCATATCTATGCGCTGCCGGGGACCTACACCGTTACCCTGACCATAACCTCGGCGATATGCGGGGCGGACGACGTGGCGACGGGCACAGTCCAGGTACGGACGCCCGTGCTGGAAATGCACAAGGAGGCCAACGTAGGAGTAGTGAGTACGGGGGAGGTGTTGACCTACACCATTGTCATCAGCAATGCCAGTCCTGGCTATGCCACCGGCGGTGTGGTGAGCGACACGGTGCCGTCGAATACGACGTTGATTCCCGGCAGCATCCACATTGAGCCTCTGGGGGTGGGGGTAGTCGGTGCGCCGCCCGACATTATTGAGAACCTGAACCTCGCTCCGGGCGCGGTGGCGACGGTGACGCTGGCGGTGCGGGTGGACGATCCTCTGCCGGGTGGCGTGGACGCAATCACCAACACGGCCGTGGTGACGGTAGTGGAAGGGGCAAACCCAAGTGCGCAGGCAGTGGTCATTGTGTCGGCAGTACCTGAACTGGAGGTGACCAAGACCGGCGATCGAGGGAGTGTGCGACCGGGCGAGGTACTGACCTACACCCTGGTAGTTCGCAACCAGGGCACGCAAAGCGCAAGCGGCGTGATCCTGACCGATACACTGCCTCTGAGCGTGACAGTCCAAGAGGTAAGCGGAAGTGGTGTGATCGGCGCAGATCAGGTGATCTGGACACTGGGTGTGCTCGATGCCGGGGATGCACTCACCGAGACGGTCGTGGTGACCGTCAGCCCAGATATTCCGTTCAGCGTCGACGTGTTGACCAACACGGTCGAGGTGAATGACGATGGCCGCAACGGCCCCGACCCCATCCCGGCCAATAACAGTTCCACCCATACGGCGACAATCGATTATACGCCTGCGCTGACGTTGGTGAAAACCGGCCCGAGCAGCGCCCGCGTCGGCGAACGGGTGACGTTTGTTTTGACCGTGTCGCACGATCTGTCAGCGGGGGATGGTTTTCCTGTGACCGCAGTCAACGTGACCGACAGCCTTGCCGGGACGGCGGCGTTTGCCGGCGGCGACGATGGCGATGGTTTGCTTGAATTTGACGAGCAGTGGACGTTTACTGTCGATTATGTGATCCGCCCAACCGATCCGACGCCGTTGGTCAACGTGGGACGCGTCGAAGCGCGGGATTTTGACGGGGATTTGATCACGGCGACAGCCTCTCACCAAACAAATCTTGCGTACGCGCCCAATCTGTTTGTGATCAAACGTGGCCCGGCGACAGCGCGCGTTGGCAATACGGTGGTCTTTACAATCACCGTGTCGAGTGTGTCGATTGTGCCAACCGGCGTCGGCACCACTGCCGGGGATGGTTCCCCGATCTATGGGGTTACTGTCAGCGACGATGTGGCTGGCACAGCGACTTATGTGTCCGGGGATGATGGCGATGGGATTTTGGAATTTGGCGAGCCGTGGACTTTTACAGTGTTTTATCTAGTCCAAGTCCGGGATATAGGCTCTCTGGAGAATACAGCCACGGCTGTCGGGTACGACGGCAACGGCAATCCGGTGATCGGCGCAGCCAAGCACGTTATGATCGTCAACGAATGGACGGGAGATTATCTGCTCTTTTTCCCGATCATTTTCCAAAGCTATTAGCAGCCCTTCACCCGCTCAAAAAACGGGCAAAAACCAGGTTGCCGAGCAGGTGTCCGGCGGCAGAGAGGCGAATGCCTTGCGACGTTCTCTCGAGCAGGCCTTGCTCGATGAGATCGGCGATCTCGTTCCCATAGATCGCCTCAAGCGAATCGCCAAACCTGGCCTCAAAGCGCGCATAGATGACCCCCTCTTCAAGTAACCGCAGCCCCATCATCATCGTCTCGCCCATCTCCAACGGGCGATCGATGCTTTCTTCCCAATCGATCGGCGACTGCCCGACCTGGATCGCGGCGATATAGCGCTCGGGGTGGGCGACGTTGGCCCGACGTTTTCCCTTCCACCATCCATGCGCGCCCGCACCCAAACCCAGATAGGGCTGGTTTCGCCAATAGATCAGGTTGTGCCGGCACTCGAATCCGGGTCGAGCCCAATTTGAAATCTCGTAATGGCCATAGCCCGCAGCATCAAGCCGCGCTTCAACCCAGGCGTACATATCGGCGGCCAGGTCGTCGTCGGGTTCGGGCAGCGTGCCGGCCCGGATGCGCGCAGCCAATGGCGTTTCTTGCTCGACGGTCAGCGCGTACAGGGACAGGTGCTCCGGGGCAAGCGACAGCGCAATCTCGACATCGACCTGCCAATCGGCAAGCGTTTGTGTGGGCAGGCCAAACATCAAGTCCAGGCTCAGGTTGTCGAATCCAGCCGCGCGCGCATTGCGGACCGCTTGTCGCGCCTCCCGGCCCGAATGAATGCGCCCCAGCGAGGTCAGCATGGCATCAGCAAAACTTTGCACGCCCAGGCTGAGCCGGTTGACGCCCGCGGCGCGCAGCGCGGCCAGTCCTTCCAGCGAGATCGTGCCGGGGTTGGCCTCAACGGTGATTTCAGAGCCGGAAGCCAGGGCGAACATTTTTTGCGCCGTCTGGAGCAGGGCGATCAGATCGCCAGCGGGCAGCGCGGTCGGCGTGCCCCCGCCGACGTAAAGCGTTTGCACCGCGCGCCGTTCTGGGGCAGTGAGCAGCCCGGCGCGCATCGCTATTTCGCGCTGCACGGCATCAAGATATGGCGCAAAAAGCGCTTGCTGCCCGGCATAGGAGTTGAAATCGCAATAGAGGCACTTGTGTCGGCAAAATGGGATGTGGACATAGACACCGGTAGGGTTCATCGAGGATCTCAGAAAAGCCCAAGCCCGCCATCCACACAGGATGACGGGCTTGGGGACTGCATTGCGCAGGGAAGAAAAGCAACTATGCGCCGGGGATCGAGGCCCAGCCTTGCTTGGCGACGAAATCGGTGACGACGGGCACCGTAACCCACTCGCCCTGGTAGGACTTGATGCCCAGGTAGATGGGGTAGATGTACGCGACAGCTGTCACAGCGCCGATGCCGCAGGTCACAGCCGAGATGATGCTGACCAGCACCGAGATGGCGACGACGGTGATCAGGGACACAACGGCATTGTACTTGAGGAACGGACGGCTCTTTTTGTCCTCCATAAAGAGGATAATAATCGCCGGGATGCCGAGAACCCAACTCAGCAGCGCCCACAGCTTGTCATCACTGGTGATCTCGTCTGTCATAACGGGAATAGGATTTTCTGCCATTTTTCCTCCTAAGAAAAACGAATAGAGTAGAGAATTGAATGCCATACGGATAGAGTCATTTTATCATCATCACTGCGAAATGTCAAACCCAAAAGGTTTGAATTCCAAAGGGTTTGAACCTCTCGCGAGCTGTGTAACGAACACCGCTGCCTGTCTGGTGATACCTGCTTTGCTTGTCGTTGGCCTGAAACCATGCTACAATCGCGCCAGCCTTTTTTCAGGAGCCGATCCATGCCTGCCAGAATTGTTTTTATGGGCTCTCCCGAATATGCCGTTCCCTGCCTGGAAGCATTGCACGAGCACTATCCAGCTATATTGGTGATCACACAACCCGATCAAAAACAAGGGCGCGGGCGCGAAATCTGCATTTCGCCCGTCAAAGAAGCGGCGCTCTCACGCCAGTTGGACATTTGGCAGCCGGTCTCCCTGCGCACCAAGACAGCGATTCAACGACTAGAGGACTTTCAGCCCGATTTGTACGTCACAGCAGCCATCGGGCACATCCTGACGCCCGAGATACTGGAAATACCTGTGCATGGTTGTATAAACGTGCATGCCTCCCTTCTACCCCGCTGGCGGGGTGCGGCGCCGATCAGCGCCGCGATTCTGCACGGCGACAGCGAAACCGGCGTCACCTTGATGAAAACCGATCCGGGCCTGGACACCGGCCCCATCCTGGCCCAGACGCGCTGTCCCGTTGAACCTCACGATACGGCGGTCACACTGACTGCACGTCTGGCCCGACTCGGCGCCGATCTGTTGATCGCAACCCTGCCCCACTGGCTGGCCGGCGAGATCGTCCCTCAACCGCAGCCTGCAGAAGGCGCAACCTACTGCCGCCGCCTGGAAAAACAGGACGGTGAGATCGATTGGCGTCAGCCGGCGGCCCTGATCGAGCGAATGATCCGCGCCTACACGCCGTGGCCCGGCGCCTATACGTTTTATCGCGGGCAGCAGCTCAACGTGCTGCGCGCCCGCGTGTTTGCCAAAGAGAGGCGTGAGTATGCGCCTGGCACCGTACTTGCACTGAACGGCAACGTCGCCGTCCAAACTGGAAAGGGCGCTTTGGTGCTGCAAACCGTGCAACTGGCAGGCAAACGCACGTTGGACATCGACGTCTTTTGCCGGGGGCAGCGCGATTTGATCGGCGCAAGGCTTGGCTCCGGTATTTGATCGACGTCACGCTGCTGTATATGGCGCTCGTATTATTCTTATATACGGATTAGCACCATCTCGGGTTTCATACAACAAACGTGTGAGCATCGAAAACGCGATTTTGCAAAAAAGCGAATTTGAGGTATAATCCTCTCCCAAGCTTTGTAAAGATATCCAGGAGCGCACTGAAAAACCCTGATTTGCCACAGAGAGCACAGAGATATAAAGCACCGTGTAATATCTCGGATTTCCAAAGAATGGCAAAATTCTCTGAGGCCTCTGCGTTCTCTGCGGCTAAAAATGGACTTTTTCATCAGTCTCCTGGTCTATGGTGCAGCTTGATTTGGTCGGGTTGCCAATCAATATTTTGCGTCGCTGGGTGAGCGCGACGCTTTTTGTTTTCCCTGTTATCATTCGTGAAAGTAGTTGCATGATGGCAGAAAAGAAATTTCTGACGCGAGAAGGGTACGAGCGCCTAAAGCAGGACCTTGATTATCTGCGTATTGAAAAGCGAGCCGAAATCGCTGAAAAGATTCGCTCTGCCAAAGAAGATGGCGATGTAAGCGAGAACGCAGGTTACGAGGATGCCAAGCATGAACAAGCCTTTATCGAAGGGCGCATTCAAGAGTTGGAAGCCCTGCTCAAATCCGCCCAGATCATCGAAGATACCGGCAGGCGAGATCGGATCGGCATCGGTGTGACGGTTGTCGTGCGAGAAGATGGCTATGAGCCAGAAACATACCAAATTGTTGGCTCTGCCGAAGCCAATCCCAGCGAAGGGCGGGTGTCCAACGAGTCGCCGCTGGGCAGGGCTTTGTTGGGGGGCCGGGTGGGTGATACGGTTGACGTAAGTACCCCCGGAGGTGTGGCTGTGTTCAAGATCATTGAGATCAAATAGGCTGGTCGGTGCGCCAAACACGAGCCTTTCGGCGCCCATTTTTATGTTCAGTGTGAGGAAAAGATGCCAGATCAAGTGACGTTTCTGACTCAAGAAGGCCTGAAAAAAATTCAGGAAGACCTGGAATATTTGCGCATTGTCAAACGCCCGCAAGTGATCCTGCAGCTTCAGGATGCACTTGAGCAGGCCTCAGCGCTCGAAAACCCCGATTACGAGGTCGCCAAAAATGAGCAGGCGTTTGTCGAAGGCCGAATCCTGCAGCTTGAACAGATACTCAGAAATGTGGTGATCATTGAAAAACGTACGCCTCGCGGCATAGTCGAGTTGGGCAGTCAGGTGATCGTGACCGAAGGCCAAGACGGCGATCCAGAAACATATGTTGTCGTCGGGTCCGCCGAGGCCGATCCCTCTCGCGGCTATATTTCCAACGAGTCGCCGCTGGGCCGTGTGCTGATGGGCAAAAAGATCGGCGATCAGGTCACTGTGAACGCGCCTGCCGGAGAAATCGTCTTTTTCATCCAGTCAGTCGACTAGAGGGTCGCAGAGCGACGATTGCGCGGCATCAGTTTCTTTAGCATAACCAGAACCGGCGAGACCGGGCAGGCCGGAATGATTTCCGGCTTTTTTTGTTACCAGCACGATCAGAATCGTTGATGTTGGGCTGGAGGCAATACCTTTCAAATAAGGAGAGCAAGCGTCGGTCGAGTAGCCGCCACGTTCTTTGTGGCGGCATATCGAGACCACGCGAGCGGTTTAGGCTGCTGAAATTCGCTTGTTTGGGCCGCGCCTGGGTCTCGATACGGGCCAAAATGCGTGGCCCTACTCGACCAGCGGCGCTTATTTGTAAAGTATTGGGGCTAGAAGGGGAGGACATAGATGGCATTGAGCGATCAGGAACAGCAGCGTCTAAACAAATTGGAACAGATTCTGGCGCAAGGCGTCGAAGCTTTTCCGATCCAGTGCGTGCGGACGCACACCACGCAGCAGGCAATCAAAGCCTTCGAGTCTAAAGAGGCCAGGTCCGAACCCAACGAAATTGAGGTGAGCGTTACCGGGCGGCTGCGCAGCCTGCGCGATATGGGCAAGTCGATCTTTTGCCACATCGAGGATGGATATGGCAGCCTGCAGTCCTATGTGCGCCAGGATATGGTCAACGATGAAGCGCAGTTTGAGCTGTTCAAGCGCCAGTCTGACCTGGGTGACTTTTTCCAATTTACCGGGACGCTTTTTCGCACCCGGACCGGTGAAGTCACGCTCAAGGTCACGTCGCTCAAAATCCTGTCCAAGGCCCTGTCGCCGCTGCCGGTCGCCAAGGAAAAAGAAGGTCAGCGCTTCAACGCTTTTGCCGACGTCGAAGCGCGCTATCGCCAGCGCTATGCCGATCTGGCCGTCAACTCTGAGGTGCGCGACATTTTTCGCGTGCGCGCGCGTGTGATCCAGGCGTTGCGTCGATTCCTGGATGAGCGAGGGTTCTTGGAAGTGGAAACGCCGATCTTGCAGCCGGTCTATGGCGGCGCGGCGGCGCGGCCTTTCGTCACCCACCACAACCAACTGCACCAGGACTTGTACCTGCGCATCTCGTTCGAGTTGTATCTCAAGCGCCTGCTGGTGGGGATGTACGAGCGCGTCTATGAAATCGGCCGCGATTTTCGCAACGAAGGGGTCAGTTTCAAACACAATCCCGAGTTCACCCAGCTCGAATTTTATGCCGCTTATTTGGACTATAACGACGTGATGGAACTCACCGAGCAGATGGTCGCTTACGTCGCCGAGCAGGTGGTCGGCGGCGCCCAGATCACCTACCAGGGCCACGAGATCGATCTGACGCCGCCGTGGCGGCGCATTTCGCTGCGCGAAGCGGCGATCGATGCCACGGGTATCGACTATACACTTTATCCAACCGCCGAAACATTGTACGAGGCAATACGATCCAGGGGGCTGCCCGCCAAAGAGGGCGCGACGTGGGGTTATCTGGTCGACAAGTCGCTGTTGAGCGAGGTTGAACCTTCACTGATCCAGCCGACCTTTGTCTACGACTACCCGCGCGACATTTCGCCGCTGGCCAAGGCCAAGCCCGGCGATCCGACGCACGTGGAACGATTCGAGTTTTTCATCGGCGGGATGGAATGCGGCAATGCGTTCAGCGAGTTGAACGACCCGCTCGATCAGGAGCAGCGTTTCCTGGAGATGGGACGGTTGTACGACGCTGAGGACGATGAGGCGCAGCCGATGGATGAGGATTACCTGCGCGCGATGCGCTACGGCATGCCGCCCTGCGGCGGGTTTGGCGCTGGCGTGGATCGCTTGGTGATGCTCTTTACCGATACAAGTTCGATCCGCGACGTGCTCTTGTTCCCGCACCTGCGCACGCACGAGTGATTTGCCGAAATCAATCACCCTCCCCGAGTTGAACCTCCGGGAGGGTTTTTTATTGGGGGCGTGGGGTGGGCGTGGGGACGACTGTCGGGGTAGGTGCATGCGCACCGGATAGCTGGTATGAGGTGCTGACAAAATCGTTGCGCTTCCAGCCGTCGTCGCGCAGGCGAAACACAGCCACTGCGCGCGAGTGAAGAAGCGGATTGCTGTTGATCGACATCACGGCGGTGACATTCTGCACCTGGATATCGCGCACCTGCACCGGCGTCAGTGTGATGCCGTCCCGCTCCAGGCCGATCCGGTTGAAACGCTCGTTTTGGTAGGACGTCCACACCCCGTCCTGATCGTCCTGGAGCAGTTGGAAGGTAGAAAGCCGCTGGGCGACGGCGGCCTCCTGCTCGATGTTGAGCAGCGTCTCGAAATAGAGCGCGGCCTGTTCCGATCCGGCAGGCGGCGGCAGGGCCAGCCAGCGGCTCAAAAACGCGCTTTGCGTCGGGGACGATTTGAGGTATTCGAACACCTGCGGCAGCACGCGTTCGCCGTGCCGGGCGATCACCCGCCCCAGCAATGGCGCCTGGGCCAGGTCATGTGTGCTCATCCATACGGCATACTCGTCGATGATGGCCTGGCACAGCGGCGCGCTGGAATGGACGGATGCGCCGCTGAACTGCGCCTGCGGCACATTAAAGGCCAGCACGTACAGCGCAGAACTGATCATAGTTTCGCTCCACTCGCCTTCGAGGGGAATGCCGGAAATCCACGGCGAAAGGACAATAGTAGTATTCAGGCCAATGCCGCCGGGGAGATATCCATCCACCACGTTGATTTCATACTTGAACCCGCTGGCGCAGCCGACGGTGCGGCAGATTTCGTAGAATGCCTCGCCCAGCGCGTCGATCGCCGGTTCGACGTAGGGCTGATCGCGCTTGCGGAAGCGAAAGATCAGTTGGTCGCCGTAATGGTATTCAATTGCCTGGCCCCAAAAGGCCGGATCGGGCGCGGTGTGCAGCCAGCCGCGCGTCGTTTTGCGATAAAAGCGCATCCGGCGCACCGGGCCGAGGGCATTTTCTTCGTGCGTTTCCACCCAGGCCACATCGCCCTGCACGTTGACGTTCTGCACCCGGGCGCTGAGCGGCACGTTCAACAAAAAAGTATTTTCTGCTTCGATCTTGAACTGGATGATTTGCGCCTGCTCGGTGTACCATTTCAAGTCGCTGTCGTCCTGCAGCGCCAGGTAGGTGCTGACGTCACCGCGATTCCAGGCTCTTTCTTCCAGGTCGATCACAGCCTGAATTTGAAAGGCGATCTGTTCGTTGAGTTTTTCCACCCGCTCGCGCAGCACCAGATAGCCGATGCCGGCCGAGGCGAGGAGCACCCCGGCAAGCGCGGCCCACACCCACCACGGCGCCCGCCGCCTGGGCTTTTTCTTTCCGATTTCGGCGATCGTTTCCCACTCTCCGCTTTCGCCGCCGACCTGCCACTCAAAACTTGATCTGGACATAAGAATTCAAATTGCACCAAAAGATAATCTTGACTTATTTACCAAGATGCATTGTTTTGACCGCCAACCGCCGACGACAGACCACGGACGACAACTCTCACCGGATGCGCCGTGGTCGCGG
The DNA here is from genome assembly GCA_016931365.1 of Anaerolineae bacterium. The sequence goes on from JAFGEY010000336.1 coordinate 31,104, forward strand.
TCGGTAAAGCGCGTTATCGCTTGCGCGCCACCTTTTTCCACTCTGGTTCCGAGTCCTGCGCGTCCAACTGCTGCCTGAGTTCGAACACCTGATCGCGCAGCAGCGCCGCTTTTTCGAATTCGAGAGCGGCCGCCGCCTGGTGCATTTGCCCTTCCAGTTCTCCGATCAGGCGCGTCAATTCCTCTAGGGGAATACGGTCGCGCACGCTGTTGTAGACTTCTCTGGCCTCGGCGATCTTGCTCGACTCGCTGCGCAGTTCGTTGGTCATATCGCGCACGGCCTTGACAATGCTGGCCGGGACGATGCCGTGTGCGTCGTTGTACGCCGCTTGTTTGACCCGGCGGCGGTTGGTTTCGTCGATGGCCCGCCGCATCGAGTCGGTGACGTTGTCGGCGTAGAGGATGGCCTGCCCGTTGATGTGGCGCGCGGCGCGGCCGATGGTCTGGATCAGCGCCGACTCGGAGCGCAGGAACCCTTCCTTGTCCGCGTCGAGGATGGCCACCAGGCTGACTTCGGGCAGGTCAAGGCCTTCGCGAAGCAGGTTGATGCCGACCACCACATCGTACACGCCCAGGCGCAGATCGCGCAAAATCTCCACTCGCTCGAATGTTTCCACTTCAGAGTGCAAATAGTGCACGCGCATCCCCAGTTCCATCAGGTAATCGGCCAGGTCTTCGGACATACGCTTGGTTAAAGTGGTGACCAGTACGCGCTCGCCGCGCTCGACGCGACCGTTGATCTCGCCAACCAGATCGTCGATCTGGCCCTTGGTTGGGCGGACGATGACTTGCGGATCGACCAGCCCGGTGGGACGGATGATCTGCTCAACCATTTGCTCGGCGTGCTCGCGCTCGTAGGGGCCGGGGGTGGCCGTGGTGCAAATGACCTGGCCGATCAGATTCTCGAATTCTTCAAAATTGAGCGGCCGGTTATCCAGCGCGCTGGGCAGGCGAAAGCCAAATTCGACCAGCGTTTCCTTGCGGCTGCGGTCGCCGCCATACATGCCGCGCACCTGGGGAAGGGTCATGTGCGACTCATCGATGACCATCAAATAGTCGGGCGGAAAATAGTCGAGCAGGCACCAGGGGCGCTCGCCGGGGCCGCGCAAGGCCAGGTGCCGCGAATAGTTTTCGATGCCGGAGCAATAGCCCACTTCGCGCAGCATTTCAATGTCGTACTTGGTGCGCTGCTCGATACGCTGTGCTTCCAGCAGTTTGTCGTTTTCCTTGTACCAGGCAATGCGCTCGTCCAATTCTTCTTCGATGCGGCGGATCGCTTCTTCCAGCGATTCTTCCGGGGTGATGAAATGCTTGGCCGGGTAGACCTCCAGTTCGTCAACCGTCGCGATCACTTCGCCGGTGAGCGGCATCACCCGCGTGATGCGCTCGATCTCGTCGCCCCATAACTCGACCCGATAGGCGGCGTCATCGTAGGCCGGCCAGATTTCCAGCGTGTCGCCGCGCGCGCGGAACTTGCCCGGGCTGATTTCCACGTCATTGCGCTCGTAATGGATGCCCACCAGATGCTGCAAGACGCGGATGCGCGGGTTGGTTTCGCCTTTTTTGAGCACCAGCTTGCCTTCGCTCCACCCCTCGGGCGGGCCGATGTTGTAAATGCACGACACGCTGGCGACAATGATCGCGTCGCGGCGGGTCATCAAGGCCTGGGTGGCGGCCAGGCGCAGCCGGTCGATCTCTTCGTTGATCGAGGCGTCTTTTTCGATGTACAGGTCGTGCTTGGGCACGTAGGC